>SYOX01000155.1 GCA_005804885.1 Pseudomonadota bacterium
CTGGCGCTGGGCGTCGTCGAAGTAGGCCGGGACGGTGATGACGGCCTCGACGATCTCCTCGCCGAAGAAGTCCTCGGCGGTGGACTTCATCTTGCGGAGGATCTGCGCGGAGATCTCCTGGGGGGAGTAGTTCTTGCCGTTGATGCTGATCCAGGCGTCGCCGTTGACGTTCTCGACGATGCGGAAGGGCAGGTGCTCCTTGAGTCGATCGATCTCGGGGGCTCGGTACTTGCGGCCGATGAGCCGCTTGACGCCGTGGATGGTCCGATCGGCGTTGATGATGGCCTGTCGCTTGGCCTGGAGGCCCACGAAGCGCTCGTCGCCGTCGGTGAAGCCGACCATCGAGGGGGTCGTGCGGGCCCCCTCGCTGTTGGGGATCACCACCGGCTCGCCGCCGTCGATGACGGCCACGCAGGAGTTTGTCGTCCCCAGGTCTATCCCGATTACCTTGCCCATGTGTACGGCTCCCACGCTATCAACAGAAAGCTCCGATTGAACTGAAGCTCTGAATTCAGAGACGCTACCACCCTACTTCTTCTTTTGAAAGAGCTTGCCGAAGAAAGACTCCGCCCGCTCCTTGGTGTCCTCTTCCGGGGCGCTCTCCTTGCGCATGCTGTGGAGGCGAAGCTCGCGCTGGGCCTCGACGCAGCTGCGGTCTTCAGCGACGGCGGCCTCGTAGAACTTGATGGCGCGGTTGATCTCGCCGTCGCGCTTGTAGATCCGGGCCAGGAAGAGGTTGGCCTCGACGGCTCGGCCAGACATCTTGAGGCACTCCTGGAGGATCTCCTTGACCCTGTTGACCTCGGAGGGGGTGACCATGAGGGTGGCCCAGGCGTAGTGGGCGCGGTAGACGGGGTTCTCGCGCTCCAGCCTGGTGGCCTGCTTGAAGGCCTCGCGCGCCTTGTCGTACTGGCCGGTCTTCATCAGCTTCTCCCCGTTCTTGAAGTGCACGTCGGGGGGGATGTTCTGGTTGATCCGTTCCTGGAGGTTCTTGCGCTGCTCTCCGGTGGGGGCGGTCGCCGGCGCAGGATGGGCGACGGGGGGCTGGGCGGCGGGGGGCTGCGTCTTGTAGCCCGAGGGCAGCGGCACCGAGGTCGCGCGCGCGGTGTCGGTCGTCCGTCGGCGCGGGCCGGGGGGCAGATCGGCGGGCTTGACGGTCGGGACGGGCTGATCGCCGGTGGTGGGCTTGCGGAAGCCGGACGAGGTCTTCTTGCGGATCGGGGCGTCGCCCGATGGCCTGCGCGCGGGCTTTTCGCGCTCGGAGTTCTCGGAGGTCGCCGCTGGGCGGCTGTTGGGCGAGGTCTTGATGGATCGGGAGTTGGTCAGCCGCGCGACCTGGGCCTCGGCGGCCTTGCGGGCGCCAGAGGGCGCCGAGCGCCGCACCGACGAGGTGTGGCGCTCGCTGGGCCCGTCCTTGGCGGCCTGCCCGCCGGTGGAGTCCTTCTCCAGCGAGAGCAGCTCGACGTAGGCGTCCTTGACGTGGATGAAGAGCAGCTCGGCCAGCGCCTTGACCTCGGGCGAGATGTTGCCGCCGACGACGTCAGGGTGGTGGTCCTTGACCATCTTGTAGTAGCGATCGCGGACCATCGCGGCGCCGCACTCGGGGTGGAGGCCGAAGAGCTCGTAGGCGTCGGTGGAGCCGTAGAAGTCCAGCCGCTCGCGCAGCTTGGAGACCAGCGCCTTGATGGCCTCCTGGTCGGGCCCCTCCGCCTTGGCCTTGACGGAGGACGTGGACAGCGAAAGGCTCTGGCGGACGTTGAAGGTCGAGCGGGTCGAGTACTTCACCGTCGCGGGCCGATCCATCGGGGCGTCGGCCATCACCACCAGATCCGTGTCCAGGGCGTAGCAGGCGACCTTGAGCGCCTCCTGGATGTCGTCCCAGGTCACCGAGATGATCTGCGACCAGGTCTTGCTCCCCTTGCAGTTCTGGCAGAAGCGCACCAGCGTCGTCAGGCTGGCCAGCTCGTTCTTCCGATCGCCGAAGAACTCGGTGCTCACCGGGTACTTGCCCTCGAAGCCCGTCAGGCGCTCGGCGGCCCGGTTGAGCGAGAGGTGGCGCAGCACCCCCTCATAGATCAGGCGCAACATCGGGGCGAAGGGGGTGAAGGTCGACGGCACCGGGCCCTCGGCGACCTCGCACTGTCCCTTGTCCCACGCGAAGGCCGAGAGCAGGTTTTCGGGGCCCTCGCCATGGACGGCGCCGGCCTGGCCGCTCTTGAAGGTGAAGATCTGCTCGCGCTGGCCGGTGCGGAGCTTGAGCGTCCCGGTGAAGGCCCTCACATAGAGGCTGTAGAGCAGGCGAGAGAGCCACACGGTGGACAGATCGCCCTTGCCGACGCCATCGAGGCCCACGACCACGACGTGGACCTCTTCGCCGCCGGACGCCGCGGGCGGCGCCGGGTCGGGCGGCGGGGCCACGTTGGCCGATCGGGACATCGGCGCCGGCGCCAGGCCCGGGATGAGGCCCATGAGCAGGCCGCCGAGCGACTCGGCCAGCTCCAGCAGCAGGATCGTCCGTTGAAAGCCCGTCACCAGCCGCACGCTGTCGAGCTCGCCGAGCACCCAGGGCTCCACGATCAGCACGGGGCTGAAGGTGGGCCGCGCCTGCATGAACTCATCGGCCCGCGTCAGCACGTCGAAGCCACCCTCGCACAGATCGCCCAGGGACATGAGGCAGATCACGCGGGTCCCTGGGGCGGGCACCTCCAGGTAGGCCGAGAAGTCCTCCCAGGTCGAGCTCAAGAAGTCGACGCCCAGGTCAAAGCCGTCGAGCAGCTCTTCGAGCTGACTGGCCAGCTTCTCATCGCGAGACAGGACGCAGATCTCGATGTTTGTTGGGCTCTCCACGGTTGCTCGCCTACGGTCTGCCGCCAAGGCGGACGATCTGCTTCTCGATCTCTTTGCGGTTGGGGGCCTTGGGCTCCATGCTCAGGTAGGTCTTGAAGTGCCGGATGGCGCTGCCGGAGTTGCCGACGTCCCGATAGAGGAAGGCCAGCTCCTCGTGGCTCTTGGCCTCCTTGAGATCCAGGGCGTGGGCCCGCTCGATCTCGCGGATGGCCTCCTGGGTCTGCTTGAGGTAGATCAGCGCCTGACCCTTGCGGTAGTGGGCCAGCGACAGGTCGTCGCGCTGCTTGAGCGCTCTGTCGTAGAGCACCACGGCGCGCTCGTAATCGCGCTCGTCAAAGAGCGTGTCGCCCATGGACAGCAGCGCCCCGAGGTGGTCGGGGTCCCGCTGGAGCGCCTCGGCCAGATCTCGCTTGGCCAGCCGGTAGTTGCCCTGCATCGCCAGGATACGGCCTCGCCGGTAGAAGAGCTCCGGGTTGGCGGCGCCGTACTTCGGATCAAAGCGGTCGATCGACGTGTACTCCTCCAGCGCCTGGGTGTTGTTGTCGTTCTTCTCCAGCGCATAGGCGAGGTAGTAGCGGTAATGGCCGTTGGCCTGATCCTCGTCGAGCACGGCGCGGAAGATCTTCATGGCCTGGCCGTAGTTCTTCTGCTCGAACTCCACCCGGCCGGCGTAGAAGTAGGTCTCCGGGAAGTTCGGGTTCATGCGGTAGGCCTTGAGGAACTGGTCCTTGGCCGTGTCGTAGTTCTTCCACCCGAAGTAGGACAGGCCGCGCTTGAAGACGTACTGCTCGTTCTTGGGGTCGGCCTCGATGAGCTTGTCGAGCTGCTCGATGCTGCGCTCATACTGGCCGCGGGCGCGGAAGACGTCCGAGAGCAAGGTCGCCAGCTCCGTATCGAGCACCTTCGTCTCCATGAAGGGCTCCAGCATCGCCAGCGCCTTCTCGCTCTCGCCTTGATCCAGGTGGTAGCGCGACAGCCTGATGCGCGCGTCGAGGTTGCTGGCGTTGAGCTTGAGCGCGGTCTGGAGCGCCGCCAGCGCCCTGGCCTGGTCGTTCATCATCAGGTAGGCCTGGCCGATGTCCACCGCCACGTCGGCGTCGCGGGCCGCGCCGCGCTTCTCGGCCTCGTCCAGCAGCGCCGTGGCCTCGTCGCGCTTGTCGTCGCGCAAGAGCAGCAACGCCAGCCGCACCCGGCTCTTGGAGAAGTCAGGATCGATCTGCAGCGCCGACCTGTAGCGCTGCTGGGCCTCGAACCAGTATCCCTCTTTCTCATGGATGAGCCCGAGCAGGAAGGGGAAGCGCGCGTTGGTCGGGAAAGCCTTGATCCCGGCCTCAAGCTTCTGCACGGCCTTGTCGAACTGCTCCAGGCCGATGTGGCTCTTGACCACCCCCAGCATGACCTCCGGGTCGGACTGGCTCAGGCTGGCGTTGGTCGTAAAGTAGTTCAGCGCCTCCTCGAACTTCCCGTTTCGGAAGAACTCCTCGCCGAGCGCCTTGAGCGCCTCCTCATTCGAAGGGTCGATCTTCAAGCTCTCGATCAGCGCCGTGACCGCCTCGGTCGACTGGCGCCGGGCCACGTGCACCAGACCCACCAGCAGGTGCGACTGGGATCGCTCTCGCTTGGAGGCCGCCGCCTGGAGCTTCCCCGTCACCGGCAGCGCGTGATCGCGGGCCACGTTCAGGTCGCCGTTGAGGTAGGCAAGCATCGAGAGCTCAAGCAGCGCCGGGACGTGCTCCGGGGACTTGACCAGCAGCTTGACCAGCAAGGCCCTGGCCTGCTCCGTCCGCGTCGCCCGCTTCTCCAGCAGCGCCGCGAAGTAGCGCGGCGCGGGCGCCTCCGGCTTGATCTTGGAGGCCTCCTTGAGGTGCGACAGGCTCTTCTGCCTCGATTGCTCGACAAGCTCCTCCTCGGCCATCACCTCGTCGACCAGATCCATCTCCACGCCCTGAGACCCCGCCTCGCCAGCGTCTCCCTCGACCGCCACGCCCGCGTCCCCCTGTGCGGGGGCCTCCTCGCCCTTCGGGGCCTTCGGGGCCTCCTCATCCTCATCGACCTTCGGGGCCTCCTCGCCCTCCGGCGGATCATCGGCGCCCTCGCCCTCCTCGCCCTTCGGGGCCTCCTCGCCCTCCTCGACCTTCGGGGCCTTCGGGGCCTCCTCGTCCGTGGGGGTGGGCGTCGAGGCGTCGCTGAACTTGCGGCCCGAGCGCTCGGCCATGAGGTGATCCAGGCCCAGCAGCAGGTGGGCGGTGTAGGCGTAGCGCTCTCCCTTGGTGATCGGCACGAGGGCCGTGGCCGCGCCCGCCGAGTCGACATCCAGGATCGCCAGCGCGCCGCGACCCAGCGCGGCCTCCTCGCCCTTCTGCCCGGCCAGCTCCTTGCCGAGCTTGATCGCCTCGTCCTTGTACTGGAGGTCTTCCGGGTAGTGCGCCAGGTAGAGCACGTAGCCCACGACGAGCTGGCTCTTGAGCACCACGTCGCCCTCTTTGGACTCCAGCTCCTTGCGCGTCTCCTCGATGTAGGCCTTGTAAGCCGAGTAGGTGTCGGCCGTGAGCTTGTCGAAGTTCGCCACCCGCTCGACGGGCTTGACCACCTCGACCGGGTCCTTCTCTTTCACCACGGGCGCGGGCGCGACCGGATCGTCGCCGAAGATCCCGGACTGGAACAGGATCAACCCCACGACGATGATCAGCGCCACGGCCAGCAGCCCGATGGCCGCAGCCAGCGGCGGCGCCACCCGCCCCTTCTTCTTGATCGCCGGCGCCTTCTTGCCCGGCGGCTCCGGCGCCTTGGACCCGTTGGCAGCGTCCAGATCCGGCAGCGACGGCAGCGAGTCGCCCTCGTCCGCAGAGTCGTCAAAGGCCCCCGAGCTCCCGCGCCCCTGCGTCAGCGGCGGCAGCGGCTCGACCTGGGAGTGCTCGACCTCGACCGTGAAGCCCTGCGAGCCGCCGAAGTCCACCGATCCCGGGCCAAAGGCCGCCACGTTGTCCGAAGCCTGGAAGGACCCGAAGACGCCGTCGAACTCATCTCTCGACGCCCCATCCTCCGAGGACGGATCGTCGAAGAGGTCGTCGCCCGCGTCGGCAAAGCCCTTGGGCGCGATGTCCGCGTCGCCAAACCCGGACGGGCCGCCGATGTCGCGCTGGGCGCGCACGTTGCTCAGGCCGCCCCCGAAGGCGTTGTCCGTCCCGAAGCCCGTCCTGAAGAAGTCCTGGCTGTCCGCATTGCGCGAGATCGGCATCTCGGAGGACGGCTGCTCAAAGCCGCCGACCCCCTGCGAGCGCGACACGGGCAGCTCGGTCCGCCCCCCGAGCCGGCCACCCTGGGCCTCGACCTCGCCGCCCAGAGACCTCGGCAATTCCGCGCCACCGCCGAAGCCCTTGGGCGCCGGCAGCTCGGATTCCCCGACGAAGTTCTTGGGCCTGGGCAGCTCGGGCTCCCCTCCGAAGCCCCTCGGGACCGGCAGCTCCGCGCCACCGCCAAACCCCTTGGGCGCCGGCAGCTCGGATTCACCGACGAAGCCCCTCGAGACCGGCAACTCGGATTCACCGCCGAAGCCCCTCGAGACCGGCAGCTCCGCGCCACCGCCGAAGCCCTTGGGCGCCGGCAGCTCGGATTCACCGACGAAGTTCTTGGGCCTGGGCAGCTCGGGCTCCCCTCCGAAGCCCCTCGGGACCGGCAGCTCCGCGCCACCGCCAAACCCCTTGGGCGCTGGCAGCTCCGCGCCGAAGCCCCTCGGGCCTGGCAGCTCCGCGCTGGAGGGATCGCCGTTGTTCAGGTCGATCTCGTCGCCGAGGCCCGGCAGGTTGGAGATGTCAAAGCGGCTCGGGTCGTTGCCGGGCCTGTCCAGCGAGGCGAACTCTTCGGAGAACGAGGGCAGCGGCTCGTCCGAGCCCATCATCGGGCCAGGCCGACCCGGGATCTGCGTCATCCCCCGCGGATCCACCCCGTCCTGCCCCTCCATGGCGCTCAGGAACTCCGGGATCGACGTCAAGGGCACCCAGAAGGACTTGTCCCGGCTGACCCCCTCATCCCCCGTCAGCTTCCCGGCCTTGAGCATCTGGACGATGAGCCGCTTCTCGAAGGGCCCGAAGACCTTGCCGCTCTTGCGCTGGATGAAGAAGCGCTCCCCGGCCTCCTCCCCCGAGATCACCGACGCCGCCGGCTGCCCCCCCAGGAAGGTCACCCCCTTGAGGCTGAAGTCCGCCGAACTCGACGAAGGCGGCCTCGACGGGGCCGCCGACGGAGACTGCACCTTGAAGGTGTGCAAGCACTTGGAGCACTTCATGTCGATGCCCTCTCCGGGCACTCGATCCGCGTGCACCTCGTAAGCCGCGCCGCACTTGGGACATGTCACATTCATTATTCCACCCGACGCCGAGGGCGACCATCAGAACGTCAGCCCCGACAACCCTCGGTTTGCGCCATCAGGCTCTTGATTCGGTGCTTCACCACGCGCCATTCTACACGCCTCCACACGGGCGCGCAACATGCCCGAGA
This sequence comes from Pseudomonadota bacterium, assembly GCA_005804885.1. Lineage (GTDB taxonomy): Bacteria > Myxococcota_A > Bradymonadia > Bradymonadales > SYOX01. The sequence goes on from SYOX01000155.1 coordinate 7,345, forward strand.
TGCCCTTGTCAACCCCGACAGCGACGGCCTCCATCCACATCGAGAGGGCGCCCCTTGCATCCCCTCGCCGCTCTCCCTCATCATGCCCTCGCGGAGGACACCAGACCTCGCCCTGGCCCAGAACCCCCCTCAACGACCTGAGATGCCCGCGTGAGCGAAAACCCCGATCCCACCTCCCCGCCGGATGAGCAGGCCGCCGCCGCGCGACCCCTGCGCGAGGTGATGCTCGTCTTCGCCCTGAGCGCCCTGCTGACCCGCGCCCTGAGCGACCTGGCGGCCATCTCGGCCCTCGTCTCCGAGTACCTCTTCACCCTCGTGGCCGCGGTCTTCCTCCTCATCCCCTACGCGATCCTGACCCGGCGCGGGCGCGACCTCGAAGCCCACGCGATGACCTGGCGAGGCTGGCCCCGCGCCGCTGGCGCCGGCCTGCTGCTGGCGCTGGCGATCGCCGCGCCCTTCTTCGCCGGCTACCACCTGTGGCGCACCCAGGTCCTGGGCCACCAGTTCGAGTTCGACGCCGACCACTACCGACAGCTGCCCGTCCTGCTCGAAGGCCGCCCCCCCGCCCTCGACGCCGCCGCTGGCCCCGCCGTCCAGATCTGGAAGGAGGGCGGGCGCGTCCACCTCACCTGGAGCACCGGGCAGGGCCGACACCAGCTCGACATCGAGCTCGACCCCGGCCCTGACGGCCTCGTCATCCTCGACGCGGGCCGGAACCACGCCGCCGACCCCTTGCGCCGCCGAGGCGCCGACCCGCCGGGGATCGCGATCCTGTCGACGACCACCGCGCGGCCCGCGCTGCGAAGCGCCAGCGTCCGCCTGCGCGACGCCGACGACCTGTCCATCCGCGTCCGCCTCGACGGCCGACCCGCGCCAGGGCTGTTGCGCCTCGGGCCCCAGCGGCTGACCCCCGAGGAGATCGGCGAGGTCGACGCGGGGGGCGCGCTGCGCCTGAGCCGGGGCCTGGGCTGGATCCCGATGATCATCGCCGCGCAGCTCCTGCTCGTCGCCCTGCCCGAGGAGTTCTTCTACCGGGGCTACCTGCAGACCACCCTCGACCGCGCCATGCCTCGGCGCGCTCGCCTGTGGATCTTCCACCTGAGCCCGGCCATCCTCATCACCAGCGCCCTCTTCGGCCTCGGCCACTTCATCATCGATCTGCGACCGGCGCGCCTGGCCGTCTTCTTCCCCTCCCTGCTCTTCGGATGGCTGCGCGACAGGACCGGCACCATCACCTCCTGCGTCGTCTTCCACGCCGCCTGCAACCTCCTGGTCGAATCGGCCACCCACCACTACCTCTGACACGCCGAGGCGACAGCCATGACCCCCGACCCCGGCCAGCCCGCAGCCTTCTTCGACCTCGACCTGACCCTCCTGTCGGTCAACTCCGCCAGCGTCTGGCTCAAGCGGATGTGGCGCGAAGGCGAGATCGGACCGCTGGCCCTGGCCCGATCGATCGGGTGGCTCGTCCAGTACAAGCTGGCCATCCTCGACCTCGAGGAGATCACCAGCAAGGGCCTCAAGGATCTTGAGGGTGTCCTCGAAGCCGACATGCGCCTCAAGGTCGAGGCCTGGTACGAGGCCGAGATCCGCGACCTCTTCTACCCCGAGGCCCTCGAGCTCGTCGAGCACCACCGCCGACAAGGCCACCGCCTCTTCCTGGCCACCGGCTCAAGCCCCTACATCTCCCACATGGTCGCCCAGCAGCTCGACCTCGAAGGCTACGTCTGCACCCTGCTCGAGGTGCGCGAGGGCCGCTTCACCGGCCACGCCCTCTCCCCCGTCTGCTACGGCCCCGGCAAGCTCCAGCGGGCCGAGGATCTGGCCCTGCGCGAGGGCATCGACCTGAGCCAGAGCTGGTTCTACACCGACTCCTACACCGACCTCCCCCTGCTGCGCCGTGTCGGCTACCCCGTCGCCGCCAACCCCGACCCGCGCCTGCGTCGCCTCGCCCTCAAGGAAGGTATCCCCATCAAGGACTTCTCTTTTTGACGCAGGGTGGCTACTCTGAGCCCAGCTTGGTGGGCCCTTGAGCGACGGCGCCTCTTTCCTCTTCCCATTCTGGAGACTCCCATGACCGATCAGGCACAGGTCCTCGATCCCCAACAGGACCTTACGATCGAGCCCATCGCCGCCCAGGAAAAGGCCGGCAAGGACGGCAAGGACAGCGAGCAGTCCTCCGCCGACCTCATCGCCTCCCTCGAAGGCATGGGCAACGCAGACCTGCTCGCCCTCGTCGAGCAGGCCTACCGCGAAGACCCCGAGGCCAACCGCCTCGTCATCCAGAAGGCCACCGAGCTCCTCGACGCCCGCGGCCAGAGCAAGCAGGTCCAGAAGACCCTCCAGAGCGTCCGCTCGGAGAGCTGGCGCGACCTGCTCGGCCAGTGGCTCGGCGGCGAGCTCTACGAGCTGATCGCCGACAAGACCAACGAGGAGGCCCTCCTCGAAGCCGGCAAGGGCGCCCTGACCTCCGCCATCAACGGCCTGCCCGGCCTCGGCGACAGCCTCGGCCTGGACGCCAGCGGCGCCGACGCCGTCAAGAAGCTCGCCGAGGTCCTGGCCAAGGACGCCGTCGCCGCCTCCGACAAGCTCCTCGCGAGCGACAAGGGCAAGGCCCTCATCGCCAAGATCAGCCGCTTCGTCGACGACAACCCCGGCTACGTCCTGGCGCTGGCCGTCCTGGCCGCCGCCGGCGCCGTCGCCGCCGACGTCGACATCCCCAAGCTCAAGGCAAACAAAGACCTGGGCAAGGGCTTCTCCGTCGGCGCACAGGCCGACCTCGGCAGCATCCGGCACATCGCCCTCGAAGCCGCAAAGCTCGACATGCAGTACGTCAGCGGCAAGTTCAAGGCCAACGCCTCCGTCGCCCACGACAAGGAGAAGGGCACCAGCGGCGAGGCCGCCGTCCGCTACGGCGACAAGGACACCTTCGTCCAGACCAGCGGCAGCATCGACCCCGAAGGCAACCTCATCATCGGCCTCAACGCCGCCCTCAAGCAGGGCCTCTTCTCCGGCTCCGTCAAGGGACAGCAGGACGTCTCCAAGGACACCCGCACCGCCCACGTCAACATGCGCTACGGCGACGATCAGCGCTTCCTCGCCTCCGACCTCAACCTCGACACCCAGGGCTTCCTGACCACGAAGCTCACCGGCGCCTTCACGCAGGGCCTCTTCTCCTCCTCCCTCTCCGGCGAACACAAGCAGCAGGACGGCAGCCTCGCGGCCCAGTCCAACATGCGCTACGGCGACAACAAGAACTTCCTCAACCTCGACTCCAACCTCGCCGGCGGACAGTACAGCGGCGCCCTGACCGGACAGCGCCAGCTCGACGACAAGACCGCGATCGACGGCAGCCTCGGCTACAAGGCCGGGCAATTCTCCTCCGAGTTCGGCACCACCCGCGCCTTCGACGGCGGCTCCAACCGCAGCTACCTCGGCACCGGCGCCGACTCCACCTACACCGGCAACAACCTGAAGTACCAGAAGCCCGGCCTCGACCTGAGCCTCGACGCCCGCGACTACAGCAAGAACGGCCCAGGCATCGACACCGTCTCGGCCCAGCTCGGCCTCAAGCCCTCCGACCTGGCCTCCGTCATCGTCAAGTACGGCCGCGACCAACAGGGCGTGCAGACCGGCTCCCTCGGCGTCGACGTCGGAAACAAGGACCTCGGCGGCTCCCTCGGGCTCAGCCACGACGGCACCAGCTCCCGCGCCAGCGCCTCCGGACGCTTCAAGAAGGGCGACCTGGAAGGCAGCGCCGCCGCCACCTACAACCTCACCACCAGCCAGATCGAGGACCTCTCCGTCAAGCTCGGCTTCCGCGACCCCAAGGAGTTCCGCGCCTTCAGCATCGAGTTCTCCCGGAGCGTCAAAGAGCAGGTCACCGAACACCAGCTCAGCGCCATGTTCGAAACACAGCTCGGCCAGTACATGCTCCGCGGACAGGGCACCGCCCGCTTCACCCCCGACAACACCAAGGTCGACACCAGCCTCCTCGGCGCCCGATACCTCAACAAGGACGTCGCCCTGATCGCCGGCGCCTCGGCCTCCTACGACAACCGCTCCGGCAACACCAGCATCACCCCCCAGGTCGGCGTCCAGTACAAGGGCATCCCCATCACCGTCGGCTACGACTTCGACAGCAAGGCCGTCACCGTCGGGCTGACCATCCCCTTCGGCCGCTGACCTGCCCCGCGATCCTCGACAAGACCTCTACAACCTCTTGACACAACCTCTACAACCCTCCTAGAACCTCCGCGCACGCCGGCCTCGCGACACCCTCGCCCAGGCCCACCCTCGCGCGGACGCCCGCGCTGCGCCGATCCTGACACACCGAGGTTCACCATGAAGAAGCCCCTCCTGCTCACCCTCTGCGCCCTGTTGGCCCCCCTGGCGCTGGTCGCCTGCGGCGACGACGGCGACGACACCCCCGAGCCCGAAGCACAGCCTGAAGCACAGCCTGAGCCTGAAGCACAGCCCGAGCCCGAAGCCCAGCCTGAGGCCCAGCCCGAGCCTGAAGCACAGCCCGAAGGCCAGCCCGAGCCTGAGCCTGAGCCCGATCCCGTCGCGGCCTGCCAGGCCGTCTGCTCGACCGTGGTCGCCTGCGAGGAGTTCATCGAGGCGTGCGGCCAGGAGATCGCCACGCAGGCCGAGGGCCAGTGCAGGACGGCCTGCGAGGACGAGGAAGGGCGCGGGCAGATCCTGGCCGCCGCCGGCCTGCCCTGCGCCGTCGTCGTGCCGCTGGCCATCGACGGCTTCGGGCTGGCCGAGATCTGCGGTGGCCTCCAGCCCGGCCCGACCTCCATCGGGGTCGCCACCTTCAGCGACTTCGCCACCGGCTCCGAGGTCGCCTTCGTCGAGTTCGACGACCTGGGGATCTCCACCGAGACCATCCTCGCCTCCGAGAGCGTCGACCTGGGGGCGCGCCGCACGAGCGAGGGCGAGATCGGCATCCTGGACCGCGTCGCCAACACCCTGACCCTGGTGACGCGCAACGAAGATCTGACCTTTGAGTCCAGCGAGCCCGTCGCCCTCGGCGCGCTGGCCAACCCCCAGGACGCCGTGCGCGTCGGCGACCGCGTCGTCGTGACCCGCTACGGCCTCGACGCGCTCCTGATCCTCGACGACCAGCTCGCCGAGGCCGCCACCCTGAGCCTGGACGGGCTCAACGAGGCCGACGGCGACGGCACCCCCGAGATGACCCAGATCTTCGACCTCGGCGGCGACCGCGCCGCCGTCCTGCTCCAGAACCTGACGAACTTCGCCGCCGTCGGCACCTCCACGCTGGCGCTGATCGACGTCGCCCAGGGCCAGCTCATCGAGGCCGTCGAGCTGCCCACGGGCAACCCCTTCACCGCCATCGTGGGCCCCGACGGCTTGATCCTCATCGCCCTGATCGAGAACTTCGGCGACACCAACGGGCAGATCGTCGCCTTCGACCCCTCCGACAACTCCATCGAGCAGGGCCTGCTGACCGAGGCCCAGGTCGGCGGCGACATCCTGAGCTTCGCACCCACCGACGAGGGCTTCCTCGTCGTCGTCGGCACCCCCGACTTCACCACGAAGCTCGTCCACGCCACCGACCAGGGCGTCGAGACGATCATCGAGACCCCAGGCTTCGATCTCGGCACCGCCACCGCCGTGCCCCTGACCGGCCAGATCGTCGTCACGACGGCCGTGGCCGACGACAACGGCCTGCTCTTCTTCGACGCCGCAGACCCCTCGCTCGACACCGCCAAGGGGCCCTTCACCCACGGCGACCTGCCCGCCCGCGCCTACTTCTCGATGGACTGATCCCCGAGCCCGCCGCCGGGCCGCCACACCACCGGCGGCTCGGCCAGCGGCCCCCACGCGGCCTCCACGGCCCGCGCCGCCGCCGCGATCCCCGCGCCCTCATCCCCCCCCTGGCCGAAGCGCACCAGCAGCCGCCCCGGATGGCCGATCACAGGCCACGCCAGCCCGCCCTCGATCGCCGGCAGCGCCTCGCGCGCCACGACCCCCCTCGCCGGCCTGCCGCCCTCCAAGGGACGAACCATCGCCTCCACGTCGACCGTCAAGAGCGCACACGCCGACAAGCCGCCCTCGGCCGGCCAGGGTTCGCCCCGCAAGATCTCGCCCTGAAAGGGCTCGCCCTGCGAGGGCTCGCCCTGCAAGGGCTCAAACGGCCAGGGCAAGCCCTGCTCCGCGAGCAGGTGCACGACGGGCTGGGACGCCAACCTCGGCGCCAGCGCCCTCCAACGCGCGCTCTGCGCCGCAGAGGCCCGGACCGACAGCGCCTGCTCGCCCTGCGCCCAGCACGTCACCAGCGCCACCCCCCTCGGCGAGCCCGGCGCCTGCGCCCGCGCGTCGCCCTCGAACCCGACCTGGGGCGCGCACCAGCAGGACATCTCCAGGGCCTGCGCCCGCGCGGCCCCTTCGCGAAGCGCTACCAGATCACCAACAAATACGGACACATCGACATCAAGATCGTCCGCCACCTCGAACCACTCGAACAGGATCGCTGGCTGCGCCAGAGCCCTACGCATGGACCCCTCCCCGCTTGCGCGCCCACCAGCGCGTCGTCGACAGAACAAGGCGGAAGACGACCAGCCCGGCGGTCGTCACGACCAGGATCGCCGCGGCGGTCACCAGCGCGCTCGACGGCTCGGTCAGGCGAAAGCCCTCCCCCGTCCAGACCTTGTGCGGGATGGAGCGCTCGTAGAGCGCCGCGGCGACCAGGAGCGCGAAGAGCCCCTTCCAGGCCATGAAGAGCCAGAGCAGCAGGGACCGGGTCGTGGCGGCGAGGTAGTGAAAGGCGGCCAGCAGGAAGAGGTTCAGGACGAAGGCCGTGGCGAAGACCACCGGCTGCATGTCCTCGGCCCCGGAGGCGTGGTGCAAGGTCAGCGCCGAGGCGACCAGCTCCAGGCAGGCCGCCGGCAGGGTGAAGTAGGAGGGCGTCAGCCGCGTCCGGGCGACCCGCTCGCTGGCCTCGATGACCTCGCGGGCGGTGATGACCCCGTCGGCGTCGGTGTCCACGGCCCGATCCAGGCGGTCGAGCAGGTCGTCCTCCGGGATCGCGACGTCCGAGTCGACCGCGCCCTCATCGTCGATCTCAAGGGGCCCTGGCTCGGCCTCGATCCTGTCCACACCCCTCCCCCCGAAGCGCGCGACTCCCACCTCGTGTTACCACACCCGACGGACCCGCGCACCTGTCGAAGGCGGGCCAGCGCCCAGGCCGGGCGGAGAGGCGAGGCGGCGCTGTTGCGAAGATCGCGCATCTGGGTGATGTTCGGCGTGTGGAGGCGCTCGATGGCCGCCCCGACCATGCGGGTGGGGAGGCGGGCCTGTGGGCATCTGCCGAGGGTGTCGGATCTTGTCCATGGAGATCTTCCTGCTGTGGCTCGACGTCATGGCCTTCGTCTGGGGCGCCGTGTGGGGATCGTTCCTCAACGTGGTGATCTACAGGCTGCCGGCGGGCTTGAGCGTGGTTCGACCCCCGAGCCGCTGCCCGAAGTGCGAGACCTCTCTGGCCTGGTACGACAACATCCCGATCCTGGGCTGGGTGTTGCTGCGGGCGCGATGCCGATATTGCAAGCTCCCGATCCCGGCCCGCTATCCGGCCGTGGAGCTGCTCTCGGCGGCGCTGGCGCTGGCCGTCTGGCTCCACGTCTCGCGCGGCCGCCTCGTCGATCTCGATCAGGACGTGCTCCTGGCCGTCGGCATGGCCTTCATCTTCACCTTCTCCTTCGTCGCGATCTTGATCGCGATCACCTTCATCGACCTGGACGAGACGATCATCCCGCATGAGCTCACCGGCCTGGGGACCGCGCTGGGCATCGCCGCCGTGCTGCTGGTCCCGCGAGGCGGGCCGATGGCGACCCTCTGGCCGCCCCTGGACCTGACCGACAGCCTGCTGGGGATCCTGCTCGGCGGCGGCGTGATCTGGGCCGTCATCAAGGGCTACGCGCTGGTGCGCGGCATCGAGGGGATGGGCTGGGGGGACTTCACCCTGATGGGCACCTGCGGGGCCTGGGTGGGCTGGCGAGGGGTGATCTTCGTGCTTTTTGCCGCCAGCCTCCAGGGCCTGCTGATCACCTTGACCTACGCCCTCGTCCAGAAGGCGCGCGGCAAGTCCACCGCAGACAGCGGCTTCCTCATCGAAGACGTCGACGCGATAGACCGCGTCGACGACAAGACAGACCGCGTCGACGACGAGATCGACCGCGTCGACGACGAGATCGACCGCATCGACGACAAGGCAGACCGCGTCGACGACAAGGCAGACCGCGTCGACGACAAGGCAGACCGCGTCGACGACGAGATCGACCGCACCGATGGCGAGACAGCCCGCGCCGGTGGCGAGAAAGACCGAGTCGACGACAAGATCGACCGCGCCGATGGCGAGATCGACCGCACCGACGACGAGACAGCCCACGCCGACGCGCCCGCAGCGGGCGATCCAGGCGCCGAGGGCGGCTCGCCGCCCGAAGACCACCCGGAGAAGAGCTTCGGGCAGCTGGCGGTGCCCTTCGGGCCCTTCATCGCGCTGGCGGCGATCGAGTACCTGTTCTTCGGCGATCGGCTGCTCGCCCTGCTGCTGGGGTATTGAGGCGATGGACGTCGACCCTGTCGAGGCCCCCACCGGGGCCGCCGAGCGGCGCCTCGAAGGGCTCCGGCGCGAGCGCTCCGGCGGCCTGGGGTTGCGCTGGCAGGTGCTGGCGGTGCTCTCCGTCGTGGCGCTGGTGACGATCATGCTCATCGGCCTGGTCGTGCTCAAGCTCAACGAGCGGGATCTGGTGCGGCAGAAGGCCGACAGCGGCGTGGCCGTCGCGGCGGTCCTGGCCCAGACCATCGGCGCGAGCCTGGAGGTCGACTCCCCCCTCTCCTCGCCCGTCAACCGGGCCAGGGTGGCCCAGGCCGCGACCATGAGCGCGTCGCTGACGGGCATCTCGCAGGTCGTCGTGGTCGACGTCGACATGGCCACCATCGCGGCCGTGCCCGAGGAGGCCGGCCAGAGCCCCGATCTGTCGCCGGGCGTCGAGCACGCCATGGTCATCGGCGAGCGATCGCCCTGGTGGACGATCAACGCGAGCCCGCAAGGGCGCGAGCTGCTGGTGCTGACCCCGCTGGGCGACAGGACAGGCCGGATCGTCGGCGCCGTCGGGGTCAGGATGCCGCTGGACGAGGTGGACGCGCGCATCGCGGCCAGCCAGCGCACCATGCTGCTCTACATCGCCGTCGACGCGCTGGCGCTCCTGCTCGTGGGCTACTTCCTGCTCACGCGCCTGATCGTCCGGCCCATCGAGGCCATCGCGCGGGCCACCCGGCGGCTGGCCAGGGGCGACTTCGGCTCGACGCTATCTCTGCGCCCCAACAACGAAATCGGCCTGCTGGCCGACGACTTCAACGCCATGGTGCGCCAGCTCCAGAGCCACCGCCAGCGCCTCGAATCCCAGGTCGAGGCGCTGCGGCGGGCCAACGAGGAGCTGGCCGAGGCGCAGCGCTCGCTGATCCGCAGCGAGAAGCTGGCCACCGTCGGGCGGCTGGCCGCCGGGGTCGCCCACGAGATCGGCAACCCGCTCTCGGCCGTGATCGGCTACGTGGAGCTGATCCAGGACGGCGACCTCGACCCCGAGACCTGCCGGGATCTCATGGCGCGCATCGACAACGAGCTGCACCGGATCGACGGCACCCTGCGCGACCTGCTCGACACCTCGCGGGCCGAGCTCCAGACACAGACCTTGCTGGGCGTCCAGCCGCTGCTGGCCTCGGCCATCCGGCTCGTCGAGGCCCAGCCGCGCTTCCGCGGCATCGCCATCGACGCCCACCTGGACCCCGATCTGCCCGCCGTCGAAGCGACCGAGGGCCGGATGCAGCAGGTGCTCGTCAACCTCCTGCTCAACGCCGCCGACGCGATGGGCGGCCAGGGCCAGATCCACCTGCGCGCCCTGAGCGCCGGCGCCGAGGTCCTCATCGAGGTCGAGGACACCGGCCCGGGCATCTCGCCCGAGGCCCTGCCCCACCTCTTCGAGCCCTTCTTCACCACCCAGGGCCCCGGCGAGGGCACGGGCCTTGGGCTGGCGATCTGCCAGTCGATCGTGGCGGGCTTCGGCGGCCGACTGGAGGTGCGCTCCCCGCCGGGCCAGGGGGCGACCTTCACGATCGCCCTCCCGGCGGCGCCAGCGCGCCCCTGAGCGCCCACGCTCAGGCCACAGCGGCGCCGACTTCCGCAAGCCCGGCGCCCGCGCCCCTGAGCGCCGGGTCGGCAGGGGCGCAGGTGAGGATAACGCGGTCGCGGCGCCTGCGCCCCTGAGCGCTGGGCGCGCGATCATCGTCAGCTCAAGCGCCAGAGGCGTGTGGTCGACGGCGGCTGTGCTATAGTGGAGGCGGTTGATCAGACTCTGGAGATGGAGAGGATGCCGTGCTGAAGGTGCTCGTCGTCGACGATGAGGAGAACATCCGCCACATGCTCGGGCTGGTGTTGAGCAAGGAAGGCTACGAGGTCCGCGCCGTCGACAACGGCGAGGAGGCCCTCAAGGAGCTGGTGGCGGGGCATTGGGACATGGTGCTGACGGATCTGCGGATGCCGAACATGGGCGGCCACGCGCTGCTGGCCGAGATCAAGGAGCGCGGGCTGGAGACGACCGTGATCGTGATGTCGGCCTACGGGGACGTGGACACGGCGCTGGACGCGATCAAGAAGGGCGCCTACGACTACATCTCCAAGCCCTTCAAGAAGGGCGAGGTGCTCCTGACGCTCCAGAAGGCCGAGGAGCGCGAGCGGCTGCGGCGCGAGAACGTCCGGCTGCGCGAGGAGAACCAGCGCGCCTTCAGCTTCGAGAACATCATCGCCCGCAGCGCCCCGATGAAGGAGGTCTTCCGCACCGTCCGCAAGGTGGCCGGCTACAAGTCGACCGTCCTGATCACGGGCGAGTCGGGCACGGGCAAGGAGCTCATCGCCCGGGCCATCCACGTCAACTCGGATCGCGCCGCGGCGCCCTGGGTGGCGGTCAACTGCGGGGCGATCCCCGAGACATTGCTCGAGTCGGAGCTCTTCGGCTACGTCAGAGGCGCCTTCACCGACGCGACCCGGGACAAGAAGGGGCTCTTCCAGCAGGCCGACGGGGGCACGATCTTCCTCGACGAGATCGCCGAGCTACCGCTCGCCCTCCAGGTCCAGCTGCTGCGCGTCCTCCAGGAGGGCGAGATCCGGCGCGTCGGCGACACGACCGACATCTGCGTGGACGTGCGCATCGTCGCGGCCACGAACCAGGATCTGGAGGCCATGGTCAAGGCCGGGGCCTTCCGCGAGGACCTCTTCTACCGCCTCAACGTCCTGCCCCTGGCCCTGCCGCCGCTGCGCGCCCGCGCCGAGGACATCCCGCTGCTCGTCCACCACTTCATCAGCGCCCACAACGACAAGCTCGGCACCCACGTCGAGGCCGCCTCGCCCGAAGCCCTGCGCCTGATGCTCGACTACCCCTGGCCCGGCAATGTCCGCGAGCTGGAGAACGCCATCGAGCGCGCCCTCGTCCTGTCCGATGGCCCTCGGATCACCGCCGAGTCCCTGCCCCACAAGCTCTCCCAGAGCCAGGACGGCCTCAAGCACCTGCTGCACGGCGACAACCTCTCCATCAAGCAGACCTCCAAGGAGATGGAGCGGATCCTGATCACCCGCGCCCTCAAGCAGACCCGCGGCAACCGCACCCGCGCCAGCGAGCTGCTCGAGATCTCCCACCGCGCCCTGCTCTACAAGATCAAGGACTACGGCCTCCAGGACATCGACTGAGCAGCCGTCCGCGCTTGTTCGAGCCAAAGTTCGAGAGGCGCGTCTTGATCGTGGCACCTTGCTCGGCAAGCCCGACTGTTGCGGGATCGATTCGGATCAGGACGCCGTGCAATGCCGCTGGGCCTGCGCTCGTCTGCCGGCGGGATACCACCATTGAGGCGGCGCTCCCTTCGGCGCTACAGCACCGGCAAGTGGGTTGCTTGTCCCGCCCACCAGCGGCATAGTCACGAGGAAGCATCCCGCCTGCGTGCGGTACAAGTAAGGATGGTCGGCAGCAGCATCCGTGGGAGCGCTGACCCGTCGCCGGCGCGAGATCCATGGACCCGGACTACCTGGGCGTGGATGTGGGTTGCCGATCGGAGTGAGGCAAGACTTCACGGTTTGCACGGTGTAACCGGACTGAACAGGGGGTTCTCCGATGACCGTTTCCGAAGTCCTCGCGCTGCTCGACGCTGAACGCGACGAGCGAGGCATGAGCAACTGGGAGAAGCTGGGCTCGGGCACAGCGGGGATGAGGAGTTACGGCATTGGGCTCACGCGGCTGCGCAAGCTGGCCAAAGGGATTGGGCGCAACCGGGAGCTCGCGCACGCGCTCTGGAAGACCGACGTCTACGAAGCCAGAGTGCTCGCGCTCCTCATCGACGACCCGGCGCAGGTCACCCGCGACCAGGCCGAGAAACAGGTCGAGGAGCTGGCCGGCGGCATGCTGGCGCACGTGTTCTCTTCCTGCGACGCGACGCTCGCCAAGACGTCATTCGTGGTCGAACTTGCCGACCAGTGGGTCAGGAGCGACGACCCCGTGCGCCGCGATTGCGGTTACGGGCTGCTCTATGAGGCGTCGAAGTTCTCCGGCAAGAAGGCGCCGAGCGAGGCCTTCTTCCTGGCCCACGTCGAGCGCATCGCGGACAACATCGGGGCGGAGTCGGACAAGGTCCGCCTGTCCATGGGTGCGGCGCTGATGGGGATCGGAAAGCGGAGCGCCGTGTTGAACAAGGCGGCTCTGAAGGTTGCGCGGGATGTGGGGCCGATCGAGTTCACCTCCGCCAGCGGCGCGTGCGAGCCCTTCGACGTCGTCAAGCATCTGACCGCCGACCGGCTCAAGGAGAAGTTGGGGGTGTAGGCGTGGCTGCAATGGCATCACCGACGGCCTCGGCCTGGGCGAGGACGCGCGGGATGCTGCTCCTCGTGAACCGTCGCCGAACCGCCTCCAACTCGCCTCCCATTTGCTCTCGACCCCGTGCTGGAGGGGCGCTGAACGCTTCCCTCAACACAACCGCGGACAGCTGCTGATCCCCTCGGAAATTCTGACGCCCCCCTCGAAAATCAGCGCCCCCGATGGTGCCTCGCCTGCGGCCAAACCCCGTCATGACGAGGGCCGCGCCTCTGGCATTCAAATTGCTTTCCCTCTGCTCGTCACGAACAGGCGGCACACGAAGGAGCACGCAATGAACACCAAAACAGAAAGAAGGATGATCGGATGGGGCGCCCTGGCGCTCCTGGTTCTCGCGGCTGGCTGCAGCGACGGCGAGCCCACGTCGACCGCGCCGGGGCTCGTCGGGCCGGGGATCGACACCGTGGTCGACCCGAAGGAGCCGGAGCTGGGCCAGAGCGACTTCATCTCGGCCGACGGCCGCAACGGCGACGCGACCCAGGAGGGCGGCGAGCGCGGGGATGATGAGGCGGCGCCGAACGCCGACGCCGACGTGGGCGATGGCGGCGACGATCGCTCGGTCGAGGAGGGCGACATCTACAGGGTGCTGGGCGACCAGCGCATCCTGAACCTCAACGCCTACAGGGGTTTGCAGATCATCAATGTCGAGGACATGGAGAACCCGGCCGTCGAGGGCCGGATGCAGGTCACCGGCTACCCGGTCGAGCTCTACGTGCTGGGCGACAAGGCCGTCGTGCTGATGAACAACTGGCGCGGCTACTGGAGGAGCGTCCACGACACGCGCCCCGAGACCTTCCAGGGCGGCCTCGTGATGGTGGTGGACATCTCGGATCGGGCCAACCCCCGCGTGACGGGCAAGGCGCGCGTGCCGGGCTGGATCCAGACCAGCCGCCTGACCCGGAGCAGCGACGCCCAGGCCCTCTACGTCGCGTCCTCCTACTGGGGTGAGCGGATCAACGATCAGGGTGAGACCGAGAGCGGCACCTACACCTACGTCAAGAGCTTCGAGATCACGAGCCGGGGCGCGGTGGCCGAGCGCTCGGAGATCAACCTGGGCGGCTACGTCGGCGACATCCAGGCCACGACCGAGCGGCTGATGGTCTCGCGGGTGGACTGGAGCGGCCAGGAGCCGCGCAGCAGCGTGTCGCTGATCGACATCTCCAACCCGGACGGGACGATGATCGAGGGCGCCGAGGTCCAGGTCCGCGGCTACGTGGCCAACAAGTACAACATGGACGTCCACGGCGACGTGCTGCGCATCGTCTCGGGCAGCGCCTGGGGCGGCACGCGCACCAACCACGTCCAGACCTACGACGCGAGCGACATCCAGCAGCTCGACGAGATCGATCACGAGACCTTCGGGGACGGCGAGAACCTGTTCGCGACCCTCTTCCTGGGCGAGAAGGCCTTCTTCGTGACCTACCGTCAGGTGGACCCCTTCCACGCCTTCGAGATCGACCGGGACGGCCAGATCCACGCCCGCTCGGAGTACATCATCTCGGGCTGGAACAACTACCTGCGGCCGGTCATGGGCGGGGATCGGCTCATCGGCATCGGCGTCAACGACGAGGACGGCCAGACGATGGCCGTGAGCCTCTACGACACCACCGACCTGAGCAACCCGAACCCCTTCCTCGGCCGCGCCGAGGTGGAGACGGAGTACAGCTGGTCGGAGGCGCAGTGGGACGACAGGGCCTTCTCGGTCCTTGAGGACGCCACAGAGGCCGTCGGCGCCAACGGCGAGCGCGAGACCGGGATGGTGCTCCTGCCCTTCAGCGGCTGGGATCGCGACACCCAGGAGTACTTTGCCGCCGTGCAGATCTTCACCTTCTCGGATCGGAGCCTGACCCAGCGCGGGATCATGCACCACGGCTCGCCCGTGCGGCGCTCCTTCCAGGCCGACGGGCAGCACACGGCCAACCTCTCGGAGGCGGAGCTGAGCCTCTTCGACACGCAGAACCCCGACGCCCCGGCCGAGCTGGGTCGCGTGGAGCTGGCGCCGAACTTCACGGACTTCCTCGTCTTCGGCGACCACGGCGTGCGAGTTCGCTCTCACGACTACTACAGCCTCTGGACCCGCGACATGACCGACGAGCCTCGCCTGGACAAGCTGGAGATCATCCGATTGGGCGGGGATCCGGACATGGCCGAGGCCGTGGCGACGCTGGAGGTGCCGACGGGGGCGCGGCTGCAGAAGGTCGGCGACCTGCTCGTGGCCACGCACATGGCCCACGTCCCCAACTCCGACCCCGCCCTCTACGACACGACCATCCAGGCCTTCGACCTGAGCCGGCCTGAGCGCCCCGTGGCCCGCGGCCAGATCAGCACCCAGGCGCTGCAGCCGAGCTATTACGGCTACTACTTCGGCGAGGGCGACTGCTTTGACTGCTGGTACGGCGGCTACAGCCTGTCGCCCGACGCCCACGCGGTCAGCCAGGCGGTGGTCTTCTCGGCCCAGGTGCAAGAGCAGCGACTTCTGGGCAACGAGGAGATCTGCCAGGCGTGGCCCGTCGACAACGCCTACGACTACAACCGCTGCTGGACGAACATGGGCGAGCCGAGGGCCTGCACCTACGTGACCGGCTCGCGCGTCTGCCGCAGCCTCAACGGCGCCGAGCCCCACTGCACTGGCAGCTTCTACCGCTGCGAGCAGGACAGCGAGGGCCAGAGCGAGTGCGAGCCCATCGCCGAGGAGCGGGTGCGCCTGAACGAGAACTGCTACGAGCACGAGCTCTACCGGTACTGGCAGCACTACCGCCTGCACGTCCTTGACCTGAGCGACGCGGACGCCCCGGCGCTGTCGGAGGCCATCAACCTGCCCAGCCGCGAGGAGTCCTCCGGGATCGTCGTCGAGGGCGACGCGCTCTACATCTCCCACCGGGTGCCGACGCAGGTGCAGGACGACCCCAGGCCCTTCGTGCGCTACTTCGTCCGCCGCCTGGACATGGCCGACCCCGCTGCGCCCGAGCTCGGCGAGCCCGTCAACGTCCCCGGTGAGCTCCTGGACGTCACCGACGAGGGCCGGGTGCTGATCACGCAGGACTTCGTCTGGGGGGAGGAGATCATCGAGGCTGCGATCAACCGGCTGACCGTCCGCGAAGGTCGCGCCTTCCTCGACGCGCGGCGCCGCTTCGTCGACGCGCAGATCCACGGCGTGGCCATCGACGAGCGCGGCAACCTCGTCGTCAACCACCAGCTCGCCTGGCGCGCCTGGCAGGACAACACGCCGCAGGAGAACCTGATGAAGATGACGATCCTCGACGTCACGTCGCCCGCCCTGCCGGTGCGCTCGGAGGTCGACGTGGACGTGTGGGCGCAGCTGCGCGAGGTGCGCCAGGGCCGCGCCCTCTACGCCGTCCCCGAGGGGCTCCTGGTCATGAACCTCGACGACCCCTCGGCCCCCTTCGCCCAGTCCTACTTCCCCGTGCGCGGCTGGCCCGAGGGCATCACCGTCGACCGCGACGACATCTACTTCGCCGCCGGGCGCTTCGGCCTCTACCGCTTTGACATGGGCGAGTCCAACATCGACGAGATCTTCTGACCCGCCCTCCCGGTAATAGATTTGTAATACCCTCCCGCCCGCCCTTCACCAAAGCCTGCCAACGTGGTCATTGTAGTCCGTGTCGAAGCCTCGACCCACGGACGCCCTTCAGGGAGCCTATGACCACCACCCTCGCCGACGACCTCACCCCGACGCTCAACAACGCCCAGTCCCCGCGCGAGGAGTTCTTCAACGCCTTGACCCACGGGGTCGGCGCGCTGATGAGCGCCTGCGCGCTGGTCCTGCTCGCCGTCGAGGCCTCCGAGGGCGCCGAGGGCTGGACCTGGGAGCTGATCAGCGCGCTGGTCTTCGGCGCCGCGCTCACGACCCTCTACGTCACCTCCTCGCTCTACCACGCGATGCCGGTCGGGCGCGTCAAGGAGCTCTTTCGCAGCTTCGACCACATGGGCATCTACGTCCTGATCGCCGGGACCTACACGGTCGTGGCGCTGACGGCGCTGCGCGACTCGGTCGGCTGGGGGCTCGTCGGGGCCCAATGGGGCATGGCGGCCACCGGCATCACCCTCAAGTCCATCTACGGCCCCGACCGCTTCAACCTCGTCTCGACCCTGGGCTACGTCGTGATGGGCTGGATGGCGCTGGTCGTCTTCGGCGACCTCGTCGCCCAGCTCCCCCCCGGCGCCCTCCACCTCCTCTTCGCCGGCGGCGTCTTCTACACCCTCGGCGTGCCCTTCTTCCTGCTCGACCAGTCTCGCCCCTTCTTCCACACCATCTGGCACCTCTTCGTCATGGCGGGCAGCACCTGCCACTTCCTGATGGCCTGGCTCTACCTCCTCTGAGCGCGCAAGGCCCGCCCGGCCTCCCTCTGAGCCAGGTTTGCTCAGTGAAGGTTCCAAGGCCCGCGACGCCACGGCATCCCACGCCACGATCGTGCCGACGGCGTATCGCCCCACGCTCCTCGCACCGCCCCCCACAAGGGGGGACGGTGCGAGGAGCGTGGGGCGATCGGCGAGCGCGGCAGGACTTCAGGCTTTACTGAGCAAACCTGCCTCTGAGCGCGCAAGGCCCGCCCGGGATTGCCATCCCACGCCGAAGAGAGCACTCTGGCGCCAACCCCGAGCGCGCCGAGGCCATGCAACTGCCCTTCATCGTCAACGTCCGCCGCCAACCCGTCTTCCCATCGGGCCTGACCCCCGACGAGCATGGCCTCGTCGCGCTTGGCGGCCGCCTGACGCCCGAGATCATCCTCGAAGCCTACACCAAGGGCATCTTCCCCTGGACCGGCGAGCACCCCATCCCCTGGTTCTCCCCCGATCCTCGCCTGATCCTGCGACCCGGCGAGCTGGCCGTCCACCGCAGCCTGCGCCAGACCCTGCGGCGCGGCCACCTGAGGGTCCGCTTCGACGCCAGCTTTCCGGCCATGATGTCGCTGTGCGCCACGACCCCGCGACCCGAGCAGGACGGCACCTGGATACTGCCCAACATGATCCGCGCCTGGGTCGACCTGCACCAGATGGGCTTTGCCCACAGCGTCGAGGTCTACGAGGGCGAGGCGCTCGTCGGCGGCCTCTACGGCATGGCGATCGGCGGCGCCTTCTTCGGAGAGTCGATGTGCGCGCAGGTCCGCGACGCCTCCAAGGTCGCCCTCGTGGCCCTCTGCGCGCGGCTCGTCGAGCTGGACTTCGACTTCATCGACTGCCAGCAGGAGACCGACCACCTCAAGCGCATGGGCGCCGTCGCCGTCCCCCGCGCCGACTACCTCAAGCGCGTCCACGACGCCACGCACGCCCCCGCCCGCTGGTCGCCCCCCCTGCCCCCCCACCTCTGATACCAGACCACAGCCGAGAGACTCACTTTGTGGGCGGTCCAGGCGGCGGCCTGAGCCTTTGCCATCACTGGGCGGTGCGGTGCACCAGCCTCGCTCAGGCCCAGGCCCAGGCCATCCCCCTGTCCTCGCCCACAAAGCAAGCCCTTCGTCTGTGGTTGGGTATGAGCCCCCTTCAGGCCAGCGGCCGCCGCCCCAGCCCAGACCGACGGCGTTGGCCTCAGCGCGATCGGCGCCCCGCACCCCCGCGGTGTCCCGCCGCGAAGGGCAGCCACCGACCGCGCCGATCATCCCAAAGACCGGCGATCAGCCCCGCCGCATCGACGACCGCCCCACGCAGACGTCCACCATCTTGCCGATCCTGCGCCAGACGCTCTGCTGCACATAGGGGACGCCGTGCGCCTCGCACAGCGCCTTGAGGCGAGGCTGCGCGCGCTGGTAGGCGGACATCGGCAGGGCGGGCCAGATGTGGTGCTCGACCTGATAGTTGAGCCACAAGTGCGCGAAGTCATTCAGATCTCCGCCCGTGCGGTAGTTGGCCGAGCCGAGCACCTGGCGGACGAAGAACTCGGCCTGATCCTGCGGGGGGTCGTCGAAGCGCCACAGGTCGTCGCCGGTGTGGTTGGGGGCCACGACGAGGAAGGTGTGCACGTTGGTGACGACCTCGGCCATCAGCGTGTTGACCTGGACGCTGAAGGCGGCCCACGGCCCCAGCGGCAGGTAGAGGGCCGGGATGACGACGAAGCGCGCGAGCCCCTGCGGCAGCAGGCATCGCCGCCAGAGCTCCCGCACGCGGGGCACGCGCAGATCGAAGAAGTCCGCCAGCTTCGGCGCCCTGTGCTCGCCCTGCCCCTGGACCCCGTCGCGTTGATCCTGGAGGACTCTGAGCGTCGAGGGCGCGTAGTAGAGCAGCCGCCAGCTGGCCGCCAGGATCCCCAGCGCGACGACGCGCTGCCACGTCGGGGCCGTCGAGGTTCGCAGGAACTCCAGGTTGCGCTCCAGCAGGTCGGGGTCGGCCTCCTCCCCCGTGTGCGCGTGGTGCAGCGTGTTGTGCTCCAGCGCCCAGGCCTCGGGGTCGATCCAGTCCAGCCAGTCCGTCGCGCGGCGCCAGCCCCGCGCGAAGCGGCGGCTGGTGTAGCGCTCGGGCACCCCCGGCACCTTGTCGTAGCCCCGGTGGGCGATGTGGTGCATCATCAGCCAGCGCGTCGACGAGGCAAGCCCCAGCAAGCCCGCGCTGACGGGGTTCGGCGCCACCCAGGCCGTCAAGTAGCCCGCCGCCGCCGACGCCCTGCCCCAACGCTCGATCCGCCGCAGGTGCTCCAGATCGTCGGCAGAGAGCGACTCGACAAGATCACGGCGCAACGCCTTGATATCTTTCAGGAATTCCTGGCGCCGCCCTCGGCCCTCGTCCGCGCTCTGATCCACGCTGCCCCCCACTCGCGCCCTCCCCCGCCGCCATTGTAGCAGCCGCGGGCGCAGGGATCGACGAGGGGGCTTCGCACTCCTGCCCTCACTCCACCCCCACACTCCACCCCCACACTCCACCCCCTGTCCCCCTCCTCCCTCCGGAAGGAGGGGGGACCCTTGAATTACAGGCACGATGGATCGGGGACGCTTGAATTACGGGCACGATGATTCGGGGGGGTGGGCCGCAGGAGCCTTCGCCGGGATCACTGGCCGCCTGGGGCGGGTGGCGATGTCGCCGGGGCGGGACCCGATCCACCCCATGCCGTAATACGAGCGTCCCCGATCCACCGTGCCCGTAATACGAGCGTTCCCCCTCCTTCCGGAGCTGTCTCTTAGTCACATCTCCTCCGGGACCCGGCGCAGAGCCCTCTGAGCCCTTTTGACAGGCCCACGGGTCGATGAAGGATGGCGGCCAACACGGGATCGAGTTTTTGAGCAAGGCCAATGCA
>SYOX01000024.1 GCA_005804885.1 Pseudomonadota bacterium
GACCGCCTGCGGCGCTCGGCGCGCGCGCTGGCCGCCGCGGCGCTGCTCATCCTCCAGAAGCTCGACCTCTACAAGGCCGCGCTGGACGAGCTGGTCGGCGATCAGCGCCGGCAGCGCGAGATCCTCGGCGGCTTCCGCGCCCGGCTCGATCTGCACCGCCGGCTGCTGCGCCTTGAGGGCGAGGTGTCGGACATCGAGGCCGAGATCGGGGAGATGGGGCGGGCGGCGGTCGGCTTTGGCGATTACATGAGGGACTACCTCGCGCCGCTCCAGGCCATGATCGACGCGGCGGGCGGGGTCGACGAGCGGCTGTGCGAGGCGGTCTTCGAGATCGAGTCGCTGGTCGCCGATCTGCTCCGCGAGCGCGCGTCGCTCCTGGGAGGCTCGGAGGCCGAGCTGCTTGAGGTCCTCGTCTCGGCCCACCTCAAGCGCGACAGGCTCGAGGCCCTGCTCGTTCACCTCGACAGAGTGGATCCTGAGGGCGACGCCCTGGATCTCGACACGGCGACCGAGGTCGGCGGGCTCGCTGGCGTGCTGGACAACATCGAGGGCCTGCTCCACCTCAAGCTCGGCCCGATGCTCGACGGCGCGGGGCCTGCGCCGAGGGCGCCGTCGCTGGTCGTGGCGGTGGGGGCCAGTCGAGGTCGGCTCGGGGGGGCGCTGCCGCCGATGGACGCCTCCGGCGATCCCCCGCCGGATCTGCGCGGGCTGTCGCTCCGAGGGCAGCAGCTCGGGCGGGCCTGTCTGGGCGAGGCCGGCCTCAACGGGGTTGACCTGACGGGCGCGGATTTGAGCGGGGCCAACCTCCAGGGGGCGGAGCTGTGCGGCGCGAGGCTCGACGGGGCCAACCTCCAGGGGGCGTGGCTCCAGGGCGCGGATCTGAGCGGGGCGAGCGCCCAGGGGGTCGTCTTGCACGGGGCGCGCTACGACGCCTTGACGCGGTGGCCGGAGGGGCTTGACGGCCGCAGGCAGGGGGCCTTTGGCCCCGGGGCGTTGATGGCCGACTCGAACCTGCGGGGGGTGGATCTGCGGGGTGCGGATCTGCGGGGTGCGGATCTGCAGCGGGTCTGCCTGCAGGGCGCCGATCTGCGGGGTGCGGATCTGCGGGGTGCGGACCTGCGGGGTGCGGATCTGGGCGGCGCGGACCTGCGCGGCGCCGATCTGACGGGGGCGCAGTTGATGGAGCAGGGGGTCTCCGGGCAGACTCGCCTGGGGTTGGGGCTCAAGGGCGCGCTCTACGATCGTCGGACGCGGTGGCCGGAGGGGTTCAGGCCGCGCCTGGGCGGGGCGGAGCCCGTGGTGTGAGGCCTTGGGCGGCCGGGGGTGGCGCGGCGCGGAGGCTCAGACGATGCGGTGGAGGCGGAAGGGGAACTCGCGGGTGGGGTAGGGGACATTGAGGAGGTGGTCGAGGAGGAAGCCGCCGAGGTCGAAGTAGCCGGGGGCGACCTCGGCGAGGCTGGCCCCGGACATCTGGACGAGGAAGTCGCGGATGGCCTGGTGGATCTGCGCTTCGGTGAAGGAGAAGGGCAGGGTGGCCATCGGGGTGGAGAAGAAGTCGTCGAAGATGGCGTCGAGCGTCTCCAGGAGGGTCTGCTCGCCGAGGGTGGACTCTCGGTGGAGGCGGTCGATGAACTCGGTGCCGTTGATCGAGAAGCGCGCCTCGAGCCAGCCGAAGTAGGTGTCGATGTAGTCCTCCAGGCCGGTGTCGCCGACGGCCAGCAGGACGAAGTAGCAGGCGCGGGTCAGGGTGCGGACGTACTCGCGCAGGACGGTGGCGCTCATGTGGCGGCCGATCAGCTCGATGAGGGGCAGATCGGGGAAGTTCGAGGGTGAGCGCCAGCGGGCGGGTGGCACGGCGCGGGTCATGGCCTGGGCCTTGTCGCGCTGGCCGAGCCGGGCGACGGCCTCCCAGCGCCGGATCGCGGCGGGGTGTCGGACCTGGAGGCTGAAGTGGATCTGGTGCTCCGAGGCGAGCCAATCCAGGGTGCGCGACAGCGACATGAGGGGGTCGGCGTCGGGGACGAGGGTGGGCGTATGGGCGTCGAGGCTGGCCAGGGGGAAGCCGGGCTCGGTCTTGGAGGCGACGAACTGGCCGCGCGGCCTGGATTGGGTCTCGTCGGCGCTGGTCGGGGAGGGGCCACCGTCGCCCTCGTAGAGCTCGGACAGCGATCGCGCGCTTCGGTCGCTGGCCTTGAAGGCGCCGTCCTCATCGAGGCCCTTGAGGATCTCGGCGAAGTGCTCCTTGATGCGCCTGGTCTCGTCGGGCGACAGCGGGTGGCGGCGGCGCACGCCGAGGCGCTGGATCATGTCCTCGTAGAAGAGCTTGCGCTCGTTCTGGATGCGCGTGGCCTGATCGGTTTCGAAGAGCTGGAGCAGGATGGTGGCCTGCTGGAAGGCGCGCTCGGAGAACTTGCGCTCGATGAGCCCGAGGACCTCCTGGGCGCGGTGCTGGATGTCGGCGCGCCCGAGGAAGAAATCCAGAAGCAGCGATCGCGGCAGCGCCAGCTCCTCCTCGGTGATCTGCTCACCGGGCGGGAGGCGGTCGTTCTCGGCCAGCAGCGCGAAGTAGGCCCGGCCGGCCTTGAGCAGCGGCTCGCTGTCCAGGCAGGCCGCCGCATTCTTGCACTCGCGGGTGTCGGCGCTCATGACGTGGGCCACGAGCACGGCCATGGGATCGTGGTCGGGGGACTCTTCGAGGAAGACGCGGGTGGCCTCGTAGACCTCACCGAGCTTCGCCTCAAGGTATGTTGGGACTCGAGCCTGCATCGAACCTCGCTCCGTCCTTCGTCGTCCTGCGCCCCCTCGGGTGCAGCGCTGTTGTATCAGAGTGCTACCAGGGTCGCAACGCGTTCTGTGGCAGGCCGCCCGCCCGGATCCCACGGCGAGGATTAAAGCGGCGAGGCTTGACATTGCCTGATGGGGTTGATTTCGTGCATGGTGCGCCGTGTCCGGTGCGCCGATGATCCTGACCAGATCTGGGGGTGCTGTGTTGAACGATGCTGAGCGTTGGCGTTACCTGGGGCGAAGATGGTCTACCTCGAAACCATCCTGTTGATCTTCTACTTTTCGGTGCTGGTGGCGCTGTCCTTCTACGGGCTCCACCGGTACATGATGACCTTCCTGTACCGCAGGCACCGCAAGGACAACCCTGAGCCCTGCGCGCTCTACGGCGACGGCGCGCTGCCCGTCGTCACGGTCCAGCTGCCCTGCTTCAACGAGCGCTACGTCATCGAGCGGCTCATCGACGCGGTCTGCGGCCTCGACTACCCCCGCGACCGCCTTGAGATTCAGGTCCTGGACGACTCGACCGACGACACGGTCCAGATCGCCCACGCCGCCGTGGAGCGCTGGCGGGCGCTGGGCTTCGACATCGCCCACATCCAGCGCGCCGACCGCACCGGCTACAAGGCCGGCGCCCTGGAGGCCGGCCTGGCCGTCGCCCGCGGCGAGCTCGTGGCCGTCTTCGACGCCGACTTCGTCCCCCACCCGGACTTCCTGACCAGCGCCGTCCACCACTTCAACGACCCGGGCGTCGGCATGGTCCAGGTCCGCTGGGACCACCTCAACCGCGACCACTCGATGCTCACCCAGGTCCAGTCGATCATGCTCGACGGCCACTTCGTCATCGAGCACACCGCCCGCAACCGCTCCGGGCGCTTCTTCAACTTCAACGGCACCGCCGGCATCTGGCGCAAGATCACCATCCACGAGGCCGGCGGCTGGCAGCACGACACCCTGACCGAGGATCTCGACCTCTCCTACCGGGCCCAGCTGGCCGGCTGGCGCTTCGTCTACCTCAAGGACATCGTCAGCCCCGCCGAGATCCCCGTCGAGATGAACGCCTTCAAGAGCCAGCAGCACCGCTGGGCCAAGGGCTCCATCCAGACCGCCCGCAAGCTCCTTCCCCGCATCCTGCGCTCCGATCTCCCCTTCAAGATCAAGATGGAGGCCTTCACCCACCTGTCCAACAACCTCGCCTACCTCCTCATGATCCTCCTGTCCGTGATGATGCCGCTGGCCACCGTCATCCGCATCCACCGCGGCTGGACCGAGTCTCTCCTCGTCGACCTGCCCGTCTTCTTCATGGCCACCTTCTCCGTCTGCTTCTTCTACCTCGTCAGCCAGCGCGAGGTCGGCCGCTCACTCTGGGACTCCATCAAGTTCCTGCCCATCGTCCTGTCCGTCGGCATCGGCCTCTCCGTCAACAACTGCAAGGCCGTCGTCGAGGCCCTCGTCGGCTACGAGACCGGCTTCGTCCGCACCCCCAAGTACGCCGTCACCGGCTCCGACAAGGCCCACCAGTGGCTCAAGAGCCAGTACATCAAGCGCCTCGACATGATGCCCATGGTTGAACTCGGCTTCGCCCTCTGGTTCGGCGTCGCCGTCGTCTACGCCCTCTCACAGGGCCTCTCCGCCATGGCCTCGCTCCCCTTCCTGCTGCTCTTCCAGCTCGGCTTCGCCTACGTCGGCCTCCTGAGCTGGATCCAGACCAGCGGGCTCCTCCGACGCGCCGCCGCCGCCTCGACATGACCTCACCCGGTCCCGCGCTGCCCCCCTGGATCGGCCCCCTGGCGCTCGGCGCGCCCCTGGCCGTGCTGGTCGCCGCCACCCACATCGATCCCCACCAGGGCTGGCCCGTGGCCTGGGGCGCCTACATGGCCGCCTTCCTGGCCTGGGGCGCGCTCGCGGTCGCGTGGCGCTCCGGCCGCTGGCGCCTGAGCCTCGGCGCCATCCTCGGCGCCGCGCTCCTCTTCAGAGCCGGCCTGTGCCTCTCCGAGCCCCTCTTCTCCGACGACATCTGGCGCTACATCTGGGACGGCCGCGTCCAGCTCGCCGGCGTCAACCCCTACGCCTTCCCACCCGCCGATCCCGCCCTCGCGCTCCTGCGCGACGCCGACTGGCCCCGGATCAACCACCCCGAGGTTCCCACCATCTACCCCCCGGCGGCCCAGCTCGTCTTCCTGGCCTGCGCCATCCTCGGCGGCGGCCTCCTCCCCCTGCGCCTCGCCATGATCGCCGCCGAGCTCGTGGCCCTGGCCGCCCTCTGGCGGCTTGCCGAGCCCCTCGACCGACGCCTCATCCCCTCGGAGCGCGACCGCGACCGCGCCTGGCTGGCCCTGCTGGTGTTGTGGAACCCGTTGATGATCATCGAGTTTTCCGGATCGGGTCACCTCGACGCGCTCGCCATCGCCCCGATGATGGCCGCGCTGGCCCTCGTCGCCCCCGCCCGCCGCGAGCCCGAAGCCGAGCGCGCCCCCCTTCATCCCGCGCCCTGGCTCATGGCCGGGATCTGCGTCGGCCTGAGCGCCGCGGCCAAGCTCCTCGGCCTCCTGCTCCTGCCCCTGCTGCTGGCCTGGGCCTGGTGGCCGAGGCGCTGGCCCGAGCGGGACGGCAGACCGCCCGGCGGACTCGCCCGCTGCGCCGCGCTCGTCCTCGGCGCGGGGATCGCCCTGGCCGCCACCGCCGCGCCCTACCAGAGCGCTCTGGTCTTCGATCAGCCCGGCTCCTTCGGCAAGGGCCTGTCGACCTACGTGCGCAAGTGGCGCGCCAACGACGGCCTCTTCGGCCTCATGGCCGAGGCCGAGCGCCAGATCCTGTCCCACGCCCCCATGAGCGACCAGGGCCCCGACAGGCCGCACTGGCGCTTCGACGCCCTGACCCGGCCCTTCGAAGCCCTCGGCGTCACCCAGACCCACGAGGGCCGGATCGTCGCCAGCACCACCTTCACCCGCGCCGAGATCGAGCTCTCCCTCGTCAAGGCCCTCGTGGCGGCCTCGCTCGCCCTGCTCCTGATCTTCTGCCTCCACCAGCGACACGAGCCCGCCGCCGCCGCCCTGATCCTGCTCGCGGCACTCCTGCTGCTCTCGCCCACCGTCCACCCCTGGTACGTCACCTGGATCGTGCCGCTGGCCGCCCTCTACAGAGCCCGCTCCCTGCTCCTGTGGAGCGGCCTCGTCACCCTGGCCTACGCCTCGGCCTTCTTGCTGGCGACCACCGGCGTCTGGAGCGAGCCGGTCTGGATCAGGGTCGCGGAGTATACGCCGGTATTTTTTGTTCTTGCTCTTGAAGCCGGCCGTCGGCTCTCCGGCGAAGACCCCTCGCGGGCGTCGTCGCCCTGACCCTCGCCTCTTGCGCCAGGGCAGGCCGATGGGAGATGTGTGTGGATGGTGGATGTGGGTGATGGAGTTGACTCCGGCGATCACCGGAGATAGGCTCCCGCCCCCGTGGTCATGATTGTTCAATAAAGGTGATGAGATGGCATTTCGATCCACCCTGCTCGGCGTGGCGATGGCGTCCAGCGCTCTGCTCGGGATCGCGTTGGCGGCGCCGGCTGCGGCCCAGGGCCTCGACGACGCGGAGTACGTCAAGGGCTTCAAGCCGCGGCTGGCCCGCGTCCAGTCCCGCGTTCAGGAGGCGCGCGCCCTCAAGGTCGACAAGGCGGCCTTCTCCACCGCCGCGGTCATCGACGCGCTCGGCCGCAAGGCCGACGCGCAGTCGGTCTTCTTCTTCGTGCGCGATCAGATCGCCTTCGAGCCCTACGAGGGCGCCCAGCGCGGCGTCACCGGCACGCTGATGGCGCGGGCGGGCAACAGCGTCGACCAGGCGCTGCTGCTCCAGGCCCTGCTGGCCGAGATCAAGGTCCGCAGCCGCGTCGTCTCGGGGTCGCTGTCCAGGGAGGACGGCGTCCGCCTCCTGGCGGACTTCGTCGGCAAGGGCGAGCTCGTCGGCCCTCACCCCGAGGTCATGGCCGCCTATCAGGTCGCCAGCGACCGCAGCCTGATGGGCGACATCAAGAAGCACTACTGGCTCGAGGCCTACGCCGAGGGTCGCTGGGTGGCCATGGACCCCTCCTTCGCCCGCTCCGTCCACGGCGTGGCCATCGGGACGAAGAAGGCCGAGCACGAGGGCGTCCCACCCGAGGCCGACCAGCAGTTGGTCGTCCGCGTCTTCGCCATCGAGGACAACGGCGGCGGCGGCGAGGTGATCAGCCTGCGCCGGCCCATGGCGGAGGCGATCCACCGCAACATCACGCTCAAGTTCGAGGCCGTCGACAGACAGGGCGACACCCGCAACCCCTGGATCCAGATCGGCGGGGACGTCGAGCGCGGCCGGAAGTTCCGCTGGAAGGGCCTCCAGCGCCTCTGGGTCGAGTTCTCCTTCGAGCGAGGCGGCGTCGTCCGGGAGAAGATCGCCCGCGACCTCTTCGCCCAGGGCAGCGCCACGAACCTCCTGAGCGCCCAGCAGCAGGTCTTCAGCATGATCGTGCTGCCCTCCTGGCTCCACGACCCCTTCTTGACCGCCGTCGTCCAGCAGGAGATCGCCGCGCTCCACGACCTGAGCGCCGAGATGGCCGCCACGATCGAGAAGGAGGCCCTCAAGGCCGTCCGGGAGCGCGAGGTCGACCCCCAGTTCGCCACCTACGTCGACAAGGTCCTGGGCACCTCCGGCGGGCTCATCGCGCTGACCTTCGCCAACGTCGCCGATCAGATCGCCCTTCAGATGGCCGCCCGCCACGGCGTCCGCGCCTTCTACGGCGAGCCCCGGATCATCATCGTGGCCGGCCTGCGCCATGAAGACCGCATCTACTGGCAGATCGACCTGCGCCACAACGTCATGCGCGCCGCGCCCGCCGAGGGCCTGCCCCCCCTGGCCGCCGACGCCTTCCTGGCCGCCCGCGGGCGCTTCGACAGCCAGTTCGAGGCCGCCGTCGTCAAGAGCCTGACCGGCAAGCCCGTCCTGAACGTCGGCGGCATCTTCGAGGCCGCCCTCAAGGACGGGCTCCCCATGGTCACCCTGACCTCCATCAACATCGAAAAGATCCTCGACACCCTGCCGCTCTCCGAGGAGGCCCGCGAGCGCCTCTCGCAGGCCGTCCGGCAGCGAGGCCGCAACGCCCTCGTGCCCGGCAAGCCCGTCAAGATCGGCGGCGCGGACACATCCGGCTGGTGGGAGATGGACGTCCACGGCGCCATCGTCGGCGTCAAGGAGAACGGCGCGCACGGCGCCGGCAACTTCAGCGCCGCCACCGTCACCGGCAATGAAGACGACAAGATACGCGAGGGATCCATGCGCGTCCTGGTCTTCGACGAGGTCCTCTCCCTCATCGAAAACCTCGCCGACACCACCGTCTCCCTGATCAAGAGCACCCCCGACGTCTGCCCCATCGTCTGCGCCTCCACCCTCGATCTGACCACCATCTCCGGCCTGCTCTGCAAGACCGGCCCCGCCAAGGCCCCCGCGAACCTCTCAGCCGAGCTCCAGATCTGCCTCACCCCTCAGAAGCAATCCGAGGACATCCTGGGCCTGAGCCAGACCTGCGAGGATCGCGTCAAGCCCACCCGCTGCGGCGGCATCCTCGCCCATGCCCTCCTGAGCGGCTCCCACAGCGTCAAGATCACCACCGCCCCCGTCGGCAGCCCCAGCGGCCCGTGGGCCGCCGACGATCTCCCCGGCGTCGCCTTCGACGTCTGCGGCTGCAAGTGACCCCGATCCCCGCCACCCTGTAGCCCCACGCCCCCTGTCCCCGCACTCCACCCCCTGTCCCCCTCCTCGCTGCGCAAGGAGGGGGGACGCCCGTATTACGGCTTCGGGTGGATCGAGTCCCGCCCCGACGACCTCACGATTGTCCCCGACGGGGTCTCGCCCCAGGCGGCCAGTGATCCCGGCGAAGGCTCCTGCGGCCCGCCCCCCAAATCATCTTGCCCACCCGACGACCCCACCCCCGTCCCACCTTGCCCGTAATTCAAGCGTCCCCCCTCCTCGTGGAACGAGGAGGGGGACAGGGGGTGGAGTGCCAACCCACCGTGTCCGTAATTCAAGCGTCCCCCCTCCTTGCGCAGCGAGGAGGGGGACAGGGGGTGGAGTGTGGGGACAGGGGGTGGAGTGTGCGGCACGGTGGTGAAATATGAAAAGCGTGGTAATAGGCGCCCCTGAACCCCCGCTGCACCTCGGATTTGCGCTCCTCGGACCTTTGTGCGACCCTCTGACGGGTCCATCCCTCAACCCCGGCGGCGAGTCCACCCATGACCCTCGCTCTTCGCCTCTTGCTCAGCTCCCTCCTGCTCCTGGCCTCCGCCTGCGCGAGCGATCGCCTCCTCGACGGCCCAGACAAGGACCCGGACGCCCAGCGCGGCGAGCCTGACGCACAAGCAGACGCAGACGACCCCCAGCCTGAGCCCGAAGCCGAGCCCGACCCTCAGCCCGAGCCCGACCCTCAGCCCGAACCCGAGCCCCCCGGCTGCGTGGATCGCGACGACGACGGCGCCGCTGGCACCGGCGCGGACTGCCAGCGCGACGACCCCGACTTCGACTGCGACGACGGCGCTCCTGGCGTCCACCCCGGCGCCGCGGAGCTCTGCGACGGCGCCGACGACGACTGCGACGGCGTCTTCGACGAAGGCACCATCAACATCTGCGGCGGCTGCGCGACCTTGAGCCCCTCGCCGGGCCAGGCCTGCGGCGATTGCGGCCGCGTGATCTGCCAAGGCCCCGAGGACACGACCTGCGAAGAGGGCAGCGGCAACATCTGCGGCGGCTGCGGCCAACTCGAAGGGGTCCCCGGTGAGCGCTGCGGCCAGTGCGGCCAGTGGGCCTGCGTCGGCCCTGACCTCGTGACCTGCGATGACGCCCCCGCCAACGCCTGCGGCGGCTGCGCGCCGTTGTCCAACCCTCCCGGGGAACCCTGCGGGCGCTGCGACTCCGGGCGCTGGGCCTGCCAGGGCGCCGACGGCGTCCGCTGCCAGGACGAGGGCGCGCTGAACGCCTGCGGCGGCTGTGAGGCCTTGCAGGGCAGCCCCGGCGATCCCTGCGGCCAGTGCGGCGCCCTGCGCTGCGAGGGCGACAGGCTCGCCTGCCTCGACAGACCGAGCACCCGCTACCACCGCGACAGCGACTCCGACGGCTACGGCGCCAACGGCGACGACCGCGATCTCTGCGACGGCCCCGAGGGGCGCTACACCGCCACTCGCGCCGGCGACTGCGACGACAACAACGGCGCCATCAACCCCGGCGCCGAGGAGCTCTGCGACGCCTCGGATCAAAACTGCGACGGCGACCCCTTCGACGGCTTCGGCGACGTCGGCGGCGACTGCGAGAACCAGGATGGCTGCGGGACGCGCCAGTGCACCTCGCCCTCAAGGGCCACCTGCGTCGTCACCATCGACCGCACGCGCTACTTCCACGACGGCGACGGCGACGGCTACGGCTCGCCCTCCTTCCGAGACCTGTGCGAGCCCAGCGGCAACTTCCGTGTCCTCAACGATGACGACTGCAACGACAGCGTCGCCACCATGCACCCCAACCAGCTCGATCCCTGCAACGGCGTCAACGACGACTGCGACGGCGTTGTCGACGAGGACCCCGGCTGCCCGACCAACGCGCCATGCTCCGGCGGGCAATGTATTTGCGAGAACGAGTGCGGCGAGGTCTGTTGCAGCGCCACTCAGAACTGCTGCGACGGCGTCTGCCTGCGGCCTGAGATTCAGTGCTTCTAAAGAGGTGCGCAGGCAGCCGCGGCGGGGCGACCGCGATCCAACGGGGTGGGCAGGGGGTGTGAAGAAGACCGTGAACAGGGACGGAGATCATGTCAGAGCCCCTTCGCCCCGGGCTCGCGCCCGGCGCACCAGGGCAGGGACGCCCCTGCGGGGCTTCCGACAGCGCGTCAACCTCCAGGCATGGTGTCACCCAAGACAAGCGGCGCTTGATGTTGAGGCCCTGGAGTCGAGCGACACGATGCTGATGGCTGACCCGGAGCCTGTCGAGAGCCCCGAAGGGGCGTCCCTGCCCTGGTGCGCCGGGCGCGAGCCCGGGGCGGCGATCTTCGCGCTGGCGCCTCACCCTTCGAGTTCGAAGGTCACGCCGACGGCGGGCAGCCGCCGCGCCAGCGCGCTCCCCATCGCGGAGGCCGGCGTCAAGATCCCGAAGCGCTCCGGCAGCGCCTCCCGGTCGAGGGTCAGGCAGAGCGCCGCCTCGGTCAGCATCTTCGCGGTCGCGCCGTAGCCTGGATCGCGGTCGCCGCGCACCCGCAGCGACATCCTGTCGGCCCCGCGCCTTCCAGACACGCGCAGATCAAATCGCCCGCGCTCGCGCTCTTCCTTCGAAGGCCCCTGGCCGGGGGACGGCAGGACGGTGGCCTCAAGCAGCCGCCGCGTCGGCCCGAAGAGCCCCAGGCCGACCAGCGACCCCAACCCGAGGCTCACCCCCAGCGCCTTGCCCAGCCCCACGGGGCCGCCCTTCATCGCCATCACCTCGCCGTAGCGCATCGAGCGCCCGTAGGGGTAGCCCATCAGCGCGTTGGAGCGCCGCACGATCCGCGCGTTGATCGCGGCCATGACGAAGGGCGCCGTCCACGTCCGCGCCTCGGCGTCCCACCGCACCCCCTGCTGATCGAGGCCGTCCGGGCCTCGAACGCCGTCGGCCGGGTTGAGCGCGTAGGGGTCCAGAAGTACCCGCCGTACTTCAGGATTCTTGACCTGGGCGAGCACCTCCATCAGGCTCGCCACCGTGCCGCCGCTGACCCCGCCCCGCGTGCTCAGGACGTGGAGCGCGACCTCGTCCAGCGGCGCGCCGAGCCGCTGCTGCGCGGCCTCCTGCAACAAGAAGACGCCGATATCCGAGGGGATCGAGTCAAAGCCGCAGCAATGCACGATCCGCCGCCCACGCCGGGCGGCCTCGTCGTGGTGGGCGTCGATCATCTGCTTGATCCAGGGCACCTCCCCGGTCAGGTCGACGTAATCCGCGCCCACCTTCACGCAGGCCGCCACCAGCTTCGATCCATAGAGCGCGTAAGGCCCGACCGTCGAGCAGACCACGTCGGCCCGCGCCGCCATCGCCTCCAGCGATCCCGCGTCGTCGCTGTCGGCCACGATCAACGCCAGCCTGGAGGCCGCCGGGTCGATCTCCGCCAGATCGCGCCGCAAGACCTCCAGTTTTTGAGCGCTCCGCCCCGCGATCCCCCATCGCACCTCGCCGCCCGCGCCGTAGCGCTCGCAGAGGTTCTCGGCCACGAGCCTGCCCGTGAACCCCGTCGCCCCCCACACCACCACCTGAAGCTCTCTCGTCATCGCGATCCTCCCGATCTCGGCTGCGCCGCGCAGAGCGCGCGGGCGGCCCCCCTTATACACCGACGCGCTCAGCCGACACAGCGGCGGCCGATCGGCCAAGGAGGGGCGGGGTGGTCAGGGGCGGAGATCGGGTGGTCGTCGGCGTCCACGAAGTCGTGGATCTGCGAACCAAGGAGGATGGGGGGGGGCGGAGATCGGGGCGAGCTGCTCAGAGCGTCTCGAAGCTCGCTCGCCTCAGGCGTAGGGCCGCCGCCCTCGCGCCCGGCGCTACTATTGTGCCGACGGCGTCTCGCCTCTTCGAGGCTCCCGACGGGGCGTCAACCTCCAGGCAGCGTGTCACCCCTCATCAGCGGCCCTCCATGTTGAGGGCCTCGAGAGAGACGAGCGCCACGATGTTGGGGGCTGTTGCAGAGCCCGTCCTCAGCCCCGTAGGGGCGTCCCTGAGCTGTAGACCCGGGCGCGAGCCTGGGGCGGCCCAGTCGATCAGAGCCTGCTCCACACCCGTTCGGCAGTCCTCGACGCGATCGCGGACATCTACTCCGTCGGAGGGGCGGCGGGCGGCGCAGGCTCGATGGTCGCGCGGTTGCGCTGGCGCAACTTGAGGATGAACTCGTCCAGCGAGATATCGCTGTTCTCGAAGCCAAGGGCGGACTGGACGAGCGCGCGCTGCGCCGCAGTGACGTTGTCCAGGCGACGGCGGGTGACGGCCAGCGCTTCATAGAGCGGGGCGTCGTCGAGCCCCTCCTCGATCATGGTCTTGTAGGTCGTCTCCACCGCCTTGACCTTGGTCTCCAGGCGCGCCAGCAGCGCCTCAGGCACGTCGCTTCGCGAGGCCTTCTTGAGATCTTCAAACCTGCTGGTCAGCTGCGAGCGCACCCCGCTGGCTCGAAGATCGCGCAGCGCATGCGGCTGGACTGGGAAGAGGGCCGCCAGGACGTTCTTGCGCCGGTTGATCTCGCTGTCGTCGAGCAACTTGAGCTCGTCCGGGGGCAGGTCGAGCAGGTTGGCCTCGACCTTCTTCCTCACCCAGATGGTCTCCTCGACGCCAGCCTCGCGCGCCTCGTCGAAGCGGTCAAAGGCAATCTGGTTCTCGATGTTGTCGGCCTCGACGGCCTGGGAGGCGCCCTCATGGGCGTCAATGGCCTCCTTGAGCTGGGCGAGTCCGAAGATCAACGCGGCCTTGATCACCTCCTCCTTGCTGACGATCCCAGGGTTGGCCGTGGCGTCTTGAATGTGGAGAGCCTTCTCCCTCAACTCGTTGTCGATGATCGTGCGCATGATGACCTCGCCCTTGTGTGAAGTGGGTTCGCCTGCTCAGCGGCTCAATAAAGGGGGAGGCAGAGCCTCTCCGAGGGATCTTCTATCGCGACGGATCGGTAGCTATCAGAAATTTTTCAGGAAGGGAAATCTTTGGCCACTACTCGGATGCACTTTCGGGGTCACAGGCATAGAAGTCAGCCTCGCCGCCCAGCACGATCCGCGTGATCTGCCCTCTGGAGCCGATGGAGACCGCCACGGCGCTGTGCTTCTCGTCGTCGCTCAGGGCATCGCCACCGATTCCCTCGGGGCGTGGATGACCTACAGCGCGGCTGTCGCCGCGCGTCCATGCGGGAGGGCTTGTGATCGCGACAGAGCAGGAGCCGCTGCACAGACGCCTGATATCTTCGGGTCTGGGGGGCTGACCATCGCTGGCATTCTTGAAAGGGGTCACGATCGCCAACGCGGGGTTGAGGGCGCTCCACAGATCGACATCGTGGGCCCCTTCCGAAGCGTGGTGAGAGACCTTCGCCACCTGGATGGGCCACCGGGCTGGGGGTGCGTGACAGGGCAAGAAGTCTTCTCGGAGCGCATCCCAGCCGTGTTGTGCCAGGAGATCTCCGGCCAGGAGAACGCCTGCCCTCCCCCAGTGGACTCTGAACGCCCCGCTGAGGCGATTGGGATCCTGGTCCAGATCGAAGTGGCCTTCGGCGAGGATAGCCCTCCATCTCCTCAACCAATCCCCCTGGGACGGACCGCAAGAGATGACGCGGTACTCGTAACGACAGGCATCCCCTTCATACAGCGTCATGTTCTGGGTGAACTGTCTGGTGTGTTGTACTGGACGCCGGTTGCTGAAGCCATTGACCTCGCTCACGACCCGTTCAAGGCCAATGAGATCCTTCCTTGTGACCTCCCGTTCGCGGAGGATTTGTTGAAGTATCTCGACAGCTTGTCCAGCGGGGTCCGACCAGGAGATGAGCCGATCAACACGATCCAGATAGCTCTTCAGGAGTCGCCCCAGGCCTCTGTAGTGATCGGAATGAGGGTGGGTCAGCCCCACGAACCAGAGCCTCCCATCGCCGTCACGGTCAAGCCCAGCCACTCCATTGAGGAACTCGCGCACGGGATCGCCTCTTCCATCGAGCCGTCTCCCCTCCGGTTCGCGGCATCCATCAAGGACACCGATCCGGCCATCGGGTAGACGGACCACCATGGCCTCTCCGGTGCCGGGGCCGAACACCACGATCCCCAACGCGTCAGGATCGAGGTGGGATGGCAAAATCCTCGGGGCGCGTTCGGCAAACTCCCGAAGTCGCGCTGGGCTGTTGTCGACCCTTGCCTCCTCCAATCCCGCCGTCATCGCTCCTCCTGCTCTTGCTGAGCCAGAGCGCCGATGAGCCGCTGGATGGCCTCCAACTCCTGCGCTGTGAGCGGTTTGGGGACATGCTGGAGGTAGACCTGACGCACAGCTTCTTGTCCGTCTCGCGCTAACACAAAATCCCACAGCGCGATCTGATCTCCCGCGCACGGCTTGGGGTGTAAGTCCCCCTCGAAGGGCAAAGGCCCAGGGGGGAGGTGCTTGATTTGTTTGGGGCGATGGTCACCGGGTAGGGGCTGTGACCTTACCAAGCACCCCTCAACCAGAACATCGCGATGTTGGCCACCAGGGACACGGTGCAACGAGACAAAGACCCTCCCCTCAGCCTTGTCGACGCTCTCGATGTTACCGACCCAGAGCATCTGCTCGATGGCAATTCCGCCGTGGTAGACCTCTTCGGGCAGATCCTCGACCCAGGGCGGGCGGGGGAGTTGAAATTCGGCGGGGACCTGATCGTCGGTTGGCGACGTGCGAAAGGAGATCCCGCGAGCCCCATCACTCAGGAGGCTTCGAGGTCGAAAACGGATCGTCCTGTCGGCATGTTGAGGGATGTTGATGAAGCGGAGTTCTGCCATCTTCACCTCCCTTCATCCGGGTCGATCTCGCCGAAGGCCTCAAGAAGGTCCTGGTGGTGGAAGCCGGGGTCATCCGACTGGAAGAAGCGCAGGCTGTCCTGATCGGTGACGATGCCGCAGGGCAGGATCCAGGCAGGGGGTCTGAGCGTGTCGAGGGGTGCCCCGGTCTCCGAAAGGGGAGGGTCCAGGAGGTCTTCGACCTCACCACGAGAGCCCTGGACCTTGTTGATCAACAGCCGCAACACACCGCTGTCGATCTCCTCCTCAGGGAGGTCTTCCAGCCAACGGAACAGCGCGCGGCGATCTTGGGACTGCAAGACTAAATGTGTAAGATAGGCCGGAGCATGTCATCAGAGCACGGAGCCCCAGTTCTCGGGGATCCGTCCCTCGAATTGGATCTGGAGAGCAGCCACGATCTGCTTCCAGTCAGGTCTTGTGCGTCTGTTGAAGGCCTTGTCGTTGATCTTGCGGGCCAGCAGCGTCATCAACCTCAGGCTGCTGTCTCGGTTCGGGAAAGACCTCTTGGTTTTCAACACCTTGCGCTGCTGGTTGTGAACGTTCTCGATCGCGTTGGTCGTGTAGATCAGCTTTCGCAGCATCGGCCCCATCGACCAGAGCCCTTCGAGCGCCAGGGTGTGCCCCTGCCAAAGCTCGACCACCTTCGGGTACTTCTCCTTCCACTGCCTCTCCAGTTCATCGAGCCCCTCCATGGCGGCCTCGAACGAGGGAGCCTGGTAGATCTGCTTGAGCGACGAGCAGACCTTCTCGCGGTCCTTGGAGGCGACGTACTTGGTCGAGCTGCGCACCAGGTGAACCACGCAGGGCGAGAAGTAGAGTTGAGGCCATATGGCCCGAGCCGCCTTCTGCAAGCCTTCGAGTCCGTCGGCGCACAGGATCAGCACGTCGCGCATTCCACGGCTGTGAAGCTCAGCGAAGACCTTGTGCCAGAAGGTGGCCGACTCACCCGTCTGACCATCCGGGGCCATGTAAAGTCCAAGGATTTCAAGGACTCCGAAGTCGGTGTAGGCACAGACCTGGTAGACGGCGGTGGACTCGACGCCTTGGGTGTGCCTGACCTTGAGGTGGATGGCGTCGACCAGAACGACGGGGTAGAGGGCTTCCAGGGGGCGGTTGCGCCACTGAATCAGCTCCTGGTCCATGCGGACGGTCAGGCGGCTGATGAAGTCGGAGTTGAGGTCGGCGCCGTAGAACTCTTCGATGTGCTCTTCGATATCGCGGGTGCTCATGCCGGCGGTGTACATGGCCACGATGCGCTCTTGGAGCTCCTGGCTCAGACTTTGGCGCTTGGGCAGGGTGGTTGGAGCGAAGGTGGCCAGACGATCGCGAGGAACCTCAATATCGACGGGACCATAGGAGGTGACGACGGACTTTGTGGTGTGGCCGTTTCGGGTGTTGGGCCGACGAGGCAGACCCTTGCTGTGGGCCTGATCGAAGGTGATACGCTCGTTGGGTTCGTAGCCGAGATGGTCGGTCATCTCCTCATCCATGGCCAGTTCGACCATGCGAGCGATCATCTGGGACATCAGGGAGCCGCTTTGAGGCTTGAGGCTGTCACCGAGGGGTTTGCCAGCGGCCTCCTTGGCGGCGCGCTTGAGGAGCAGTTCGACCTCAGGGCTAAAGGCGTTGGGGGAGGTGCGACCTTTTCTGCGTTTGTCAGTCATCTCGATCTCCATGGGAAGGGGCTCGACGCCCTATTTTACCCCAGGGCTATCTTACACACCTCATCATACAGTCCC
>SYOX01000156.1 GCA_005804885.1 Pseudomonadota bacterium
CTCCGAGCGGGTCTGCACCCGCGAGCGCAACACCGGATACTCCTGGGTCCGCAAGCTCATCGACGCCCCTCATGTGAGTGATCGCTAACTTAGCGCAGGCCAAGGTGTAAGGGGCCAGCGGGTCGCCTGTCAACACGCGGCAGGACTTCAGGCTTCACTGAGTAAACCAGGCAGGGTGAGCTCTGGCGCCCTGGAGGGCCGCGATCCCTGACCGCGGCGTGTTGTTGAGAAGTTGGCGCGCGTGTGGGATCGTCTTCGGGGCGGCGGGCGAGCGCTCATCGGCGGGGGCGCTCGACGCCACCGGGCTCGCTGGGCACATCTCCCATGTTCGGAGAGGCCCTCGGAGGCGGAGAGGCGTATGGCGATCGAAGAACCCGGCGAGCGGCTGATGCTCGGCCCCTTTCAGGTCGGCCCGATGATCGGGCAGGGCGGCATGGGGCAGGTTTTTCAGGGCATGCACGTGGACCAGCGCGTGCCGGTGGCGATCAAGGTGCTGACGGGTCGGCTGGCGAACGACAAGGAGTATCGGGCCTCGTTCAGGGCGGAGGTGCAGGCGGTCGCGGGGCTGGATCACCCTGGGATCGTGATGGTCTTCGACATGGGGCTGGTGGACGAGCGGGCCGAGCGGCTCTCGCAGGGGAAGCTTGTCTGCGGCGCGCCCTACCTGGTGATGGAGCTGGTCGGCGGGGGGTCGCTTGAGCGGGCCTGGCGAGGGCTGCCGTGGGGGTTGCTGCGCTCGGTGCTCTTCGCGATGCTGGATGCTCTGTCGCACGCGCACGCGCGGGGGGTGATCCACCGGGACATCAAGCCGGCCAACATCTTGATGGACGCGCCGACGGACGCGCGGCCGGGGGTGAAGCTGACGGACTTCGGCATCGCGCACGCGGTGAACGCCAGAGTGCGGCACGGGGAGGTGGAGGACGCCTTCGGGACGCCGGAGTACATGTCCCCGGAGCAGTTCATGGGGCGCTTCAGGGATTACGGGCCGTGGACGGATCTGTACTCGCTCGGGTGCCTGGCGTGGCAGCTGGCGGCTGGGCGCCTGCCCTTCGTCGTGCCGCAGGGGCAGGACAAGATCAAGGTGCTCAGCGAGGCGCACCTCTACGGTGAGGTGCCGGAGCTGGTGGCCCGCTACCCGGCGCCGGAGGGCCTCGACGGGTGGATCAGGCGCATGACGGCGCGCTCGCCCTGGGATCGCTTCGAGCGGGCGGCGGACGCGGCTCGGGCGCTGCAGGAGGTCGAGCGCGCATGGGAGCGGCCGGCCGAGGTCGGGCCGCTTGCGCCGCTGTCTGGCGAGGTCTGCGCGACCTTGTGCTTCCTGGGCGGGGCGCCGGCTCGCAGCGCGGCGCTGCCGTCGAACGCCGCTCTGCCATCGAGCGCGGCGCTTTTTTCAAACGCGGCGCTTTTTTCAAACGCGGCGCTGCCGTCGAGCGCGGCGCTGCCCGTGGATTGGAGGGAGGGCGGGCAGGCGGCGCCAATGACGCTCCAGGGGGCGGGGTTGGGGCTCTACAGCCTGCGGACGCTGCCGCTGGTGGGCCGGGACAAGGACCGAGACCTCCTGTGGGGCGCGCTCGGCGAGGTCCACGCGGAGGGCAAGGCGAGGCTGGTGGTGATCCGGGGGCCGTCGGGGGTGGGCAAGAGCCGGCTGGCCGAGTGGCTCTGTCAGCGGGCCGACGAGCTGGGGGCGGCCACGCCCGTCAAGGCGCTCCACAGCCCCTCTCCGGGGCCTGCGGACGGGTTCGCGCGGATGATTTCGAACGCGGTCGGGTGCACGGGGCTGGCGCCGGGGCCGGCGGCGCGCCGGGTGAAGGACTTCCTGACCGCGCACGATGCGCTGGACGATTATGGTCTGCGGGCCATCACGGGGCTGGTCGTGACCTCGTACTCGATCGGCGAGGAGGAGGGAGAGGGGCTGCCGACGGTGCGCTTCAACACGGCGATGGAGCGCTTCGCGGTGGCCACGCGGGTGCTGGAGGTCATGGGGCGGCGGCGCCCGGTGGTGGTCTGGCTCGACGACGTGCAATGGGGGGCCGAGGCGCTCGGGCTCGTCGGCTTCATCCTCAAGGCGCAGGCGCGCCTGCCCTGCCGGCTGCTCTTCGTCCTGACCGCCCGCGACGAGGCGCTGGTCGGCCGCCCGATCGAGTGGCACATGCTGACGGAGCTGATGAGCCTGCCCGGCGCCCGGAAGCTGTCGCTGGCGCCGCTGGCGCCGACCGAGCACGCCGCGCTCGTCGAGCGGCTGCTGCACCTGTCGGGGGAGCTGGCCCAGGCCGTCAAGGCGCGCACGGCGGGCAACCCGCTCTTTGCCATCCAGCTCGTCGGGGACTGGGTCCAGCGCGGCGTGCTGCGGGTCGGCGCCGAGGGCTTCGAACTGGCCGAGGGCGAGCGGGCCGCCCTGCCCGACGACCTCTTCGCCCTGTGGTCCGAGCACCTCGACCACCTCCTGCGCCAGCACCCGGCCCAGGATCGGCTCGCGCTGGAGTTGGCCGCCGCGCTGGGCCAGGAGGTCGATCTGGCCGAGTGGCGCGCCGCGTGCCACCACGGCCACCTGACGCTGCCGGAGGGCGCGGTCGAGGCGCTGATGTCCGAGCGGCTCATCCAGCGCTTCGAAGGCGGCTGGGGCTTCGTCCACGGGATGCTGCGCGAGACCTTCGAGCGCGCCTCCCGCGAGGCTGGCCGCTGGGAGCGGCACCAGCTCGCCTGCGCGGCGGCGCTGCGCGCCCTCTACCCCACCCACCAGCGCGGGGTCTTCGAAAGGCTCGCCGGCCACCTGCTGGCAGGCGGCGATCTGGAGCCCGCCTGCGCGGCCCTGCTCTCGGCCGCGCACGAGAACTTCGAACAGAGCGACTTCAGCCAGGTCGCCGAGCTGCTCAAGGCCCGCGAGGAGACCTTCGAGCGCCTTGGCCTCGACCCCCTCGATCGCCGCTGGGGGGTCGGGTGGGCGCTCGGGGCCGAGTCGGCGATCCACGCCGGCGAGCTGGATGAGGCCCAGCGCTGGATCGAGGCGCTGGCCGAGGCCGCCCCTCGCGGCTGGCCGGACCTCGAAGCCCAGCGGATCTACCTGAGCGCGCGGCTGAGCGATCACCGCGGCGCGCTGGAGCAGGCCGACGCGCTGGCCCGACAGGCGCTCGCGCTCCACGGCGCGCTGGGCGATCCCGACGGCGAAGGGCGCTGCCTGCTGGTGATCGGCGACGTGGCCTGGTGGCGCCAGTCCATGTCGCTGTGCCAGCAGAGCTACGAACGGGCGCTGGCGCTCTTTGAGCAGACCGGAAACCAGCCATTGATCGGTAAAGCCCTGTACAGCCTCGGCTTTGCCTTCAACAAGCGCGGGCGGCCCGCCCAGGCCCGCGCGCACTTCGAGCGGGGCCTGCAGGTCGCCGACGCGCTGGGCGCCCGGCACCTGCGCGCCCAGATCCTCAACGGGATCGCCGAGGCCGAGCGCACCGAGGGCCACCTGGACAGCGCCGAGGCCCACTACCGGGAGGTCGCCCGGCTCCTGCGCGAGGTCGGCTCGGCCCGCGAGGCCCAGGCCCAGCTCAACATCTCGCTCGTCCTGCTGCAGCGGGGACAGTACGACGAGGCCCGGCGCACGCTCAACGCCATCGAGGCCGAGGTCAAGCGCATCAGCGGCCCGCGCACGCTGGCGCACCTCGACGCGCAGCTTGCGCTGTGCGACGCCCACGACGCCGACCGCCGCGCCTGGGATCATCGCTTCGCCAGCCTCTCCGAGCACCTCGCCGCGGCCCAGGCGCCCGACCCCGACGACGCGTGGTGCGCCGCGCGCGGCGGCGCGCTGTGGATGGACAGCTCGCCCGACCGCGCCCGCCGGTCCTTGCTGCTCGCCCGCCGCCAGTACGCCGCGCTCGGCGAGGACGCCGAGGTCGCCGAGGTCGAGATCGCCCTCAACCGCCTGCGCGCCGACGCCGCCCGCTGATCCCCGCGCCAGCGGCCAGCGCGCGCCGTCGCCTCAGCGGGTCTTCCTGTCCTCGACGCGAGCCAGGGCGGTCAGAGGGTTGAGGCGAGGGGTCATCCTGGGCACCTTGAGGTCCAGTGCTCCCTCCTCCCGATGGATGGGAGGAGCACTGTGGAGGGACTCGATCGGGGGGACAACGCTTGCGGAGGGGAGCAGATCATAGATGGGAGGGGGGTTCACTTGACCCGCCACAGCAAGCGCCAGTCGGGGTTTTGGGTGGGGATCCAGGGGGCTCCAGGTTGAGCGTTGTGCCAGATGAGGGGTTGTCCGGGTTGGGGATCGACGATCCTGAGCTGATCGCCGGGCATGCCCAGGCGCACGCCCGAGCGCCGATCGGGGGCCACGCCGCCTGGGATGAGGCGTTGCATTTTTCGTTGGATGTTGCGCTCGTGGACGCAGGGCGAGGGGTCCAGGGAGGCGGTCAAGACCCGATGGCCTGAAAAGTTGAGGGGTCGTTGGGAGGTCGCGCTGGCGCTTGTCCACCAGGACCAGCAGGCGTCATCGGCCACCATCTCGACATCGTCGAGTGCCAGGCGAAAAGCCCCAGCGTTGTCGGCCGTGGGGGTCAGATCGAAGAGGGCGAATCGGCTGTTGATGAAGTGGCCTTGCTCGATGCGAACATCGTGGGGGCCTTGGCCCCACAAGAAGCCGACGGTGGCCTGGATGCGGGTGCGCACGATCTCCACGGCCGCGCCGCCGTGCGTCGCCACTGCGGCTTGGAAGCCTGGGCCGATGACGCAGCCCTCCACCTTGATGCGGTGTCTGTTGCCGTTGGCGATCAGCTTGTTGGGGTTGTCGATCAGAAGACCCCACAGGAAGAAGGGCAGCGGAACCAGCCCGGCTGCGTCGAACATGGCCTTGATGTCGTCGCCTCTATTGAAGAACAAGGAGCGAGGGAAGGTCGTGCCTGCGTGGGGGTCCCTGGTCGCTTTGGCGGACATGCCTTCAACATCCTGAGCCGTCAAGACGCAATGCTTGAGCGTGATGTCAAGGTCTCGTGCCGGGCCGAGTTGAATGGCAAAGGCGGCGTAATCGTGGATCTGCTGGATCTTCGTGTTGGCGTCGATCTGGGATGGGGGGATGCCCTGGCCCTTGACAAAGCCTGCTGGGTGGGTGGTCAGCACGCAGTCTTCAAAGACGATGGGTTGGGGCGGGGCGTCGACTCTGAAGAACAAGGTCCCGAGCCGGGAGCCCCCGGCGCTGATGGAGGATTCGCTCAAGAGCTCGTGGTTGGTCAAGACGCACCCTGTGAAGGACAGTCGTGTGTGGGTGCCTTCGATGATGTAGGGGGCGCCGTCAGACACGAGGCCTTCGGCTTCGATGGAGGAGGGTCGGCTCAGGGTGTCCAGACCGGCCAGGGTCAATTGGAGGTTGTGCGACAGGTAGACGTTGGAGAGCCTGAAGTCGATGGTGGAGTCGACGGCGGCGCGTGGTCCTGCGGGTTCGCTCGGCTCAAGCTGGCGCGGCTCGAAGCGGCCGTCAATATCTTTGAATTCTTCTGGAATTTCATACTCAACATATTCAACGTCTCTCACATCGACGCGCAACGGCTCTCGGAAGCGTTCGATGTCCCCAGGCTCCAGCAGGAACCTGGGGAGCTGAGGTCCATATTGCTCGACCTCCATGTCGATGCCGCTGCGCAGCTCGGGCGTGCCCCGGGTGAAGAACTCCGACAGGGTCAGGCTCGTGTTGCCGCCCGTCAGGGCCAGACCCGCGCGGAAGCAGTTCAGAGCGCGGCAGCGGCGCACGGTGGCGTTGACGGTCTTGTGGACGAAGATCCCATCGGCAGGGGAGCCATCGAAGACGCAGTCCTCGATCTGGATCCTCAAGCGCACCTGAGAGGCTGAGTCGGCTCCGGCCATGATCCAGGCCGAGTGTTCGAGATCGAAGCCCTCGAAGCGCCCTTGCGAG
Source organism: Pseudomonadota bacterium (assembly GCA_005804885.1). Lineage (GTDB taxonomy): Bacteria > Myxococcota_A > Bradymonadia > Bradymonadales > SYOX01. The sequence continues at coordinate 5,885 of SYOX01000156.1, forward strand.
GCCGGATCGACCTCGAAGTAGAGGCCGCGAAAGACAACGGGGTCGGGTTGACGTGGGGGTGTGAGGAAGTGGGGGTTGTCGCCCACGAAGAAGCGGGTGTGCAGGACCGGATCGTCGTTCTGGGGCGTGAAACCCAAAGGCGTGGGCCACTGGGCCAGATCGGGGCTTTGGCGGAGAAAGTAACTCTCAAGGGCGGCGTCGTGGGCGCTGTGATCCCTGAAGTGCCTGGTGAAGGCCGCGATGAGAGCGTTGGTGGCGCCGATGAGTTCCGAGCGCCCGTTGTTGAACTCGGTGAGCGGAGAGGGGTTGGTCGGCACGGCGTTGTGCTGGGAACTGTTGGACTCGTGGCGCAAGAACTGTCGGATCAACTCGTTGGCCAGATTCCGGGCCGAGCCCAGATCCTCGCCCAGGGCCATGGGGAAAAAATGTTGGACGTCGTTGGTCTCGGCGCCGACGGGAACGCTCTTGTGGGCAGCGATGCGATCTCCACCGTCGGGATCGACGATCTGGGCGCGCAGGTGTCGCTGGTATGCGGCCTTGAGGAGGTTGAGGGTCTTGACGATCTGGCGGTCGGTGGCGGTGGCTGGAGCGAGGGGCGACAGCAGGCGCCGTGGAGGTCGTGTGATCAGGCCAGTGAAGCCTTCAAGGGTGCGACCGGGAGGAACAAAGCTGCTCACGAGGCTGTGACGACCGACAAAGCGGATGGTCTGGCCGGGCCTTGAGGCCAGCAGGCAGGCGTCCAGGGCCTTGTTGTCGCTCGTGGTGTTGTAGGGCTCCCAGATGAACTTGTCGCCCGCGAAGCGTTGAGTCTCGTCCACCAGATCATCTTCGACCTTTGCCTGGGCGCCGAACCACTGAGGGTACAGAACCTCCTGGACGGAGTCGGCCGAGAAGACCACCGCCGCGACAGCCTCCAGGCGATGGGTCGAGCGTGGGGCGCTGGAGATGTTGGCCCTGTCGGTGTGCTCGACAAGGCCCGTGACGGTCGTCGGGAAATGAATGCGCTTTTTTGCAGGACGACGAAAGGTGTCAACGACGAAGCACTGATGCATCCCCGCAGCGATCTCGCCCTCGATGATGACTCGGAAGGGCGCAGGGAGTGGCTGGCCAGCATCAAGGAGGTTTCGATCCGCGCTCGCCTCCACGCCGTGGCAATCATCACAAACATTGCGGATATTATTGGGATCATTGCCTGCGGCGATGAACACGGGCCTGGGTACTGGGGATGGGGGAGTGTTTGGAGTCATTGAGAGCGTGATCGCCAACGGGACGAGGCGAGCACCTGGTTCGAAGAAAAGACGGACATGAGCAGGAAAGATCAAGTCGGGGCGTGGGAGTGTCCCCTCGTTTGTGAGGTGAATGAGATAATCTCCTGCCGGAAAGTAGAGGATGGGACGCGCAGGGCTTGCCTGCTCGATCAGATCGAAAAGACCTTGGTGGCAGTCCTCAAGCCCATCATTAGAAATTCCAGGCCCTTGGACGATGACAACATTTTGAGACTCAAAAGGCATTGTGAATGACATCACGACTCACCATGTCACAGGAGCCAGAAGCCCCACTGTGTTTCTGCCCAACTGTCCTGCCGAGTTGCTTCCAGAACAATATACTTGGCCTCTTTGAGTAATATAGCAGCCGTAAAATCGACCCAAAGACGTCGCGGTCAAAAATTCATCTTCTGGAAATCCAGAAAATATGATTGGCGTTCCAGGATTGTCTTCTGTTCGGTCGAATCGCTGACCCACGTTATCTCCAAACGGGTTTCCAATTATATATAGATGACCATATTCATTTGTGAAAAACGTGTACCTGCGAAGTTGGAGAGATACTGAAGTGACGCGGCCCGTACCGGGTACGAGCATGGGGCTGTAACAGGCCCCGCAAGTGAAGGGTCCGACTTCAAAGTGGTAGTTCTCGCCCCAGCACCAAAGTTGGGCGTCAAGATCGATGGCGCAAGCGTGGGTGGTGCTTGCGGCCACGAAGGTGGCTCTGAGATCTTCGATGGGCGTGAATCTGTTAGCGCTGCGAGAGTCCGGGCCCAGGCCATAGGTCGACTGTCCCAGGACGCTGATGACCCCATCGTTGTGAAGCCAGAAGCCGTTGCTTTCTCCCAAAGCCACCATCTTGACGTTGGAGATGCCCGGAACGAGGCTCGGCAAGGGGTTGTCCTCGGTGGGGAGCCGCCAGCCCTGAGGCATCCTGTTCTGGTTGTTGATGCCCCAGCACTTGACCTCGCCGCTGGCCAGCACCGCGCAGGTCAGGAAGTTGGCCACCTCCAGATAGACCACGTCGCTGAGGCCCTCGATCCTTTGGGGGGTGTAAGTGGCAAAGGTCGAGTCCGGCAGGGCCAGCTGCAAGAAGCTGTTGTCGCCCCAGCACGACACACCCCCGTCGGCGTGCCGCGCGCACGAATGAAAGAAGCCCGCACCGACCTGGACCGCGTCGTTGATCCCCTCGATCTCCACGGGCCGCCACAACGGGATCGCATCTGGCCCGTCGCCTCGAAAGCCCGCCTGACCCTCGTAACTGCGACCCCAGCAGCGCACCGTGCCGTTGTTGAGCACCGCGCAGGTGTGCTCGTAACCGGCGTCGACCTGGACAGCGTGCAGGCACACCTCGGGGACACACTCGACCCCGTCGAGGCACAATCCGAGCGTGCATTGCGCCGGGCAGGCATTGTTGCCGCACGCTCCGCAATGGTCGCCGTCGGTGTGCAGATCGACGCACTGACCCTCGCAGCAACTCAGGCCCAGCTCGCAGTCTGGGTCACTTTGGCACATGGGCTCGGGTTCGGCGGTGTCGGGGTCGGCGGCGTCGGGTTCGGGCTCGGCGGTGTCGGCGGATGGGGAGGGCCTTCTGGAGGGGTCATCGGGGCTTGGGGTGCAGGACGCCGAAGAGGTGGCCAAGAAGAGGACCACGGCGAGCAGGAGACAAGAGCGGAGCGTTTTCATGGCTGCACCAACGCAAGACACCAAGGGGTTAACTGGAGCAGTACGCGTTCACCACGTTCTGATGCTTTGAACTTGGTTTAGCCAGCAAGGCCGATGGCAGCGAGGTCGGCAGGCTCACTGGAGGGGCGATGGGAGGGCTCGTCGGCGGACTGGGGCAACAAACTGGGCGCTGGCAGCCCA
>SYOX01000157.1 GCA_005804885.1 Pseudomonadota bacterium
GCACTCCACCCCCTGTCCCCCACACTCCACCCCCTGTCCCCCTCCTCGCTGCGCAAGGAGGGGGGACGCTTGAATTACGGGCAAGGTGGGTTGCACTCCACCCCCTGTCCCCCGAGAGGCACTGCCTCCCTCGCTGCGCAAGGAGGGGGGACGCTTGAATTACGGGCAAGGTGGGTTGCACTCCACCCCCTGTCCCCCTCCTCGCTACGCAAGGAGGGGGAACGCTTGAATTACGGGCAAGGTGGATAGGGGGTGGGCTCGTTGGGTGGGCTCGATGATCTGGGGGGCGGGCCGCAGGAGCCTTCGCCGGGATCACTGGCCGTCTGGGGCGAGACCCCGTCGGGGACAATCGTGATGTCGTCGGGGCGGGACTCGATCCACCCGAAGCCGTACTACGAGCGTCCCCGAACCACCGTGTCCGTAATTCAAGCGTCCCCCCGAGAGGCACTGCCTCCCTCGTTCCACGAGGGAGGCAGTGCCTCTCGGGGGACAGGGGGTGGAGTGCCGATCCACCCGAAGCCGTAATACGAGGGTCCCCCCTCCTTGCGCAGCGAGGAGGGGGACAGGGGGTGGAGTTCGTGGGGCGATCCTCCCCGATCCCTCACGGACCCGACCTGCCCCGCAGGCCGCCGCGATCTACCGCTCGATCCTCGGCAGCGCCGCGCCGTGGGCCGCGGCGCTGTCCTGTAAACGCCTCCAGAACCACAAGAAATCGGAAGTCTCCAGCTCGGGCAGCCCCACCTCGTCCTTGGCCGGCAGCGCCATCACCTCGGCGCAGCTCGGGATCGTCGACGCGAAGCCAACCCGCGTCAGCCCCCCCGCCGCGTCCCGCTGGATCACCGCCGCGAAGACCCGCGTCACCCCGACGCCCTTGCCCGCGCCGGCCTCTCGGGTCAAGTGGGCCGTGAAGGGCCTGGAGAGATCCACCCCCGCCCCATTCGGGTCGCCCTCCGCCAGCTGGAGCCGCACGCTGGCCTCGCCGACCTCCAGCGCGCCCGCCCTGCGCCCGCGCGGCAGCTCCTGACGTCGACGCCACGCCTCCAGCGGCAAGGGCGCGAGGCTCATCAGCCCCACCACGACGCTCATCGCCATCACCAGCGCCCACCCGCCCGACCCCGCGCCCACCAGCGCCGCACCAGCCGTGGGGGCCGCGCCCGCCACGCCGGACATTGCCAGCGCCGCCACCCCAAGCGACCCGTTGACCACGAAGCCCGCCGAGAGCAGCGCCGCCGACGGCCTCGGCCCGCTCCGCCAGAGCCCCCTGGCCGTCCCCGCCACCGCCTCAAGATCACCGGGGCGCCCAAGCGGCAGCGAAGCCCGGTGGGGGCCAGGGAGCCGCGCCTCGCTGCCCAGCGCCCACCGCTGAGACGGCAGCGCCTCGCAGGCCGTCGGCGCCAACAGCGGCGCCTCAAGCGGCTGTCCCTCGTCCAGGGCCGCCATCATGGCGATGAGCCTCAAGACGGGCCAGGCCAGGATCGCGTCGCCGATCGCGCTGGTGTCCTGATCAAGCACCCACCGAAGGCGGCAGAGCCCGTCGAGTTCGATCAGACGGACCTTGACCCCCTCGGGATCGCTGAAGCGGCCGAGGCGACGCGCCACCTCGGCCATCTTGTGCGGATCGTCGCCCGAGAGGATCAGCTCCGTGAGCACGCGACCGGCCGGCGTGGCCACGCGGATCAGCGGACAGGCTCGCCCGTCCGTCACGCGGACCTCGATGACGACGCCCTCGGAAGGAAAGATGGAGGCCACCAGCCAGGGGTCGCCGCAGCGGCCCTGTCGCCCCTGACAACCTGGCGCGTGCAGCTCTGCGCTCAGGTCCATCGCGACCGAGGGGCCCAGGACGGCGCGCATCCTGTCGAGCCAGCCCTCCAGGCGCGCGACGCGCGGCGCGCTCTCGCAGCGACTGTCGGCGGTCAGCCGCCAGAGCGCCCAGGTCAGGGGCAGGTAGACGGCGTGGATGATCAAGGCCATGACCGCCACGCTCAAGCCCGTCGGCGCCAGGACCAGCCAGGCGCCGATCCACGAGGCCCCCAAGGCCACGACCAGGGAGCGCCGGCCCTCGGACTCCACACGCTCGACCCAACCCCGGATCAGAGATCGACGAGAGATGTGACGGACCAGACCCCACCGGACGTCGTCGGAGCAACCGCGGCTTGAAAACTTGAGGCGCCTTTGCATCGACGACCCACCCCTCCCGTTGACGACGGCCCTGAGCGTCGAGCGATCCCGTCGACGATCCTCCGACAGCGTCGATCCTGGCCGACGGCGTCGATCATGGCCGACGGCGTCGATCCTGGCCGACGGCATCTCAGCGTTGATCGAGCCGACGGCGTCGGAGCGTTGAGCGTGCCGATGGCGTCGGAGCGTCATGAATGAGGATAGGGGTGAAGGGGGCGTCGGGCAAGGCGAGCGGGCGTCGGGAGGGGCGAGCGGGCGTCAGTCGACGAAGTCCATCTTGGGGCGATCTTTCTTGGGGGGGTCTTCCTTCGGAGGATCCTTCTTGGGGGGGTCCTCCTTCGGGGGATCCTTCTTGACGACTTGTCGGTCGTTGGAGACCTGGCGAGCGCCGCGGCTGCGCTTGAGCTCCTGGGCGAACTCGGTGTCGGAGGGCGAGAGATCGCCTTCGAAGGTGTCGTAGCCGCGCGCCTCGATGCGGATGGCGACGGCCTTGGCGTCTGCGGACTCGAAGGTCCAGGTGGCCTTGCCGCTGCCGACCTTCTTGTCGTTGACGAAGATGTCGGCGTTGTCGGGCGTGGCGGTGATGGCGACGGGGACGGCCTGGGCGACGATCTCGGGCTTGTCGTCGCCGGGGTTCTTCTCCTCGGCGGGCTCCTTCGCGGCGAGGGCGCCCTTGTCCGGCTCCTTGGCGTCGTCCTTCTCCTCTTCGGCGGGAGATTTCTTGTCGACGACGATCCCGGCCTTGTTGACGCTGGCCTTGTTGGCGCTGTTCTGGGCGGCGGCCGTGGGGTCGTCGTCGCTGAAGGTGGCGTAGAGGCCCAGGCCGACGATGGCCAGGAGCAGGATGGCGACGACGGCGGCGACGCCGACGAAGATCGGGAGCCTGGACTTCATGCCCGAGGGCGCGAGGTCGATGGGCTGGGAGATCTGGCCGCTGGGGTAGCCGCCGCCGTGCTGCTGGGCGTAGGGCCCGCTCTGGCCGACCGACACGGGGGTCTGGGCGCCGGTGGGCGCCATGGCGCCGAGGCCGCCGCCGACGACGGTGGGCACGCGCTGGCGCGAGGCCTTGTCGCCGGCCTTCCTGGCCTCGAAGGTCCCGGTGTCGGCGGTCCCTGAGACGGCCACGGCGCGCAGGTTGCCGGAGACCTCGGAGATCTTGCGGCGGATCTCGGAGGGGGGGATCACGGGGATGGTGGAGGAGTCGATCTGGACGAGCGCCTCGTGGAAGGCGTAGGCGTCGACGTAGCGCTGGGTGTGGTCGTGCTCCAGGGACTTGAGCAGGACCGCGCCGATGGGGCCGCTGACGAGCGTGGTCGGGACCTCCAGAGCGCCGGAGCCGTGGACCATGAGGCACTGGTAGGGGTTGTCGAAGTCGACCACCGCCTTGCCGGTGAGCATCTCGATGAGGATCAGGCCCATCTGGTAGACGTCCAGCGCCGGGGTGGCGATCTGGCTCTGGATGTACTCGGGGGCGAGGTACTGGGGCGTGCCGAGGATCTGGCCGGTGCCGGTCAGCTTCTTGCCTTCAAGCTCGTGGACGCGGGCGATGCCGAAGTCCACGATCTTGAGCAGCTCCCGGCGCGAGCCCGGCGCGCACAGAAAGAGGTTGGAGGGCTTGAGATCCTTGTGGACAATTCCGAGCTTGTGCGCCTCGCCGAGGGCTTCGAGCGCCTCGCAGAAGAGCCTGAGCGCCCGCTGGGACTCCATCGGGCCGTTCTGCTGGAGCTCCTCCTCCAGATCGTGGCCGTCGAGCATCTCCATGGCGATGTAGGGCTGACGGGTCTGATCGGTGAAGCCGAAGTCGTAGATGCTCACGACGTTGGAGTGGTTGATCTGGGCCGCGGTGCGGGCCTCGCGCAGGAAGCGCTCCTCGAAGGAGCGGGCGGTGCGGGCGTCGGTGCCGGGGTTGAGGATCTTGATGGCCACGTCCCGCTGGATGTTGAGCTGGCGGGCCTTGTAGACGGTCGCGAAGCCGCCCTCGCCGAGCACCCCCGTGATCTCGTAGCGGCCCTCAAGCACCGTACCGGGGGTGAGGTGGTGGAGCGAGGTGGCTCTGTAATCAGTCGACATGATTCAAGATTCCGTTTGTTCGTTTGCGCCTCGCCCCGAGCGCACGCGGAGGTAGAGCACCTGCCCGTGTCGCGATTGTGGTGCCGACTGCTCCCCACGTCAAGGAGATGCGCCTTCACGAAGGCCCGCGCCCGCGTTGCATCCCTGGGCTGGGCGTTCTAAAGTGCCCCGCAGGAGAGGTCAACGCCCACCCGGGGTGTTTCAGTCCAGAGCCCTCCTCAAAACCCAACCGACGCAAGAGAGTTGAAGATGACGGACAGCCCCCACCCTGCACTGACGACCCTGGGCGAGGACGAGGTGATGCTTCGGGACGTGGTCGCGCGCTTCGCCCAGGAGAAGATCGCGCCTCGGGCCGCGGCCATGGACCACGCCGGCAAGATGGACCCTGAGATCATCTCGGCCTGCTTCGATCTCGGCCTGATGGGGATCGAGATCCCGGGGCAGTACGGCGGCGGCGAGATGTCCTTCTTCGCCGCGATCCTCGTCATCGAGGAGCTGGCCAAGGCCGACCCCTCCGTCTCGGTCTGCGTCGACGTCCAGAACACGCTGGTCAACAACGCCCTGCTGCGCTGGGGCACGGAGGCGCAGAAGGCGCGCTTCCTGCCCAGGATGGTCAAGGACACCGTGGGCAGCTACTGCCTCTCGGAGGCCTCCAGCGGCTCGGACGCCTTCGCGCTCAAGACCCGCGCCGCGCTCGACGGCGACCACTACGGCATCAACGGCTCGAAGAGCTTCATCACCAACGGCGCCGCGGCCGGCCTCTACATCGTCTTCGCCAACCTCAACCCCGAGGCCGGCTACACGGGCAGCACCGCCTTCATCGTCGAGCGCGACATGCCCGGCTTCACCGTCGGCAAGAAGGAGGACAAGCTCGGCATCCGGGCCTCCTCCACCGTCGAGCTCGCCTTCCAGGACATGCGCGTGCCGGCCGCCAACGTCCTCGGCGAGGTGGGCAAGGGCTACAAGATCGCCATCGAGACCCTCAACGAGGGCCGCATCGGCATCGGCGCGCAGATGATCGGGCTGGCCCAGGGCGCCCTGGACCACGCGCTGGCCTACGTCGTCGAGCGCAAGCAGTTCGGCCGCCGCATCGCCGACTTCCAGGGCGTCCAGTTCCAGATCGGGCAGATCGCCGCCGAGATCGAGGCCGCTCGCCTGATGGTCTACAACGCCGCCCGCCTCAAGGACGCCGGCGAGCCCTTCATCCAGTCCGCCGCCATGGCCAAGCTCTTCGCCTCCCAGGTCGCCGAGCGCTCCGCCTCCAAGTGCGTCGAGCTCTTCGGCGGCGTCGGCTTCACCCGCGAGTACCCCATCGAGAAGTACTACCGGGACGCCAAGATCGGCTCGATCTACGAAGGCACCACCAACATGCAGCTTCAGACCATCGCCAAGATGATCCTCGACGCCCAACGCTGACTCCACCCCCCACCAGGTCAGACGACATGAGCCGACTCGCCCCCTGGCCCCTCGCCCTCTTCGCGCTGGCCGCCGCGACCCTGATCCCCACCGGCGCCGACGCCCAGGAGATCCCGCCGGTCAACATCCAGCAGTTCAGGCTGGCGCCAGGCCCCGCCGACTACCTGACCGTCTACGGCACCGGCCTGACCCCCCACCTGAAATGGACCGCCGGCTTCTTCCTCAACATGGCCGACGCGCCCCTGCGCCAGCCCAGCGCCGACTCCCTCGACGCCGAGGTGGTCGACTTCCAGGTCGCCGGCGACCTCATCGGCACCTTCGGCCTCTACGATCTGGCCGAGATCGGCGTTGGCCTGCCCGTCACCTTCTTTCAGAGCTCCGACGACCTGACCCCCGTGGCCGGCGCCGCCTTCACCGGCGAGCTCTCCGCCGCCGCCCTCGGTGACCTGCGCCTGAGCCCCAAGATCACCGCCCTGAACCTCCTGGACGGCGTCGGCCTGAGCTTCATCCCCGTCCTCTACGTGCCCACCGGCGGCAGCGGCTCCTTCAACGGCGACGGCAACGTCACCGCCGAGGGCCGCGTCGCCGCCGACTTCCTGCTGCCCAAGGGCATCCGCGTCGGCTCCAACGCCGGCTTCCGCTTTCGCCCCGAGGGGCGCCGCATCCGGGACGCCTTCGTCGGCAACGAGATCCTCTGGGGCGTCAGCACCATCCTGCCCCTGTGGGCCGAGCGCATCGACCTCATGGTCGAGTTCAACGGCGCCGTCCCGGCCGGCAGCGGCCCCCTGGACGAGATCAACGACGGCTCCATCCCCGCCGAGGCGCTCGCCGCCGTCCGCTACGCCCTGGACGACGACTGGACCCTGACCGTCGGCGCCGGCTCGCGCCTCTCCAACGGCTACGGCTCGCCCAACGGGCGCTTCTTCGTCGGCCTCGGCGGCCAGTGGGTCACCGGCGGCAAGTGGCACTGGGACTACGACAACGACGGCTTCCTCGGCGCCAACGACCAGTGCCCCGACGAGTCCGAGGATCTGGACGGCTTCCTGGACACCGACGGCTGCCCCGATCCCGACAACGACGGCGACGGCATCCCCGACTCCCGCGACCGCTGCCCCATGGCCGGCGCCGAGGGCATCATCGAGGTCGGCCCCGACGGCTGCCCCGACAACGACATCGACGGCGACCACATCTTCAACGACAAGGACAAGTGCCCGGAGGACCCCGAGGATCTGGACGGCTTCCAGGACATCGACGGCTGCCCCGATCCCGACAACGACGGCGACGGCATCGCCGATCGGGCCGACTCCTGCCCCGACACCGCCGAGACCGTCGACGGCGTCGTCGACGACGACGGCTGCCCCGAGCTGCCCGGCCAGACCGTCATCGTCACCAAGGCCAAGATCGAGATCCTCCAGCAGGTCCTCTTCGACAGCGGCAAGTCCACCATCAAGAAGGACAGCTTCAAGCTGCTCGCCGATGTCGCCGAGGCCCTGCGCCGCAACCCCGACATCAAGGTCATCCAGGTCCAGGGACACACCGACGACCGCGGCAACGACGCCAACAACCTCAAGCTCTCCCAGCGCCGCGCCGCCGCTGTCGTCGACCACCTCGTCAACGAGGGCATCGAGGCCGAGCGCCTGACCTCCGTCGGCTACGGCGAGGAGAAGCCCATCACCACCAACGACACCAACGATGGACGCACCCGCAACCGCCGCGTCGAGTTCCACATCATCGACCGCGGCGCCCGCGAGCGCTTCAACACCCCCAAGCGCGACACCATCGACACCGGCGACGACCTCTTCTAACCCTCCCCTCCCCCACCGCGCGACCAGCGCTCGCCGTCACACGGCGGGCGGGCCGCTCGCCCGACCCAACCTGCAAAAACATTTTAAATCATACACTTGATATCCACCGACGCATTCAGCCTGGGCCGTTGAGCGCGGTTGTCGATGAAGTCCCCCGCCGACGTGCGGGCGTGCCCCGCAGACCGCTGTGATCGGCTTCGGCCGTTGAGCACCAGCAGTCCAGGGCCTCGGATCAGGCAACCTCGGCCCGCAGACCGCCCGCAGACCGCTGTGATCGGCTTCGGCCGTTGAGCACACCGCATCAAGAAGAGCGTGTCCTGCGATGGCCTCGATCGCTGACCCTGGCGGCGCTGGCCTCACCGCGCAAACCAACTGCCTATCCTATTGAAATAACAGATGAATCTGGCAACAGTGGAGTCGGCAATCGGGGAGGGCGCGGCGCTCAGGGCCGGAGGCAGGAGAGGCCCTGGAGGTCCAGGGCCTGTCGCATGAGGGAGCGGAACTTCGCGTTGTCGAAGATGGCGATCAAGGAGAGCGCCTTGTAGCTGGCCGGGAGCCTGGGGGCCTGCTCGTCGAGCCCGAGCTGGAAGAAGCGCCGGTTGGCGTGCTTGTGGTGGTCCGCGTGTCTGGGCAGGCCGATCATGGCGAAGAGCGTGCCCGAGTGGGCGGTGTCCCAGGAGCCGGCCGCGGGCGCCTTGTCCCGATCGAGGCCCCAGTGCTCCAGGTAGTTGATGATGAGCAGGCCAAGCGTGACGCCGACGGCCTGCATCACGAAGAGCGCCAGCGCCTCGGGGCCAAAGGCCGCGAAGACGCCCCCGAGCATGAGGGCCTCGACGGCGAGCCCCTGGATCACCCAGTTGTGGGCGTGGCGCGCGATGGGGCCACGGCGCTGGTTGCGCTCGCGCTCGACGCGCCACGCGGCGCGCCACTGTTGGGGGATGATCCTGCGCAAGTAGGCCGCCAGGCTCTCGTCGTAGCGGGCGGTCGTCGGGTCCTGAAGGGTGCCATAGTGGAGATGGTGGCCTCTGAGGTGCTCGGCGCACCAGTGCTCGTGGAGCATGGTGCAGTAGAGCAGGCGCCCGGCGAGGCGGCGTCGCTTCGAATGCCAATGGAGCTGCTCGTGGCCGCCCACCGCCGCCGTGAGGCCGCCCGCCTGGATCAGGCAGGAGAGCGCGACGAGCGCCTCGAAGGAGAGCAGCCCCGCGTCCTTGACCCAGCCCAGCGCCAGGATCAGGTTCGCGAAGTGGAGGGCGAGCTGCGCGTCCAGGATGAGCCCCATGAGCCACTTGAGGTGGCCTGCGTCCGGAGGCCGGGGCTCCTCGGCGTCGCGGGAGGTCAGCACGTCCAGGATCTGAGGCGCCGCCAGCGCCGCCCAGAGCGCCCAGCCCTCGTGCGGCCGGGCGATGAAGATCGCCAGCGCCAGCGAGGGCATCAGGAGCGTGCGAAGGTAGCCTGCGTTATGAATGGACTCGCGCAATGGTCTGGGTTCCCATCCTGCTTGACCTCCAATGAAGGCGAGGAGCGCTCGCCTGGCTCCGGGAATCGGCGAGGGCATGATCTTGAAAATGCTGGGCTTTTGCAACAGCAGCCGGCGGGCCGCCGCGCTCTGGAGGATCAGAGGTGATCGTCGCAGGTGCCGTCGTCGCCCGTGAAGAAGCCGTCGGGGCACGTGGTCTGGGACCAGGTGACGCCAGAGAGGTTGGCGCCCTGAAGTTTGGCGCCTGTCATGCGGGCGAAGGTGAAGTTGACGCCGGAGAGGTCGGCGCCTTGGAGGTCGGCCTCTTCGAGGTCGGCGCTCTCCATGCTGGCGCCGCTCAGATCAGCGTCCGCGAAGTTGGCGCGCGAGAGCTGGGCCCCGACGAAGAGGGCGTCCTTCATATCAGCTTCGGTGCAGTCGGCCGATCGGAGGTCGGCGGAGGTGAAGTCCGTGCCCCGTGCGCGGACACGGATCAGGGTGGCGACGATCATGTCCAGGCCGCTGAGAGACATGCCCGTCAGAGTGGCGCCTTCGAGGTTGGCGAGCTTGAGGATGACGTTGGTCAAGGTCAAGGCGGTGAGGTCGACGCCCTGGAGGTTGACCCCCTCAAGGCTGGTGGCGTCAAAGGTGGCGCCATCCAGGCGAGTCTGGCGCAGATCGACGTTGATGAGGAAGGCGCGGCGGAGGTTGGCGCGGCGCAGATCGGCGTCGGCGAGCAGGGCCTCGGACAGGACGGCCTCCCCCAGGTCGGCGCCCTGGAGGTCGGCGCCGCTCAGATTGGCCCGCGTCAGAAAGGTCCGCGACAAGGTGGCTCCTCCCAGGCGAGCGCCCTGGAGGTCAGCGTCCTCGAAGAAGGCCCCGCCGGCCACCAGGGTCGAGAGGTTGGCGCCCTTGAACAAGGCGAAGCGCGCCGTGGCGTTGGTGAGGATCGCCCCCGAGAGGTCGGCGCCTTCGAGGTTGGCGAGATCGAGGAAGGCCCCCGTGAGGTCCACCCCGGCGCAACGAGCGCTGGGCTTCGCGTCGCAAAGGTCCAGGATGTTTCGGAAATGACCGCCGCAGGTGTCGCCGTTGGCGGCGGCGGCGGTGCCATCGGGGCAGGTCGCGCCGGTCCAGCGCATGTCCGGGCCGAGCTGGACGCCTTCGACGACGGCGGTGGACAGATCGACGTCCGAGAAGTCGACGCCGACGAGGGACGCGAAGCTGAGGTTGGCCTCGGCGAGCGTGGCGCCCTTGAGGTTGGCGTTGGGGAGCTGCGCTGAGGTGAGGTCGGCGCTCTGGAGGTTGGCCTCGGAGAGGTTGGCGCGGCCCAGGTTGGTCCTTTCGAATCTGGCGCTGGTCAAATCGGCCAACGCAAGAACGGCGCCGTTGAGATCGGCGTCCTTGAAGTCGCTCTCGGTGGCGTTGGCCCCGGTGAAGAGGGCTCCCCTGGCGCTGACGTCCTCAAAGGAGGCGCGATCGATGAGCGCCCCCGCGAAGGAGGCGCCGTCGAGGGTGGCGTCCTCGAAGATCGTCTGGGACAAGATCGCGCATTCGAAGGCGGCGCCGCTCAGATCCATCGAAGAGCAATCGCCGCCGGCCAGGCACTCCCCCGAGGAGGCCTTGCAGAAGCCCTCGCGACACAGCTCGGTGGCGCCGCAGTCGGGATCTCGCTCGCAAGCGGTGCGGCAAGCGCCCAGACGGCAGAGGCCCTCATCGCCGCAGGCATCGTCGCGCTGGCACGAGGTGATGGAGCACTCCGGGGCGGGCTCGATGGGGTCTGGCTCGGCCTCGGGTTGGGGCTCAGGGCCGTCGGGCTCGGGGCTCTCTCCCGGCGCGCAGGGGTTGTCGCCGTCGCCCTCGGCCACAAAGCCGCCCTCAGCTTCCTCCTCATCCTCAGCGACGAACTGCCCGCCCCCACCGACAAAGCCTCCGCCGTCAGGCGTGTCCGAGTCGTCGTCGTTCAGCTCGGGATCGCAACCTCTGCCTCCCACGAGCTCGGGGTCGCACCCGCCCAGACACACCGCCGTCACGGCGACCCACGCCCCCACCCACTTCGTCTTCACAGCCATACCTGACCTCATTCATCCTCATCATCTACCAGCACTTTTTTTGCAAAACGGCAGACAGTCTAAGCATACCCTCAAGGGCGTCAATGGCCCGAGCGGCGCCTCCGGTGTCGGGCTCAGGGCTGTCCAGCCAGGGGCTCCGACGCCCCCCCACGTCCCACGCTCCTGGCACCGCCTCACGCTCCTGGCACCGCCCCACGCACGACGACCGCCCCACGCTCCTCGCACCGCCCTTCGGGACGGGCTCGTCGGGTGGGGCTGGAAGCGCGGGGGGGCTGCGCCCGATGGGCGCAGGCCGGCGGACGGTCGACAGCGGACCGTACGGACGGATCACCGCGTCTAAGTGGGCCTGTGGATTGGGATTCCCCCCCCCCTGGTGTCAACCTGGCCCGCCCGCCGGTCTGCGCCCAAGGGGCGCAGCCTGCCCGCGCCTCCAAGCCCC
>SYOX01000158.1 GCA_005804885.1 Pseudomonadota bacterium
ACGCACCATCTCGATCCTGAAGCTCATGGGGTAGTTGCTGCTCATGCGCTGATCCTCTCACCGCCCCCGATTCGATTCAACCCCTTCAGCCACCCAAACATTGGGCCGCCGGGGTGACAACTACCCTGACACAGGGGGAGGCGGACTTGACCCGGGTGGATCTGCAGGGCTCCGATCTGAACAACGCCCGCCTGATCGGGGCAAACCTCTCCTTTGCGCTCCTGCGCAACGCTGTCCTGGCGGGGGCTTCCACGCGCGATCTGGTGGGCAGTTGCCCAGCTTCGCTGCCCAACGCCAATTGGCGTTGTGTCCCCTTGCTCGATCCGGGCCGCTTCGCGCTCATCGGCCCGACCGCCAACCTCGCCGGGGCCGATCTTGAAGAAGCCGATCTCCAAGGGGCAAACCTCCAAGGGGCAAACCTCCAAGGGGCAAACCTTCAAGGGGCTGTGACATACGACCTGTTGGGCTGCCCTGAGTCCTTACCTGATGACACCTGGAGATGTGTCTTGCAGCCCGCCAATGCCCGCTTCGCACTTCTCGGGCCGGGCGCCAACCTCTCCGATGCAGATCTCTCCGGGGCAATCCTCACTGGGGCAATCCTCTCCGATACAGACCTCTTCAGAGCAAACCTCTCTCAGGCAAACCTCTCTCAGGCAAACCTCTCTCAGGCAAACCTCTCTCAGGCAAACCTCTCTCAGGCAAACCTCCAAGGGGCAGACCTCTCCAGAGCAATCCTCTCCGGGGCAGACATCTCAGGAGCAATCCTCTCCGGGTCCATCCTCTCCAATGTCGACCTCTCCAATTTCAACCTCTCCAATTTCAACCTCTCCAATGTCGACTTCGACGGGGCAAACCTCCAAGGGACAAACCTCCAAGGGGCAAACCTTCAAGGGGCTGTGACGCATGGCCTGTTGGACTGCCCTGAGTCCTTGCCTGATGACACTTGGAGATGTGTCTCGCAGCCCGCCAATGGCCTCTTCGCACTTCTCGGGCCAGGCGCCAACCTCTCCGATGCAGACCTCTCCAATGCAAACACCTTAAATCCAAACCTCGAAGGGGCAAACCTCTCTCGGGCAAACCTCTCTCAGGCAAACCTCCAAGGGGCAAACCTCACCGGGGCCACCCTCTCTCAGGCAGACCTCCGACAGGCAAACCTCTCTCGGGCAGGCCTCTTTCAGGCAAACCTCTCTCAGACAAACCTCCGAGGGGCCACCCTCTCCTATGCGAACCTCTCTCAGGCAAACCTCTCCAATGCAAACCTCTTTCAGGCAAACCTCCGACAGGCAAACCTCTCTCAGGCAAACCTCCAAGGGGCCACCCTCGTAGAAACCGTCCTCAACGGGGCCATCTTCTCTCCTGAGACGATCTGTCCTGATGGACGGACTGCGGGCGAGTTTCCTCGGTGTGGGTTCTGAGGAGGGCGCGCTGCGGCCAGTCTGGCGCTGGGTGGTCGCCTGGATCGTGGCCCGATCCTGATGCGATCCGGGAGGTTGTCGGGGGGCTTGATGCAAGTTCAAGGCCCCGTTGCAACCTGGGGGTTGATCGCGTAGGCTCGCGGGGTGGTCAAGGGGCGAGGGATCGCCTGCACAATCGGACACGGATCAAGGCTCGAGATGGCGAGGCTGACTTACAAGGACGCGGCGGGGGTTTCGAGGAACGTGCCGCTGCGGGGCGTGATGACGATCGGGCGTCACCCGGACCAGGACATCCAGATCCTGGATCGGGTGGTGAGCAAGGCGCATTGCGCCATCGAGCCGTTGCGGGGTCGCTATTCGCTGCGGGACGTGGGCAGCCGCAATGGGACCTACCTCAACAGCATCCGGCTGGCGACGGCGCCGCACGAGCTTCGGGACGGGGACGAGATCGCCATCGGATCGACGAGACTGCGCTTCATCGAGGAGCAGGAAGACAACCTGATGACGCGGGTGACCTTCTACGAGAACGCGACGGACACGTCGATCCGTTCGAAGGTCTCGGGGGAGTACGACAGCGCCTTTTTGCCGGAGAAGGACATCAAGGACGGGGACGCGCTGCGGCGGGATTACGAGAAGCTGCGCATCGCGATGGAGCTGCAGGAGTCGATAGGGCTGGAGTTCGATCAGGAGCGGCTGCTGTCGAAGATCCTGGGCAAGGCCTTCCAGATCTTCCCGGCGGATCGCGGCGTGATCCTGATGAGCGGGAAGGACGGGGAGCTCATCCCGAAGATCTACAAGGACAAGGACGGCCGGGACACGGAGAACATCAAGATCAGCCAGACGATCCTGGCCGAGGTGGTCAGCGACAAGACGGCGGTCTTGAGCCACGACGCGATGAGCGACAAGCGCTTCGAGGGGGCGCACTCGATCATCCTGGAGGGGATCCGGTCGACGGTCAGCGTGCCGCTGCTCTATGAGGATGAGCTGCTGGGGGTGATCCACCTCGACAGCAAGAACGCGCTGGGGATGTTCGCGGAGAAGGATCTTCAGATATTGACGGTGTTTGCGCGTCAGGCGTCGATCAACATCCAGCACAGCCGGCTCTTGTCTAGGATGGAGCAGGAGATTACGGCGCGGCAGAACCTGCAGCGGCTCTTGAGCCCGCAGCTGGTCGACGAGGTGGTCAGCGGCCGGGTGGAGATCAAGAAGGGAGGGGAGGAGCGGTCGGCGACGATGCTCTTTGCCGACATCCGCGGCTTTACGTCCTTTTCGGAGCGCACGCAGGCCAGGCAGATCGTGGGGCTGCTCAACAATTACTTCGAGGTGATGGTCGACGTGATCTTCGCGCACGGCGGGACGCTGGACAAGTTCGTGGGCGACGAGATCATGGCCCTGTGGGGGGCGCCGCTGGAGGTGGAGGAGGCGGAGCTCAAGGCGACGCAGTGCGCTCTGGCGATGCGCGAGGGGCTGGTGCAGTTCAACGAGCTCAGGCGGATGGAGTTCGAGATCGCGCAGGAGTCCGGGACGATCCCACGGAGCGTGGACTTCGAGCCGCTGCGGGTGGGTATCGGGATCAACACGGGCAAGGTGATCGCGGGCTACATCGGGTCGAGCAAGAGCTTGAGCTACACGGTCATGGGCGATCCGGTCAACACGGCCTCGAGGTTGTGCGGGGCGGCTGGGCCGGGCGAGATCGTCATCGGGCGGCCGACCTGGGAGGCGGTGCGCGGGAGGTTCAGGACGACCGAGGTGCCGCGGCTGAACCTCAAGGGCAAGAAGGATCTCGTGGAGGCCTGGCTGGTCGTCGGCGCCCTGTCGTCGGGAGAGTCGGACGAGGATCTGTACGCCCTCGATCCCATGAGCTCGACCGGTGAGATCCGGATCGAGCCGTCCGACGCGCTCCAGTCGCCGAGGCCGCGGCTGGACTCCGGGGGGCAAGCGAAGCTCTCGGCGCCGTCGTGGTCGGTGCGCGAGTCTGGGAAAAAGCCGGACGGGGACAGTTGAGGGGCGATGCGTCGGCGCTCGCGTCGCCTTGCGGTCTTGCCGAGGAGGCGCGTCGCGGGGCCATCGCTGGGGGGCGGCGTCAACTTGTGCCCCCGGCTTGACGATGTTATGACCGAAGGACCGGCTCTGTTGAGAGCCTCGGTGCTTGTCGCCCCTCCGCGGAGAACGCAGATCGACCATGGCCCAACCCGCCTTGCAGCGATACCAGGTTACTGAGCGCATCGACGCCGGTGGCATGGCGGAGGTCTTCAAGGGCAAGGTCACGAGCCTCAAGGGCTTCGAGAAGCAGGTGGCGATCAAGCGCATCCTGCCTTCGCTGACCAAGGATCCGCGCTTCGTGCGGATGTTCCTGGACGAGGCGAAGCTGTCGCTCTACCTCAACCACACGAACATCGTTCAGGTTTTTGACATCGGGCAGGCCGACGGGACCTACTTCATCGTGATGGAGTTCGTCGACGGCTCCAACCTCAAGAACGTGCTCAACGCGCTGGCGGTCAAGGGCAGGCGGCTGCCGGTCGAGATGAGCCTCTTCATCGCGATGGAGGTGTGCAAGGGGCTGGCGCACGCGCACGAGAAGCTGGGGCCGGAGGGCCAGCCTCTCCAGGTGGTGCACCGCGACATCTCGCCGCCGAACATCCTGGTGAGCCGGAACGGGGAGGTGAAGATCACGGACTTCGGGCTGGCCAAGGCGGTCATCCAGCTTGAGCACACCGATCCTGGGATCGTCAAGGGCAAGTTCGGCTACCTGAGCCCGGAGGCGGCCTGGGGGCAGCCCGTGGATCTGAGGACGGACATCTTCGCCGTCGGGATCCTCTTGTGGGAGATGCTGGCCGGCAAGCGCCTCTTTCTGGGCAAGACGGATCTGAAGACGCTGGAGATCGTGCGCGAGGCCGTCATCCCGCCGCTTGCGCCGCACAACCCGGAGGTGCACCCGGAGCTGGAGCGCATCCTGCACCGCGCGCTGGCCCAGGACAAGGAGCATCGGTACGCCTCGGCCCAGGCCTTCGGTCAGGAGCTGACGCGCTTCCTCTTCTCGCGCGGGCGCTCGGTGACGAGCTACGATCTGTCGGCGCTCATGGGCGAGATGCTCGACGATAAGGACGCCCCGAGCCCGGTCCAGGACAAGGAGGCCAGCAAGAACGTCGACGTCATCAACGTCTTGATCCAGAACGAGATTCAGAAGTTCATCTCGCTGGAGGAGATGGCCGACCTGAACGAGCTCAACCTCGTGGCGGCCAAGCCGCTGACGGTCGACGACCTGGAGGGTCCGTCGGCGACCTCCTTTCCGACCTTTGGCTTCGAGGACCCCCGGACGTGGTCGGACGACACGCTGGGGGAGGAGGAGGCGGCGCTGGAGCTGGATCTGACCCACTCGCCCTCGGTGAGCGACCAGCTCCAGGCGAACAACAGCGGCCGGGTGGCGCCCATCGAGCGCAGGCGTCCGCCGGTCGCGATCGTCGAGCCTGAGCCGGAGCCGGCCGAGGAGACCTCGAAGGCGGCCTGGCTGATCTTCATCGTCCTGCTCGTGCTTGTCATCGTCGGCCTTGTCGCCTTGATTGCTCTCTTTTTGACCACCTGAAGGCGTCGCCATGCAAAACCTCCTCGCGATGATCCTCGCCGGCGGCGTCGGCTCCCGGCTGATGCCGCTGACCCGGGATCGGGCCAAGCCCGCCGTCCCCTTCGGGGGCCGCTACCGGATCATCGACTTCGTGCTGTCGAACTTCGTCAACTCGGGCTTCGCCAAGATCAAGGTCTTGACGCAGTACAAGAGCGAGTCGCTCAACACGCACATCAGCCGGGGCTGGAGGCTGTCGTCGATCCTGGATCAGTACATCGAGGCCGTGCCGGCCCAGCAGCGCCTCGGCCCTCAGTGGTACAAGGGCTCGGCCGACGCGATCTACCAGAACATCACCATCATCGCGGACGAGAACCCGGATCTGGTGGCGGTCTTCGGGGGCGACAACATCTACAAGATGGACGTGCGCCAGATGGTGAACTTCCACGCGGCCAACGGCGCCCACCTGACCGTGGCGGCCATCCCGGTGCCGCTGCACGAGGCCTCGGACTTCGGCATCATCCAGATCGACGAGAACCAGCGGATGATCGGCTTCGAGGAGAAGCCGGCCAACCCTGCGCCGATGCCAGGGCGTCCGGGTTGGGCGCTGGCCAGCATGGGCAACTACCTCTTCGACACCGGCGTGCTGATCAAGGTGTTGACGGAGGACGCGGAGAACCCGATGTCGGTGCACGACTTCGGCAAGAGCATCATCGCCTCGATGATCGAGTCGCACCGGGTCTTCGTCTACGACTTTCACACCAACGTCATCCCGGACCAGCCGGAGCAGGAGCACGGCTACTGGCGCGACGTCGGATCTCTGGGATCTTATTGGCAGTCGAGCATGGATCTGGTCAGCGTCTCGCCGGTCTTCGATCTCTACAACCGCCGCTGGCCCATCCGCACGCACTACGATCACAACCCGCCGGCGAAGTTCGTCCACGACGACGTGGCCGGCAACCGCGTGGGGCTGGCCGTCAACTCCATCGTCTCGGACGGCTGCATCATCTCGGGCGGGAGGCTGGAGCGCTGCGTCCTCTTCCCGCGCTGCCGGGTCAACTCCTACGCCCACGTCACCGAGTCGATCCTCTTTGACGGCGTCCAGATCGGCCGACACGCCAAGGTGCGGCGCTGCATCATCGACAAGGATCTCGTCGTGCCCTCCGGCATGACGATCGGCTACAACCTCGAAGAGGACCGGGCCCGCTTCCACGTCTCCGAGGAGGGCATCGTCGTCATCCCCAAGGGCGCAGGGCTGGGCTGACCGGGCACGACGCCCTATGAAGAGAACCAGGGTCGCCTTCCTGTGGCACATGCACCAGCCGGACTACCGGCTGCCGGGCGAGCGGCGCAACCTGCTGCCCTGGGTCAGGCTGCACGCCACCCGCGCCTATTACGACATGCCCTGGCTGCTGGAGCGCCACCCTGGCGTCAAGGCCTGCGTCAACTTCTCCGGATCGCTCATCCGGCAGCTGCGGGCGGCCACCGAGGAGGGGATGCGCGACGTCTGGTGGGAGATCAGCGCCCGGCCCGTCGAGGCCCTGGAGCCCGACGAGCGCCACTTCCTGCTCGAGCACTTCTTCTCCGTCAACTGGGAGCGCCACGTGCGCCCGGTCAAGGGCTACGCGCGCCTCCTGGACAAGCGCGGCCCCGGCACCGACCCGATCCACCCCGAGCGCTTCTCCGAGCGCGAGCTGACCGACCTGCAGGTCTACTTCAACCTGGCCTGGATGGGCTTCGCCGCGCGGCGAGACTTCCCGCTCGTCGAGGAGCTGGTGGGCCGCGGCGGCGGCTACGCCTTCGAGGATCTGCAGGCGATCCACGCCTTGCAGCTGGAGATCATGGGCCGGGTGTTGCCCATGTACCAGGCGCTGAGCGATCGGGGCCAGATCGAGCTGACCACCACGCCGATGAACCACCCGATCATCCCGCTCTTGATCGACAGCGACGTGGCGCGCCGCGCCACGCCCGACCGCCCCATGCCCCGGCGCTTCGCCTGGCCCCAGGACGCCCGCTGGCACATCGAGGCGGGCGCGCGGCAGCTTGAGGCGACCTTCGGCCGCCCCCCGGCCGGCATGTGGCCCTCGGAGGGCAGCGTCAGCCCCGAGGCCGCCGAGCTCTTCAAGGCCGCCGGCGTGCGCTGGATCGCCAGCGATGAGGACGTCCTGATGGCCTCCCACCCTCGGCCCTACGAGCGCGAGGACGCCCTCTACCGCCCCTACGCGCTGGAGACGGCCCACGGGCCGCTCACGATGCTCTTTCGCGACCACATCCTGTCGGACCTGATCGGCTTCACCTACGCGTCGAGCCCGGCCGAGGCCGCCGCCGACGACCTCATGCGGCGCCTGCGCGAGGGCAGCAAGGCGGCGGCGTCGACGGGCGTGCCCCTGGTGACGATCGCGCTCGACGGCGAGAACCCGTGGGAGAGCTACCCGGGCGACGGCGAGCCCTTCCTGAGCGCCCTCTACAAGCGCCTTGAGCTGGCCGAGGACATCGAGACCGTCCGGCCCGTCGACGCCATCGAGGCCACCTCGCCGAGCCCCCTTCACCACCTGCACAGCGGGAGCTGGATCCGGGCCAACTACCAGATCTGGATCGGCGCCGAGGAGACCAACGCGGCCTGGAACCTGCTCGGCCGCACGCGCTCCTGGCTCGACGCGCAGAAGCGGCACCTCGGGCTGGGCGACGACGATCCGAGGGTGATCGCGGCGATGGAGGCCGTCTACGCGGCCGAGGGCAGCGACTGGTTCTGGTGGTACGGGGACGACTTCTCCAGCGCCCAGGACAAGGCCTTCGACAGCCTCTTTCGATCCTCGCTGCGGGCCGTCTACGCGGCCTTCGGGGAGACGCCGCCGGGCTCGCTCTACCGGGCGATCTCGTCGAGCCAGTCGCCGGTCGAGATCAAGGCGCCGCAGGCCTTGATCCGCCCGCAGGTCGACGGCCGGGTGGCCAACTACTTTGAGTGGGCCGGCGCGGGGCGCTACGAGCCGCACGGGGGCGCGGGGTCGATGTACCGGGCGCGGCGCTACATCAAGGTGATCTACTTCGGCTTTGATCTCGAGCGCCTCTACGTGCGCTTTGACCCGGACGTGGACTTCCTGACGGAGGGCGGCAAGGACCTCGACGTGCGGGTGCTGATCCACGAGGGCGGCCTGGGGGGCGCGGCGCGCTTCGCGGCGCACATCCCGCTGTCCAGGCCGCTGCCCTGGATCTTCGAGCGGCTGGGCGAGCCGGCCTCGGGTGATCCGCCCTCGTCAAGCGGGGCCGAGCGGCTGGAGGTGTCGACGCCGGGCAGCGCGGCCTTCGAGCGCCTCTTTGAGTGGTCGGTGCCCTTTGACTGGCTGGAGCTGGGGGGGGGGCAGGTCTGTCGCTTCTCGATCGCGCTGGTGCGCCGGGGGATCGAGGTGGACCGGCACCCGCCGCACTCGGAGATCGCCTTCGTCGTCCCCGACGAGGGCTTCGAGAAGCGGCACTGGATGGTCTGAGGGGCGCGCCCGATTTGCGCCGCGGCGATCTTCGCGCTGGTTGGGGTGGAGAGCGCGCCGGGCGGCTCAACGCGGCGGGGGATGGCGGATCAGTAGGCGCCGACCTTGACGGAGTGCTTCTTGCCGGAGGCGGGCGAGGAGCCGAGCCAGGAGCGCTTGTAGGCGGCGTTCTTGACGCCGAACTTGCGGCCGAGCAGGGCGATGATGGCGCCCTTGCCGCTGGGATTGGGCATGACCTCCATGACGTACTCGACGTTGGTGCCTTGCTCGCGCAGGGTGAAGGCCCAGTGGTTCTGCTGGGTCAAGAAGATGTAGCCGATGATGTTGACGGTGGGCGACAGGGGCTTGGAGGTCTTGTAGCGGTTCTGGAGATCGGCGACGAGGGCCTCGTAGTCTCTGGGGACGTAGTGGTCGATGTAGTTCTGATCGTAGTCGTTGAAGCGGGTGCGGATCTCGGAGATTTCGAATTCGAGGTTGAGGGGCGACTCCTCCATGGTGCCGTCGAAGATGAAGGGGTTGTTGTACTTGCCGCCGTTGGCGGCGGTCGCGGTCGAGGCCACGGACGTGGCGCCCGCGATGAGGATCCCGATACAAACAAGCCACTTGAAGTCGTACTTCATGGATCTCCTCCTGGAGGGTCTGGGCTGCGGGTGTGACCGGCGCGCGCCCGATCTGGATCGGGGTGTGGTCGGCGTTTCACACGCGTGAGCGACGAGAGACACTGTTCGAGGCCGCGCCGGGCTCTCCTTGGGGGGTCGGCGGGCGGGGCGGCGTGGTCAGGATCGGCCTGGCGAGGGGCGGTGTCAACGGTCGTGTCGACGTTGAGGGGAGCCCCGTGAGGGTGAAACGCCGCTGGGGGGTGGTTTTTTCCCGACGGCGGGCACTCTGGCACGAAGCTTTCAATGGAGAGTGGGCAGGTGTTCCTCGGGGCCGGCGACGTTCGTCGCTCGTGTCGCGGCTTTGCTGTCGCGATGACCAGTGTGCGCTGGTGCCACGGTGCGACGAAGAGATTTTGAGCCTTGCGCTCAAATGCCCATGTCCTCCTGCGGTCGGGCGCGCTCGCGATGCGAGTCGTGTGCGCGCCCTTGTAACAAAGAAGATCGACGGCTCCGAGGAGAACACCTTCATTGGAAGTTTCGGTCTGGCAGGCGCGGTTGACAATGGTTGTTGTGACCGGGCGGCGGCCGTGGCGCGAGGGGTCGGCTCGACAAGGTTCGTGTGAGGTTCTAGCTTTGTGGTTGAGCGTCAATGGGGCTCTGGCCTCCAGGGAGTATAGAAGATGAAGACGAGGGCCTGGGTGTTGAGCGCGGTGATCGCGGTGGGGGTGATGGCGTCGGCGGCGGGATCGGCGGAGGCCGGGGAGGGCAAGATCGTCGTCAAGGGGTTTGAGGCCGACGAGCGGACGCTGGCGCTGCAGCTCAACGCCAGCAACATGAGCGTGTCGGACGACGGCCTGGACGCGGAGGGCTCGGCGCACCTGGGGGGCTTCAACCTGGCGGTGCGCTGGGACACGCTGCGCTGGGGCGGGATCGAGCTGGCGGTCGGCGGCTACTCGAGGTTGGACGAGACGGGGCTGGTGGACGAGTCTCGGGGGATGACCTCGCTGTCGTGGCTGTGGTACTTCGCCCGCCACCACCGGCACCGCTTCTACGGCTTGATCGGCGTGGCGGGGCTGAGCACGGAGCTTCGGATCGGCAACTCGTCCTACAATTACAGCGAGGGCGGGGGGTTGATCGGGCTGGGCTCGGAGTGGCTGTTCAGGGATCGCTGGATGGTCACGGTCGACGCGCGGCTGCTCTCGCTCAACTCCAGCCGCCACGAGAAGGAGGGCCGCCTCCAGGCCAACGAGCCTGAGCCTCCCGGCGACCTCGACCGCACGCCCTTCCCGGCCGAGTGGTATACGCCTCCGGAGGAGCGCGTGGCGGTGATGTTCAACATGGGCATCGGCTACCGCTGGTAGCGCGCTGAAGGGGGGCTCAAGAAACGTCTTGACACCCTTCCTGCTCCCGCCTATACCCTTCTGACCTGTCGCCCAGCGGGCGGCGGCAAAGCGAAAGTGGCGGACTTGGTAGACGCGCTGGATTCAGGTTCCAGTGGCCGCAAGGCTGTGGGGGTTCGACTCCCCCCTTTCGCATCCCGATGAACACGAGATCGACGCCTCCCGGTGTCCAGTGCCCGCAAGGGCGCGTGCCCCATCTTCGTGCCCCATGTGCCCCTTATCTGCCCCAGATCTGATCCGCCGCATCCCGAATCATCTCAGGCCGTAGACCCAGGTAGTGCGTCGACATCGAGTCGTCGGCGTGCCCCATGATCGCCTGGGCGACGAGGCGATCCATGACCTGGATGGCCAGCGTGGCGTACGAATGGCTCGGCGATCTTGCGCCAGGTTTTAATGGCTGTATGTTTTCTCCGGTAGATTTCCAACGGTGACCGCATGAGCCTCGCGACAAACCCAGACCTCGAACCCGGCCGCGCCTATCGCACTCGGGAGCTCCGACGTTGGAGCGCCAACCCGACCCGGCTGGCGCGGCGCCTCGTCAACGAAGGCAAGCTGCGCGAGGCAGCCCATGGACTCTTCTACGCCCCCATCAAGAGTCGCTTCGGGCAGGCGCCAGCGAGCGACGCGGAGTTCCTGCGCGCCTTCCTGAACGACGGCCCCTTCGTGATCACGGGACCGCCGCGCTGGAATGCGCTCGGCCTCGGATCGACGGCGATGTTCGCTGAGACGCTGGCCTACAACACTCGGCGCACAGGCGACTTCACCTTCGACGGGCGGCGCTTTCTGCTTCGGCGGGTCCTCTTCCCCGAAAGCCCGTCGCCGGAGTGGTTCGTCGTCGATCTGCTCCAGCACCACGAGATGGCCGGCATCTCCCTGGGGGACATGGAAGGCCGCCTGACCGCGACGCTGCGCCAAGGGCGCTGGGATGCCGCTCGCCTGCGCGACATGGCAGACAAGTACGGCACGAAGGCAACCCTGGCGCTGATCGAGCGCTGCGTGGACGAGGCGGGGATCGTCGCATGAGCTTCATCCACGACGACGTCGAGTTTAAGCAGCTTCTTGGCATCGTCGCGCGCCAGACGGGGATCGCGGCTGCGCTCATCGAGAAGGACTACTGGGTGACCCACACCCTGTGGTCCTTGCACGAGACCGGGCTCGACATCTGGTTCAAGGGAGGCACCTCGCTGTCAAAGGGCTTCGGCCTCATCCAGCGCTTCTCCGAGGATCTCGACCTGATGATACAGCATGGCTCGGCACAAGGGCTGCCGGAGGTCACCCACTGGACCAGCGCCAACAAAGGATCGCTCAGGAATCGCCAGTCCTTCTACGACGCTCTGACCGCCGCCCTCGTCGTGGCCGGCGTCCAGGTGGAGCGCGACGAGACGCGGATCGACAAACAGGCCAGGGGTGCTGACTACCTCGGCCACTATCCCGGCACGCTGCTCGACCAACTCTCCCCGGCGATGAGCCCCTTTGTCCGGCTTGAGGTTGGCCGCGCCCGCGTGGTCCCCTTTGTCGAGCGGTCGCTCAGCTCCTTTGTCCACACGCATCTCGTGGAACAGGGCTTGCTGGCCGACTATATCGACAACCGGCCCGCCTCAGTTCGATGTGTCCATCCCGTCGTGACGCTCCTGGAGAAGCTCGACGCGATGTCTCGACGCTACAAGCGCGCCGCCATCGAGGCCGATTCCTTCGTTCGCCATTACGAGGACGCCGCCCAGATCATCCGCGCCTTCGATGCCCTCCCCCACCTCGACATGACCCTCGCCGAGCTTGCCCAGGACATGCTCGCTCAGAAAGACATCGCCGCCATGCCAACGCCGGCCGAGCCCGCACTCCACCTCGCCGACGCCGACAAGCGGGCAAGGCTTGAGCGCGCCTACGAGAAGATCGCGCCGATGTTCTGGGGTCCGAGGATTCCGCTCGATGAAGCTTGTGAGGTCGTGCGCAACTGGCTGGAGAGATTTCCGTAGAAGCCCATCCGTCACGCCTCGTACCGCCCCTCCCGTGGCCCAGAGCGCCGCTGCCCCACCAGGAGACCGCGCCGCCTGACAAGGCCCGCCGCGGTGACCCACACAACGAGTCCGACAAGTGCCACGGAGGGCCAGGGCTGAAGGGGCTGCGATCCTTCGCTGGCGAGCGCTTGTTGATGGCGCGCGCCGGGCCTTATAGTATCTGCTCGCCTGTGGAGGGCTCGGCGAAGCACAAGATGCCTTCGCCAACAAGCCAGGGCCCAGGCAGCAGACCCAGGGACAACGATCGGGCGGCTCCGTTTGCCGGTTGCCCGGAGGCCTTCGAATGACGGACGACGCCCCCAACGACCTGACTCTGGCCACCATCGCCTTCACCGACGGCGCGTCGAGCGGCAACCCCGGCCCCGGCGGCTGGGCCGCGGCCATCCGCGCCCCGGATGGCCGCGTTCAAGAACTCGGCGGCTTCGAGGCCGACACCACCAACCCCCGCATGGAGCTGACAGGCACCATCGAGGCCCTGGCCCACCTCGCCAGGACCGAAGGCCAGGTCGCCGTCTTCACCGACTCGACCTACGTCATCCGAGGGATCACCCAGTGGATCTGGGGCTGGCGCAAGAACAAGTGGAAGAAGGCCGACGGCTCCGAGGTCACCAACCAGGACCTCTGGCAGCGGCTCTTCTCCCTGACCTACACCCGCAAGCCCGCCGTCATCTGGCGCTACGTCCCCGGCCACGCCGGCGTCCCCGGCAACGAGCGCTGCGACAGGATCGCCGTCGGCTTCTCCAAGGGCCAGCGCGTGCGCCTCTTCAGAGGCCATGAGGCCGACTACGACGTCGACCTGACCGTACTGCCCCCCGAAGCACCCCTGCCCGAGATGCGCGAGCGCGCCGCCGCTGCGCCCAAGGCCCACTCCTACCTCAGCGAGCTCGGCGGCGACGTCGTCCGCCACGACACCTGGGCCAGCTGCGAGGCCCGCGTCAAGGGGCGCTCCGGCGCCCGCTTCAAGAAAGCCGCCTCCGCCACCGAAGAGCTGGAGATCCTCAAGATCTGGGGCCTGCCCGCCAGCAAGCTGCCCTCGTGACAGCCCGGCGACAGACTCAACGCTAATAGCGCGCCTGAACCCTCGCGGCCTGGACCCGCGCAGGCGCCGAACCCGAGCAGGCGCTGAACTCAAGCAGGCGCTGAACCCGAGCAGGCGCTGAACTCAAGCAGGTGCCGAACCCTCGCGGGCTGAACTCAAGCAGTGCCGAACCCGAGCAGGCGCTGAACTGAAGCAGGCGCCGAACCCTCGTAAACCGTTACAACATCAAGGGAAATCGTCACACCCGCCGACGCCCTTGCGCCACCCCTCCGAACTCCAGGGAGCCCCCCATGCCAGGAAGACGACCGATCTCTGAGGCGACCCTCGTCGAGAGAGGCTACGGGCGCGCCGACTTCGCGCGGCGCCGCGCGATCCTCCAACAGACCCTGGACGCCTTCGAGCACGCCACGCCCCCCCGCCGATTCCACCAGCTCGCCGCCGACAACCTCGCCCGGTGGCGCGCCGCGTCCACGGCGCCGCCGCCCCACCGCGAGGTCGCCGTCCTGAAAGGCGACTGGGGTGTGGTGACCGGCGCGCTGACGCGGGAACACGGGGTGTGCTTTGCGGCGCTGAACATGGCCAACGCCTTCCTCCCAGGCGGCGCCTACATCGAAGGGACCGCCGCCCAGGAAGAGAACATGTTCCGCCGCACCGACTGCCACTTCCAGATCACCGATGAGGAGATGGACCCGGCGACGGATCGCTACCGACCCGAGACCACTCGCCTCCTCTCGGCCTCGGGCGGCCGCGTCCTCCTGGACACCGCACAACCTCGGGTCTGCATCCGGGGCCCTGAGGACGCCGCCCGCGACGATCTCGGCTACGCCTGGCTCCCGGACGACGCGGTCTTCCCCTTCTTCGAACTGCGCGCCGCCGCTCAGGATCTCAAGGCAGGCCAGCGGCTCGACGAGGCCGACGCCCGAGCCCGCATCGCCGCGCAGCTCGACACCCTGCGCGGCGCCGGCGTCCGCCACGCCGTCCTGAGCGCCTTCGGCTGCGGCGCGTTCAGGAACCCCGCCGAGGTCGTCGCGCGCCTCTACCGCGAGGAGATCGCCCGCCGTCGCGATGACTTCGCCCTGATCGCCTTCGCCATCTTCCACCCAGGCTACGGCCCCGACAACTTCACGCCCTTCGCCGAGGCCTTCGACGGGTTCTGACCCCCGCTCCAGTCCAACGCCGGATCAGGAGCCCTCCTGGGTTGTCCTGATACGGAACCACGCTCAAGCCACTTCCATGTTGGGCCACCAGGATGCCCAAGATGAAAGTGCTTCAAACGTGATTTCGTATCAGATCTCGACCACCACCGGCTCGGCAGACCTCAATGCGGCGGCAGACAGCCGCTCAGATCGGCCGACCAGGTGGGTCCGGCCCGTCCTCAACCTCACGCCGCGATCCCACGTCTTCATCTCGCCCCGAGGCGCCCCCGACCGGTCCAGCCTGGCTTCATCCTCACCGCCGCGATCCCGCATCCTCACCGCCGCGATCCCGCATCTTCACCTCGCCCCGAGGCGCCACCCACGACGGCTCTGGCCGAGCCTCCGCGGCGAGCCTCGACCGGGCACTCGCGCCGAGGGATTACAGGCGACCTGGGGTGGGGAGCTCCGCCGGCTCAAAGGGCAGCCCGATCTCTTCGAGGACGCCGCGATCGATCTCGATCACGTCGCCCCCGGCGTCCTCCGGGTCCGCAGGCCGCGACGGGGTCGCGGCGCAGATCCCGTCCCGGCAGAAGGCGCCGCGGCGACACTGAAGGTCGGTCTGGCAGCGGACTTCCCGCAGCGGGAGGTGTCGGTCCTCGGCGCAGGCGCCCAGGGCGAGGGCGAAGAGCGCCGCGGCGAGGCAAACCTGAGCGCAAGGGCGCGGGAGGCGGCGGGGGATACTGGACATCTCAACCTCGTTGTTCTCGGGCCTGGACCTCGGGAGGGTGGTCCATCGACGCAGCCGCTCGGCGTGATGATACACCGATGCGGCTCTCCCGCACCCGATCGCGCTGTCGACCGCCCGTCCTTCGCCTTATCGCCCTGGGCGCCCCTCCGGGCACGAGGAGCACGCCCCATTCGACCCTGGCAGGTTTGCTCAGTGAAGCCTGAAGTCCTGCCGCGCTCGCCGATCGCCCCACGCTCCTCGCACCGCCCCCGTTGGGGACGGGCTCGTCGGGTGGGGCTTGGAGGCGCGGGGGGGCTGCGCCCGTTGGGCGCAGGCCTGCGGGCGGACGACAGCGGTTCGAGGGGCCGGCTCAGCGCGTCGAAGTGGGCCTTTGGATTGTGGTTTTCACGGCCCCTGGTGTCGAGCTGGGTCGTGCGCTGGCCTGCGACCGACAGGGCGCAGCCCACCCTGAGCTTGTAGCCCCACCCGACGAGCCCGTCCCCAACGGGGGCGGTGCGAGGAGCGTGGGGCGCTCGGCGGGCGGGGGATGCCGTGGCGTCGCGGGCCTTGGAACCTTCACTGAGCAAACCTGTTCGACCCTGGTCAAGGCGCGCTGGACCTTGCAGGACGCGAGGCATCGGGGCAGAATCTCCATAGGCTGGATCGCAGGCTGAAGACCGAGGAGCTTGAGCGGATGATCAACTGTCGAAAGTGTGGCCGCCCCAACGAGGATCACTACCGCTTCTGCCTCGGCTGCGGCGCGCGCCTGGATCAGCAGAAGCCCGCCACGACCCGGCTTGACCCGGCGGCCGAGGAGCAGACCCGGTCGGTGAGCCTCTCGTCGCTGTCCCGGCCGCCCTCCAACCCCGCGACCCCCAAGCCCCCCGAGGCCAGCTCGGCCCCCGCCGGGGCCGAGATCAGCTGCTGGCAGTGCGGGGCGGCGATCAAGAGCGGCAACGCCTTCTGTGGCAAGTGCGGCAGCAGCGCCGAGCCCCCCGCCGACCACAAGCCCGCCCCCAAGGCCGAGCTGGTCCTGATCCGCGCCGACGGCTCCGAGGGCCACCGCATCCACCTCTACCCCGGCGAGCAGCTCATCGGCCGCAGCGACAGCCTCTTTCGCGACGATCCCTTCATCTCCCCCCGCCACGCCCGCTTCGTCGTCAGCGCCAGCGGCCAGCTCACCGTCCACGACCTCGACAGCCTCAACGGCGTCTTCATCCGCCTGCGCGAGCCCGCCGCCCTGAGCCACGGCGATCAGCTCCGCGTCGGCCTTGAGCTGATGGAGTTCCAGACCCCGGATCGCCTCCCCACCCTCGACGCGAGCCGGGACCAGACCCTTCCCCTCGGCTCGCCCAACGTCCCGTGCTGGGGTCGCCTGTCCAGGGTCGTCTCGCCGACGGCCTGCTCCCACGCCTTCCTGCTGACCCGCGACGAGGTCAAGATCGGGCGGGATCGAGGCGACATCGTCTTCAACAACGACGCCTTCGTCTCCGGCACCCACGCTCGCCTCTACAACAAGGGCGGCCCCCACGTCGAAGACCTCAACTCCTCCAACGGCACCTACATCCGCCTGCAGGCGCCTCGCGCGCTCGATCACGGCGACATGCTGCTGGTCGGCCAGCAGATCATCCTCGTCGTCATCCCGGCCTGAGCCTGCCCTCCCCCTGGCCTCCTCGGCCTCTGGACCTTGCCCGCCGCCACAAGCATCGCCAGCGACGCGGTCGCCGAGGTTACGAAGGCTCCCGCCGCCGGGCATCGCCCGCCGCCTCAAGCGATCGCCGCCCCTGGCCGATGGACAGGTGCCAGGGCGCTCAGCCTGGAGCCACCCGGACCTCACCTGGAGTCGACCATGCTCACCCCGAACACACAGGAAGCCCCCGCCATCAAGTCCCGAGAGCGTCGCGGAGAGGATCGCGTCGACGTCCAGCTCAACATCACCATTGAGTCCGAGTCGAACTTCTTCATGGGTTTTTCGCAGAACATCTCCGAGGGCGGCCTCTTCATCGCCACCCACGACCACAAGGACGTCGGCGACAAGCTGACGATCAGCTTCGGGCTGCCCGACGGCCAGAGCGTCATCGAGGCGAGGTGCGAGGTGTGCTGGGTGCGCGAGTTCAACCCGACCATGCCCTTCATGACACCCGGCATGGGCGTCCGCTTTCTGGATCTGAGCCCCTGGGATCACGAGCGGGTGCAGGACTTCTGCGCCGAGCTGCGCGAGGCCATGTTCATCGACATGGACATGGACTGAGGAGGTGCCGCGGGATCAGGAGGGCGCGGGCAGCAGCCCTTTGGCCTCGAAGAAGGCCAGCAGGGCCTCGTTGAGGCGCTCGGGCATCTCCAGCGGGGCGGTGTGGCCGCCCTCCTCCAGGACCACGAGGCTGGCGTCGGGCAGGCGCCCGGCCATCTGCTCGGACAGCCGCATGGGGGTGAAGTTGTCAAAGCGGCCGGCGACGACGAGGGTCGGGAAGTCGAGAGACTCCAGGTAGGCGTCGGCGCTGTGGTGGGCGGCGAAGCGCAACATCCGCAGGAAGGTCGTCACCTTGATGCGGCCCATGTGCTTGAGGTAGGGCAGGAAGTCGACGCGCTTGATCAGCTCGGCGTTGACCTCGGTGCGCGAGGCCATCATCCAGCTCAGCCTGGAGGAGAAGGTGCGGCTCCAGATGGCGCCGATGGGCTCATGGAAGCGCTCGACGGCGCTCAGGAGGGGATCGAGGAGGTTCTTGAAGGCGCTCGGGCCGGCGTCGGCGTTGTCGGCCTGCTGGAAGGTGTCCAGCGGGTTGCCGAAGCTGCCGCAGATGGGGACCAGGGCGCGGACGTGCTCCGGGTGTCGGTGGGCGTACTCGAAGATGACCTGACAGCCCATGCTGTGGCCGATGAGGATGGCGGGCAGCTGGAGTCCGGCGCGCTCGGACAGGGTGTAGAGGACGCCGTGGAGGTCGGCGACGAGGTGCTCGATGGAGAGCGCCTGCGCGTCGGCGGGCTCCTCGGAGTTGCCGTGGCCCCTGTAGTGCCAGCGCACGAAGGTGAAGTCCTCGTCGAAGGCGTCCATGAGGTAGGGCCAGACGTAGCCGTCGCAGCCGATGCCGTCGCACAGGACGATGGTCGGCCCGTCGCCCTGGAGCCGGTACCAGATCCGGGTGCCGTCGTCGGCCTTGAAGTGGGACGTCCTGCTCATGGTCAGCCGCTCGCTATGCGTTCTTCTTGCTTCGCGAGCGCTTCTTGCGCGGGGTGGCGGCGGTGGCGGTGGTGACGACCGAGTCGTCCTCGGGCGAGTCGTCCTCGGGCGAGTCGTCCTCGGGCGAATCGCCCTCGGGGGTGTCGCCTGCGTCGCCGGAGTCCGGGGCGAGGTCGTCCAGCTCGTCGCCCTCATCCTCGATCGCGGGCGCGGCGGGCTCGGGGGTCCTGGCGGGGGCGTCGATCCTGACGGGCTCGGGGGCCTTGACTGGCTCGGCGGCCACGGCGGGCTCGGGGGCCTTGACCGGCGTGCGCGGGGTGACCACGAGGGGCTTCTCGATCTTGATCGGGGTGGCCTCGGCGGGCCTCTCGATCCGGACGGGCGCGGGCCGCTCGATGGGGCGCAGCGGGGTGCGGTCGACGGCGGGCCGAGGGGGCGGCGTGCGGTCGACGGTGGGTCGAGGGGGTGTGCGATCGGCGACGGCGGGCGTGCGCTCGACGCTGGGGCGGGATGGCGAGCGAGAGGTGGCGGCTCGCGGGTCCTGCGACGGGGTCGGGGTGGCGCTGGGTTGCCCGCGATCGCTCTGCGCGATCGGGGGGTTGGCGAGGTCGACCTCGGCCATGTCGATGTGGCCCTTGAAGGCCGCGCCGTCGGCGATGATGACGCGCGGGGCGGTGATGTCGCCGATCATGCGGCCCTCGGCGGTCAGCTCGACGGCCTCGGAGGCGGCGATGTTGCCGATGACGACGCCGCTGACGACGGCGCTGCGGACGGCGACGTTGGCGCGCACGACGCCGCTGCGCTCGACAAAGAGCGACTGTGTCAGCCGGATGGCGCCTTCGACGGTGCCAAAGACGTTGAGGTCCTCGTCGCCCGAGAGGTCGCCGACAATCTTGGTGCTCTCTCCGACGATCGTGGCATTGTCAGCCATGACGTTGCACTCCAGGTCGCGCCGGTGAAGGGGGGAGACGCTGGCTCGCTCGGCGCAAGGGGGGCGCGGGGCTTCAGCCGGCGTCTTGAATCAGACGTCCATATCGATGTGGCCCTTGAAGGCCGCGCCGTCGGCGATGAGGATGCGGGGCGAGCGGATGTCGCCGACCATGCGGCAGTTGGCCTTGAGCTCGACGCGCTCGGTGGCGGTGATGTTGCCGGTCACGGCGCCGCTGATCTCGACGTTCTCAGTCTCGATGTCGGCCTCGACGACGCCGGACTCGTCGACGTAGAGGCTCTCCTTGAGGGCGATGCGGCCCTTGACGGTGCCCTGGATGATGAGGGCCTCGTTGCCCGTGATCTCGCCGTCAATGACGATCGTGCTGCCGATGATGGTGTTGGCCATGGGTGTCCTCGACGATTGGGTCGAACTGCTGATGAAAGATGGAGCGGTCGCGCCGGTCAGCGGGCCCGGGTGGCCTTGAGCCCTTCGGGCAGCGTGACCTCCATCTCGATGTTGCCCTTGAAGCGGGCGCCGTCCTCGATGATGACGCGCGGGGCGCGGATGTCGCCGATGACGACGGCGTCGGCCATGATGCTGACGAGCTCGACCGCCGTGATGTTGCCGTTGACCTGACCGCGCACGGTCAGCTCGACGGTCTCGATGTCGGCCACCACCGCGCCGGTCTGCTCGACGATCAGGTGGTTGTTCAGCGCGATCGTCCCCTCGACGCGCCCTTCGATGATGAGATCCTCGTCACCGGTCAGGCGGCCGTTGATGGTGATGCCCTGCCCGATGATGCAAGGTCCTTGGTTGCCCATGAGGTCTCCACGTCCACAAGCCACCTCGCCCGTGGCCCGCTCGGGGCGCTGTTTTGAGGCGAGGGAGGCGGTTCAGAGGGATGTGCGCGCCGTCGGGAGGTGCGCGCAGGCCCCGGAGGTCAGGGCCGTTGTCGGGCCATCGAGAGGGCGACGTACGGCCCGCGTGTATTAGCAGCCCTCACCGGGATCGTCAAGACATCGCCCGAGGCCTCAGCGCGCTGGGCAGGTTCGCTCAGCCAAGGCTCCAGGCCCTTCGACCGACTCCCCACGCTCGACGAGCGCCCCACGCTCCTCGCACCGCCCATTGGGCGGGCTCGTCGGGTGGGGCTTGGATGCGCGGGTGGGCTGCGCCCTGTCGGGCGCAGGCCGGCGGGTGGCCGACAGCGGCTTGCAGGGCTGACCCGGCGTGTCAACGGGAGCACTGGACAGGGATGGCTCCTTGCCTTGAGGTGCGCTGCCCTGGTGTCGACTTCGATCGTGCGCTGGCCTGCGACCGACAGGTCGCAGCCCCCCCTGCGCTTGAAGCCCCACCCGACGAGCCCGTCCCGAAGGGCGGTGCGAGGAGCGTGGGGCGTCGGGATCGTCAAGACATCGCCCGAGGCCTCAGCGCGCCGGGAGGACAAGGCGAGGCGCGGGCTTGCCCCCGGAGGCCCGATCCGTGGTATAGAGCGCGACGAGGTCGCTTCTTGCCGGGCGGCCGGCCTTGGAGTAGACTTGGGCGCCCCCCCGCCCCGAGGTTCAGGGGGATGGCGAGGAGATCAGCGCGATGACATCAAGGCCTTTGCAAAAACGCCTCCTTGGGGCGCTTGCGGTGTCGATGATCGTGGGGGCGGTCGGTTGCGGCCCCACCCAGTCCACGATCCGGATCAACGAGGCCGAGGTGGCCCTGGAGAAAGCCAGGCTCAACGAGGCGGTCGAGAAGGCGCCCTACGAGTTCTTCAGCGCCAAAGAGTTCCTGCACAAGGCCAAGGAGGAGTGGGGTTTCTCGGACTTCGAGGCCTCGCTCAACTACGCCGAGCTTTCCCGGGACTTCGCCGAGAAGGCCACGATCAAGGCCAAGGGCGGCGAGGTCAAGATCGGGGACGCGGACGGGGCCAAGAAGACCGTCCCCGGCGCCCCGCTCCAGAAAGACAAGGAAGCCGACATCCTCGAAGGTCTCGACTAGCTCCACCCGGACACGGTCCGGCCCCACGGCGCGCCGCCCGATCAGGCGCAATAGAGGAGCCATGCTCTCGCACACTCTGTCTCATCCCCTCGCCAGGATCGCGCTGATGACGCTCGTCGGCGCCGCGGCGCTGGCGGCCTCGGGCTGCACGGTCGGCTCGAAGCTGCGGGCCAAGAGCATCGAGATCGACGAGCTGACCCGCTCCATCCGGGAGCGCGCCTACCGCTGCTCGCCCAAGGAGCTGGCGATGGCCGAGTCTCACGCGACCTTCGGGCGCTACGAGCTCGACTCTGGCCACTTCATCCGCGCCGACGAGCACCTGGCCACGGCCTACGAGAGCGCCCAGATCGCCGACGTCAACAGCCGCGGCCCCGAGTGCCAGGGCGTCGCCGTGATCGTCGAGGCCGACACCGACGGCGACGGCATCCTCGACCGCTTCGACAAGTGCCCCAAGGAGCCCGAGGACTTCGACGGCTACGAGGACACCGACGGCTGCCCCGAGGATCAGGACACCGACGGCGACGGCATCGCCGACTCCAAGGACCTGTGCCCCACCGAGCCCGGGCTGGCCGCCAACCAGGGCTGCCCCCAGGTCATCGAGGACAAGGACGGCGACGGCATCCAGGACACCCAGGACCGCTGCCCCCTTGACCCCGAGGACATCGACGCCTTCCAGGACGAGGACGGCTGCCCCGACCTCGACAACGACAACGACGGCGTCCAGGACGCCGTCGACGGCTGCCCCGTCGAGCCCGAGGACAAGGACGCCTTCCAGGACGAGGACGGCTGCCCCGACTTCGACAACGACAACGACCAGATCCTCGACGTCAACGACCAGTGCCCCAGCGAGCCCGAAGACTACGACGGCGACAGCGACGAGGACGGCTGCCCCGACGAGTACAAGCTCGTCGTCGTCAAGGACGGCCGCATCGAGATCAAGCAGAAGATCTTCTTCGCCACCGGCAAGGACAAGATCCTGCCCAAGAGCTTCGACGTCCTCAACGAGGTCGGCCTCGTCATCACCAAGAGCCCCAACATCCGCGTCCGCATCGAAGGGCACACCGACAACGTCGGCCCCGCCGACCGCAACCAGCGCCTGAGCGACAGCCGCGCCAACTCCGTGCGGCGCTACCTCATCGCGCGCGGCGTCGACCCCAGCCGGCTCATCCCGGAGGGCTTCGGCGAGGACCGACCCATCGAAGACAACGGCACTCCCGAGGGGCGAGAGATCAACCGCCGCGTGGAGTTCCACATCATCAAGTGACAAGGCGCGCCCCGGAGCGCGACCCCCACGCCAGCCGCCAGCCCGGATCCTAGACCCCCCTCTTGCCGAACGACAAAAGAGAAGCGATGTTCCAGACCAACGCCCAACGGCGCCCGACGGCCCCTCAACTCGCCCTGACCCGGCGCCTGGTCGCCCTCCTGCTCGGGGCTGCCCTCCTGACCTTCCTGTCCACGGCCGCGCTGGCCGACCCTGGCGACGAGCAGCTCTCCGCCTCGCTCCGGCGCGCGATGGAGGCCTACGACATCCTCGCGCTCGACGACGCCGTCAAGGAGATCGAGGGCGCCATCGCCATGGCCGACCGCCTCGGCAACACCGCGAGCCCCAAGCGCCTGGAGCTCCACATCTTCCACGGCATCGTCCTGCACGCCCTGGGCGACTCGGCCGCGGCCTCGGCCGCCTTCCAGGCCGCCCTGAGCATCGACCGCGACGCGCAGATCTTCGAAGACTACGCCTCGCCCGACCTGACCGGGCTGCTCGAGGCCGAGCGCGCCAGGCTCCCCCGCGAGGTCATCGCCGATCCCATCGAGCCCGTCGTCACCGCCCGCAAGCTCAACCACACGCCGCCGAGCCGCGCGTCCGCCGGCGAGCCCCTCCTCTTCGAGGCCGAGGTCCCCGCCACCGTCCCCGTCTACCGGGTCCTGCTGCACCACCGGCGCTTCGGCGAGACGAGCTTCAAGGACACCGAGATGACCCCCAAGGGCGAGACGCGCTTCTTCTCCACCCTCGGCGGCGAGCACATCTGCAGCGCCCAGATCGACTACTACATCGAGGCCCTCGACCGCACCGGCAACATCCTGAGCACCGACGGCGACCGCAACTCCCCCCGCTCCGTCCCCGTCCTGGGCGCCAAGGGCCGCTGCGGCGAGATCATCGTCGACAACGGCGGTCAGGTCGAAGATCCCGCGCGCCAGTACGTCTTCTTCCAGCTCGGCGCCGGCGGCGGCGCTGGCCTCGTCACCGGCAACTCCACCCCGCTCATCAACAAGGACGCCAACGTCGACCCCGGCCTCTCCATCGCCCCCTTCCACCTGATGGCCGAGCTGGGCTTCATGATCACCGACACCTTCCACATCAGCGGCCTCTTCCGCGGCCAGCTCGTCTTCTTGACCGACGGCGTCGAGCTTGAGCCCATCTTCGGCGGCAAGCTGCGCTACTGGTTCGACAACGAGGGCGACTTCGTCATGTACGCCACCGTCGGCGGCGGCCACGGCTTCGTGCGCCACCTCATCCAGGTCCAGCAGAACACCCCCGCCGGCCCCATCGCCTTCACCGACACCATCCGCCACGGCCCCATCCACACCGGCGCCGGCTTCGGCTTCGGCTACCAGGCCAACCGAAACATCGCGCTGCTGGTCGACACCTACACCCTGGTCCTCTTCCCGGAGACCTCGGCCAACGTCGACCTCAACCTGACCCTGCGCGTGGCCTTCTGACCCCCCGGACCGACCATGACCCGCCAGCCACGCCCCAGACGCCGAGCGAGCACCCAGACGCCCCCCTGGCTCCCGGTCTGCCTCGCGCTCTGGCTCGGGCTCGCCCTCGTCGCCGCGATGCCCGACGCCGCGCTGGCCCAGAACACCTCCAAGATCGAGAAGTCCCTCGCCAGCGCCCAGCGCGATTACGACGCCCTGGAGCTTGAGCGCGCCGAGAAGGAGCTCGAGCGCGCCATCGTCCTGGCCGAGCGCCAGGGCCTGGCCGACGACCCCATCGCCGCTCGCCTCTACATCTTCCTCGGCGTCGTGCGCTTCGCCCTCATCGGCGAGGGCGAAGCCTCAGACGCCTTCCGCGAGGCGCTCACCATCGATCCGGACGCCGACATCCCCCTCGACTACCAGACCCCCACCCTGAGCGATCTGCTCCAGCGGGTTCGCGACCAGATGAACGGCGGCGCCCCCAGCGTCGTCCGCCCCGAGATCGAGCACACCCCCGTCGAGGCCGCCACCGCCGGCGAGCCCATCACCTTCGTCGCCCGCGTCCCGGCCCACCTGCCCCTCTACCGCGTCGCCCTCAACTACCGCCGCTTCGGCGAGCGCGAATACCAGGGCGCCGAGATGCTCCCCGAGGGCCGCACGGACTTCAGCGTCACCCTGCGCGGCGACGAGGTCTGCAGCTCCCAGATCGACTACTTCATCGAGGTCCTCGACCGCGCCGGCAACGCGCTCGTCGCCACAGGCAGCGCCAGATCGCCGCTGACCACCTTCGTCTTCGGCGGCCAGGGCGAGTGCGGAGACCCCATCCGGGGCGGCGGCGGAGGAGGCCGCGGCGGCGGCGGCGGAGGCGGCGGCGGCAGCGACGAAGACCGCCAGTTCCTCTACCTCCACCTCTTCGTGGGCACGGGCTTCGGCCTGGCCACCGGGACCCCGCTGGCCAACCCCGACATCGGCCTCAACCCTGGGCTGGCCCCCGCCCCGCTGCACCTGGTCGCCGAGGCGGGGCTCATCGTGACGCCCGCCATCCAGCTCGGCCTGATGACCCGAAACCAGCTCGTGCTGCTCCAGGGCGGGGTCGAGCTCGAGTCCATCATCGGCGGCAAGCTGCGCTGGTGGTTCGACCTCGACGATAACCTCTCCATGTTCACCGCCGTCGGCGGCGGCCACGGCTTCGTCAGACACACCGTCGACCTGAACCCCGAGCTGAACTTCATCGACACCGCACGCCACGGGAACCTTCACGCTGGCCTCGGCTTCGGCCTCGGTTACGCGATCAACGACAACCTCGCCCTGGCCCTCGACGTCTACACGATGGTCCTCTTCCCTATTATTTCCGCACACTTCGACGGCAGCGCCGGGTTCCGCGTCTCCTTCTAGTGCCCCATCAAGAAAGTTCTGACCGGTAGTGCCGTTGGAACTTGTCGCGGGCTTTCTCGACCGTGAAGCTCCAACGGATCTTGACGCGCTGCTCGTTACGAGCCTTGTTCCATGGCTCGACCCTGGCGCTGACGGC
>SYOX01000159.1 GCA_005804885.1 Pseudomonadota bacterium
CCAGCTCACCGTCGAGGAGGGCCGCCACCTCTGGGCGATGGCCGCTCTGCTGCACGGCTGCATCGGCCGCGACGGCCGCGACGAGGCCGAGGAGCTGCTCCAGCGCCGCTCCGGCAGCGAGGACTCGCCGCGCATCCTCAACGCCTTCAACAAGCCCACCAACGACTGGCTGGCGATGTTCTGCTTTGCCATGTTCATGGACAGGGACGGCAAGTTCCAGCTCGCCTCGCTGGCCGAGAGCGGCTTCGACCCGCTGGCGCGCAGCACCCAGTTCATGCTCACCGAGGAGGCCCACCACCTCTTCGTCGGCGAGTCGGGCATCGCGCGGGTCGTCAAGCGCACCGCCGAGCTGATGAAGGAGGCCCCCTCCGAGGACGTCACCGCGGTCGGCGGCATCCCCCTGGACATCATCCAGCGCTACATCAACGAGTGGTTCAGCGCCTCCATCGACCTCTTCGGCGGCGAGGACTCCTCCAACGCGGCCTCGTACTTCTCTCAAGGGCTCAAGGGCCGCTACAAGGAGTCGCGCAGCCGCCACATCACCGACCACGTCGCGCTGGAGGGCATCTACAACCTCGAGTGCATCGAGGACGGCAAGGTCACCACCCGCGAGCTGCCCCTGCGCAGGGCCATGAACGCGGTGCTGCTGGACAACTACCTCGAAGACTGCGAGCGGGCGCTCAAGCGCTGGAACAAGGTCCTTGAGGACGCCGGCCTCGGCGATCGGCTCTCGCTGCCGACGCGCCGCTTCAACCGCGAGATGGGCGTCTTCTCCGGCTTCCGCTTCACGCCCTCCGGCCAGATGATCGACGAGGACACCTGGCGCGCGGGCGTGGCCCAGTGGCTGCCCACCGAGGCCGACCGCGTCTACGTCGCCTCCCTGATGAAGCCCGTCTTCGAGGTGGGCAAGATCGCCAACTGGATCGCCCCGCCCGATCACCAGATCAACAAGCAGGGCTTCGACTACGAGTACGTCCGCTTCGTCAACGACCCCTACCTGCGCCGCGCGTAGGTCCCGGCGGCGCCGAGCCCTCCCCAGGGCGTCAGCCTGGGGCAAGGCGCCGCGAAGGGGTCGTGGATCGCCGCGAGCGGATCGCCGCGAGCGGATCGCCGCAAGCGGATCGCCGCAAGCGGATCGCCATCTGCGACCCCTTTGCGGCGCCATTGCATGATGAAAACCACAGAGAAGACGAGAGGTTGGAGATGACGGAGAGGCTTCGGTCCTATGTGATGGGCGAGTGGATCGAGGGCGCCGGGTCGCACCGGCCCCTGGTGGACCCGACGCGCGGCGTGGCGCTGGCCGAGGCCAGCACGGAGGGGATCGACATGAAGGCGGCGCTGGCCTTCGCGCGCGAGCGAGGCGGCCCGGCGCTGCGGGCGATGACCTTCGCCGAGCGCGGGGCCTTGCTGGCGGCGGCCAGCAGCGCGATCCACGAGCGGCGCGAGGCGCTGATCGAGGTCGGGGTGCAGAACGCCGGCAACACGCGCAAGGACGCCAAGTTCGACATCGACGGGGCCACCGCGACGCTGTCCTGGTACGCGCGGCTGGGCGAGAAGCTCGGCCAGGGGCGCTTCCTGCTCGACGGCGGCGAGGAGCGGCTGTCGCGCAACCCGCGCTACGTGGGGCGGCACATCCGGGTGCCCTTGCGGGGTTGCGCGCTGCACATCAACGCCTTCAACTTCCCGGCCTGGGGCTTCGCGGAGAAGGCGGCGGTGGCGATCCTGGCCGGCGTGCCGGTCATCACCAAGCCGGCCACGAGCACGGCCTTGCTGACGGCGCGGATCTTCGAGGCGCTGGTCGAAGGCGGGGTGATGCCGGTCGGCGCGCTCAGCCTGCTGCTCGGCGGCGCGGGCGACCTGCTCGATCACCTCACCACCCAGGACGTGGTGGCCTTCACCGGGTCGAGCGACACGGGGCGGGCGATCAAGGGCCACCCCAACGTCGTGGCCCGCAATGTCCGCGTCAACATCGAGGCCGACAGCGTCAACGCCGCCGTCCTGGGCGCCGACGTCGAGCCCGGGGGGGACACCTGGGATCTCTTCGTGCGCGAGGTCGCCAACGACATGACCCAGAAGGCGGGGCAGAAGTGCACGGCGATCCGGCGGATCTTCGCCCCCGCCGATCGGATGGACGAGGTCCAGAGCGCGCTGATCGACGAGCTCTCCGGCGCCTCGACCGGCGACCCGTCCCACCGCGACGTCACCGTGGGGCCGCTGGCCACCGGCGCTCAGCTCAAGGACATCCGAGCGGGCGTCGACAGGCTGCGCGCCGCGGCCCGCCCGGTCTTCGGCGACGGCGGCCGGGGCGAGCTGGTCGGGGTCGAGGGCGAGGGCGGCTTCTTCATCGCGCCGACGCTGCTGCGGGTCGACGACGGCCACGCCGCCGAGGTCGTCCACGCCCACGAGGTCTTCGGCCCCGTCGCCACGCTGATCCCCTACGACGGCACGGCGGCCGACGCCGCCGAGCTGGTCTGCAAGGGCGACGGCGGCCTGGTCGCGTCGATCTACTCGGACGACCGCGACTTCGTCGCCGAGGCCCTCTTCGGCATCGCGCCCTACCACGGCCGCGTCCACATCGGCAGCGCGAAGATCGCCGACCACTCCCCCGGCCCCGGCACCGACAAGCCCCAGATGCTCCACGGCTGCCCGGGCCGCGCGGGCGGCGGCGAGGAGCTGGGGGGG
Organism: Pseudomonadota bacterium; assembly: GCA_005804885.1. Lineage (GTDB taxonomy): Bacteria > Myxococcota_A > Bradymonadia > Bradymonadales > SYOX01. The sequence goes on from SYOX01000159.1 coordinate 2,683, forward strand.
CTGCGCGGGCTGTCCTTCTACACCCAGCGCACCGCCGTTCAAGGGCTCTCGCCGCTGCTCGAAAAACTCTTCGTCGACGGCGTCGAGGGCTGATCGCCCCACGTTTGCCCCACGCTCGACGATCGCCCCACGCTCGACGATCGCCCCACGCTCCTCGCACCGCCCCCCACAAGGGGGGACGGGCTCGTCGGGTGGGGCTAGAAGCGCGGGGTGGGCTGCGACCTCTCGGTCGCAGGCCAGCGCACGACCGAAATTGACACCTGGGGAAGTGAAAATCCCAATCCACAGGCCCACTTCGACGCGCTGATCCGCCCCTGCGATCCGCTGAAGTCCGTGCGCTGGCCTGCGCCCATCGGGCGCAGCCCCCCCGGGCATCCAAGCCCCACCCGACGAGCCCGTCCCCCCTTGTGGGGGGCGGTGCGAGGAGCGTGGGGCGATCGTCGGGCGTTGGGCGATCGTCGAGCGGAGGGCTGTGCCAGGATCGCAGGGCTGTGCTAGGATCGCGGCCTGACTTGTGTCTGGAGGGCCGAGATGTCCGAGTCAACCCCGCGCGCGATCCGCGCCGAGGCCGCCGATGCGGCGATCTTCGGCGCCAGCGCCAGTTACGGACACTTGTGCTTCCACGCCTGCGTGGATCTGCGGCGCCGCTTCGAGGCCGCGGCCCTTGAGCGCGCCGTCGAGGCGATGGTGGCCGACTTCCCCGTCATGGGCTGCCGCTATGAGCTGCACGGCCTGCGCGACAGGTGGCTGCCCGTCGAGGGGCCGACCCGCGACTTTGTCCACGTCGAGCGCCTGAGCGGAGATCTGGAGGCGGCCACCCGCGCCTGGGTGCTGCGAGAGCTCGATCCGCTGCGCGACAGGCCCGTCCGGGTCGTCAGCCTGGAGCACGGCGGCGGCTGCCGGCTGCTGGTCAGCCTCCTGCACATCGCCGTCGACGGCGGCGGCGCGATGGCGGTCGCCCGCGCGCTGGCCGGCCACCTCTACGGCGTCCCTGAGCCGCTGCCGGTCGAGCGCCGACGCGACATGTGGCAGGCCTTCGAACGCCTGCGCGGCGCGCACTGGATCGTGCTCGGCGCCGCCATGTTCGCCCAGGTCTTCCGCCCCCTGACCGTCTTCGCCGTCCCTCGCCGGGTCCGCGACTTCGAGCGCACCCCCTCGGGCGACGGGGAGCCCTGCTGGCGCCAGGTGGCGCTCACGGTCGAGCAGACCGAGCGCCTCAAGGCCCGACTCAAGGCCCAGGGCGCCACCCTCAACGACGGCCTGCTGGCCGCCCTGGCCCGCGTGGCCGTAGCGCGCAGCGATCGCGGCCCGGCCGCGGTCACCTACACCATCGATCTGCGCCGCTACACCCAGCCGCCGCGGCTGATCGCCACCAACATCTCCGGGATCGCCATCGCCGTGATCGATCGGGACAAGGCCGGCGATCTGGACACCGCCGCCCAGGCGATGCGCGCGGTGACGCAGCGCCAGAGCGCCAACCTCTCCGGCCTCTCCTTCTCGATGATGCCCGCCCTGAACTCCCTCTGGACCCCCCACGCCCTCATCCGCGCCATCCTGCCGCCGGTGATGAAGCTCAGCGTCGATCCGCCCTTCCGGCGGGCGCTCATGGTGACCAACGTCGGGCGCCTCGATGAGGGCCTGGCGGCCTTCGGCGACGACATCGAGGCCATCTCCATCATCGGCCCCTGCCTGCGCAACTCGCCCCTGCCGCCCATCGCCGCCGTCGGCTTCCGAGGGCAGCTCCTGCTCCAGATCTACGGCCCGCCCGGCCTCACCCCCGAGGCCCTGGAGCGCTACGAGGTCGAGCTGCGCGAGGCTCTGGAGCTGGAGGGCTGAAGGCGCCGCGACCTTCTCCGCCGCGCTGTTTGCTGGTCAGGGCCACCTGTGCTTTATCTCGGGGTGAAGTGACAGGCTTCTGGAGACGACGTCATGGCCCACGACAAGACCCAGTTCGACTTTCGCCGCGCCAGCAAGCTCCTGCTCATGCTCGCGGCGGTCGCCGGGATCTTCCTCTCCCGGCACGCCGGCGAGTGCTTCATGGACCGCGTGGACGAGTTCAAACTCGGCGGCGTGATCGACGACGGCACCAGCTCCGGGCTGCTCGGCGATCAGGGCAACGCGCGCAAGGGGACCAAGGGCGATTACGCCAAGAACTTCAATGAAGGCGCGGGTTTCTTCGGCTTCCTGAGCAAGTCGGTCCCCTACTGCGTCAAGAAGGAGAGCTTCAAGGACCCGATCGAGGTCTATTACGTCTTCTGGGCGCTGACGCTGCTCGGGGCGCTCTTCTACATCCTGGAGCAGTTCATCACGCCGACCTGGAAGAAGAGCGTCAAAGAACAGAACAGGGGCCGGTGATGGGCGAAGGGCGGCGTGCGGTCGTCGTGATCGCGGCGGCGGCGCTGGTCGGGCTGGGGCTGCTGGCCGGCTGGCTGTTGTTGAGCGCGCGCGGGCTTGAGCGCGACGGCTCGGCGGCCAGGGCGCCCGCAGGCGGGTCCGGTGAGGCCGCGCGGCCGGTGGCGCCCTCGCCTCATGGGGCGCAGATCCGCTGGCTGGCCAGCGGCGGAGGACCGACGCCAGACGCCAACGAGGTCTCCATCGAGCAGGACATGGCGCTGGTGCGGGAGGCGCTGGGCCCGGGCGGGCGGCTGCTCTTCGCCGGGGGGCCGGGCAGCGACGGGGTGCAGGTGCGAGGGCGCCCGCCAGGCCAGGACGACCTGATGAGGGCGCTCGGGGAGATATTCAGCCCGAGGGGCGGGCGAGACGCCCTCTACCGACCGACGCGCCTCGATCTGGACGGCCCGGCCACGCTCGGGGCCGTGGAAGAGGCGCTGCGCGAGGCGCTCTCGGCCCAGGGCGACCCGCTGCTGCTGGTGCTGGCCGGCCACGGCGACATGGGGGAGCGGCCGGACGGCAACGCGGTGCTGACGTGGGGCGGCGAGGCGCTCGGGGTGGTCGATCTGGCCAGAGCGCTGGATACGGCGCCGACGTCGAGGCCCGTGCGGGCGGTCGTGCTGTCGTGCTACGCGGGGGGCTTCGCGGAGCTGATTTTTCATGATGCGGACGAGTCGCAAGGTCCAAGTCCTCACGATCGCTGCGGAATCTTCGCGTCGACCTGGGACTTGCAGGCCGGCGGCTGCGACGCCGACCCCGATCGGGGTCGCCACGAGGGCTACAGCCTCCACCTGCTCCACGCGCTCAAGGGGCAGAACAGGCGCGGGGAGCCGCTGGCGGAGATCGACCTGGACGGCGACGGCAGGATCAGCCTGATCGAGGCGCACACGCAGGCGCGGATCGCGTCGGGGAGCGTGGACGTCCCGACGACGACCTCCGAGCGGTGGCTGCGCCACGCGGCGCCCTCCGAGGGGGCCTCGGAGCCGGTGTCGCTGCCGGCCGAGGAGCGGACCATTGAGGCGCTCTCGGCCGCGCTCGGCCTCCAGGGGCACCCGGAGCGCGCCGCAGATCTGGCCGAGGCGCTGGGGCAGGAGATCGAGGAGCTCAAGGCGCGGGAGGAGGCGGCGGCCGACGCGGAGCAGGCCGCCTACAGGGCGCTGGCCGGCGAGCTGCTGGCCCGCTGGCCGGTCATCGACGATCCGTGGCACCCGGACTTCCCGAGCACGATCCAGGGCCAGCGCGCGCAGATCGAGGGCCACCTGGCGCAGAGCGACGCCCACGCGCGGCTGCGCGAGGCGATGGCCGCTCTCGACGCGCTGGGGCGCGAGCGGGCCGAGCTTCAGGTCCGGGCCGCGCCCTTCGAGCGGCTGGCGCGGGCGGTGGAGACGAGGGCGCTGGCCGGCCGCCTCAAGGCGCTCGGCGGCGAGCCCTGGCGGACCTTCGAGCGGCTGTCGGCCTGCGAGCGCTTCGCGCCCGGACCCTGAGCGGCGGCGGGCTCGCACACCCGCTGGCCCGCCTGAGACCGGCGGCGGGGCGCCCTCGTCGCTCGCCTGCGACCGGCGGCCAGAGTGCCCTCGTCGCTCGCCTGCGACCGGCGGCCTGGGCGCCCTCGTCGTCGAGCCGGGCTCCTGCCGACGCGCAGGCGCGGCCTCCGGGGTGGCGGCGCTCAGCCCTGGGAGAGGATGGCGTAGATCAGGACGCTGGCGCCGAAGATCGCGGCGGCGCCGTGGATCAGCACCAGCGGCAGCCAGGGTTTGCCTTTCTTGAGGTGGATCAAGAGGTTGAGGAGGCCGCCGAGCGCCACGAGGACGAGGACGACCAGCGCGACCCCGACGGCCCCGAAGGAGCCGGCCGACAGCGCCGCGATGATCAGCAGCGTCAGCCCCAGCGCGCCGAAGACGCCGTGCAGGATGGTCACGATCGAGGGCAGGGGCTTCTTCTGGATGACCCGGACCATCAGAAAGGCGCCGCCGCAAGCGGCCGTCAGGAATGAAGCCAGAGCAACCCACAACATGAAAAGAGCCCTCCTTGAAACAGCCTCGCGATCATGGCCGACCGGTGTGCGGTGTCCGCTGAGTCATAGTCGGCCAGGGGCGGCGCTGTCAAAAGTCATCGTCGGGCTCGGGTCGAGCGCAGCGCCGCAGGTCGGGCGCCGATCAGGGCTGGACCTCCTGGCCCTGGGCGTAGAGCCAGCGCTCGCGCTCCTTCCTGAAGACGCTGTGCTCGACGAAGGAGGTGTCCTGGCCGCGCTGGCTCATCGTGGCCCGGAAGCGCACCCACCCGCGTTCTTGATCCGGCTCGACGCCGTGGTCGAGGATGTCGAGCTTCATGAAGCGCGTGCCGCGCGAGAAGGCCAGGATCGAGGCGCGCCACTTGCGGGCGTCGGCCTCGAAGTGCGGCCCCAGCGGATCGGTGGTGTCCATGATGTAGCTGGCCCTGCCGATGACATAGGCCGAGTAGCGCGCCCGCATCAGCGCCTCGGGCGTCGGCGGGGTCGGCCCTCCCTCCTTGTGGAAGGCGCCGCAGCATTGCTTGTATCGCTGGCCCGTGCCGCAAGGGCAGGGCGGGTTGGGGGCGGGCTTCATCCTGTTCTCCATTTGGGCCGCGAGCGGCCGATCCGCGCCCCAGTGAGCCAGCCCCGCGCCCGCGTTGCAAGCCCCTGTCGCGCTCTGACCTCACTGGGCACGTCGGGATCGGCGGGTCGACTTCGTTGGCGCACACGTCGGGGAACTCCCCCTCCTGTCCTCCCCCTCGCTGCGCAAGGGGGAGGGACGCTCGCGGTTCGGGCACGTCGAGATCGGGGAGTCGACTTCGATGACGCACACGTCGAGATCGGGGAGTCGACTTCGATGACGGTCACGTCGAGATCGGCGGGTCGACTTCGTTGACGCGATCTGCACGTTGAGTTCAGGGGTTCGGAGGCAAACATCACACGATCTTGAGAGGGTCTGTCGCTTGAAGGTTGACGCCCCGTCGCCAGCCCCGCAGGGGCGTCCCGGGACAAAATGTAGGCCCGGGCGCAAGCCCGGGTGGACCGTCAACGTGCGGATCGCACCATCGAAGTCGACCCGCCGATCCCGACGTGTCCGCCATCGAAGTCGACGCGCCGATCCCGACGTGTCCGTCATCGAAGTCGACCCGCCGATCCGTCTTGCCCCAACCGCGAGCGTCCCTCCCCCTTGCGCAGCGAGGGGGAGGACAGGAGGGGGAGTTTCCTGACGTGCCCGCCATCGACGTCGGCTTGTTTCGCCGCCCAGGAAGCCTCACACTCCACCTCTCCGGGCGGCGTCGGGCTGGCCCGGCGGCGAAGAGCGCGAGGAGGTCCGATGCGTCCTGGGCGGTGGATTGCGCTGGCGGCGTCGTGGTGCGTGATCGGGGCGTTCGTGGCCTGCGACGGCGTGCCGGATCACGCCCCGACGCTGGACAAGCTTCAAGACGGCGATCAGGCCAAGGCCTCCGGGCGATGGCTCATGAGCGTCCCGCAGGGCCTCGCCCGCCTCGACGCGCCCCCGGGCGAGGCCGCCGAGGTCGTCATCGGCGTGCACGGCTTCGAAAGCGAGGGCTACGAGTGGGTCCAGCCCCTCAAGGTCCTCTCCAGGAGCGGCGCGCAGGTCTACTTCTTCCGCTGGGACTGGACGCAGTGCCCCGATCCGGCCGCCGAGCGCCTGCGCGGCGCCATCGAGGAGCTCCTCAAGGCCCAGCCACGGATCGCCCGCGTGCGCCTCTTCGGCCACAGCTACGGGGGCGTGATCTCGGCCCTCGTGGCCGCCTCCTGGCGCCTGCCCATCCCCATCGAGGTCAACGTCGTAGCGGCCCCGCTGGCCGGACACCCCCGCCTGACCGAGCATTGCACCTTCAAGGGGGTCAAGCCGGCCGCCTCAGGCGCCCGCCTCAAGCAATGGCGCACGCGCAAAGCCCAGGACGGCGCCTTCAAGGACATGGCCGCCGATCCTCAGGTGATCGAGCTGGCCGGCAGCGACGTGGTCCTGCTGCCCGAGACCTGGCAGGGCCGCCGCCTGGGCCACAACTGGTCCATCTCCTGGGTGGCCGAGCAGCTCACCTCCGCCTCACCCTGATCGCCGCCCACGCCCGACGCCCCGGCTCGACCCGCGCGGCCGCTCGCCCGAGGGCTGGTGACCGCAGGGGCAGAGGAAGGATCGGATCGGGTGGCTTGTTGGCGCCTTGACTTCTTGAGGGGCTTGAGGCTCCTAAGGCACTTGAACTCGACCCTTGGGGCCGCTCTTGAGCCCCTTCATCAAAAAGGAGATTCACGTCATGAACAACAGCGCCAGCGGCATGGCCATCGCGTCCCTGATCCTCGGCATCGTCTCCTGGGTGCTTGGGGTGAGTCTCCTGGCCTCCATCCCCGGCGCCATCATCGGCAAGATGGAGCTCAACAACATCGCCGCCGGCTCCTCGTCCGAGGCCGGCAAGACCCTGGCCACCATCGGCTTCTGGGTCTCGATGGCCAACATCATCCTGAGCGTCCTGGGGATGTGCGCCGGCTGCGTCGTGTGGCTCTTCATGTTCGGCGGCATGGCCATGTTCGGCCTCGCCGGCGCCGCAGGGTGAGGACTCGCCAGGCCCCTCCCCGCGGGCCTCGCCTTGATCCCTGAGCCCGCCCCACGGGCGACACCTCGATGATCCTCATCCCCTGCAGGGACAACCCCGGCAAGGCCCTCGTCACGATCGCCATCGGCGACGAGGCGCTGGCCTTCTGGCAGCGCCATTGCCAGGATCGCTGGACCCGCTACGCCGCACGCCACGGCTACGACATCGTCTGCCTGACCGAGCCCCTGGACCCGAGCGCCCGCGCCTCGGCGCGCTCCCCCTCCTGGCAAAAATGCCTCACCCCCGATCACCCCGCCTGCAGCCGCTATGACCGCCTCGTGTGGGTGGACGCCGACCTCATCCTCAACCCCACCACCGCCCCCTGCCTCGTCGCACAGGTCCCCCGCGAGAAGATCGGCGGCACCGACGCCTACGCCTTCCTCTCGCGCGACATGCACGATCACCTCTACGAAGAGTACATCCGCCTGGCGCCGCGCTGGGGGCGCAAGCTCGTCATCAACCGCACCCCGAACGCCTACTACCGCAACTTTGGCCTCGACACCGACCTCGACGAGGTCATCCAGTGCGGCCTCCTCGTCCTGACCCCCAAGCTGCACCGCGCCCCGCTGGCCGACTGCTACGCCCTCCACGAGGCCCGCTACAGCGCCGAGCACGACTACGACTACAACCTGGAGATGCGACCCCTCTCCTTTGAGATCGTCCGTCGCGGCCTCCACCACTTCATCGACCAGCGCTTCAACCTGATCCTCAGCAACAGCCTCTACCTCATGGCACCCTGGCTCTACCACGCCCAGGCCCCCGAGGACGTCATGCGCCCGCTGCGGCGGCTCGCCGTCACATCCTCGTGGTGCCACGCCTACGGGCTTCACTTCGCCGGGGGCGCGCGCTTCCGCGCCTACGCCGACGATCTCATCGAAGGTGTTGATCGGCCTGAAGATTTTGCCAGGGTGTCGCTGGGTTGAGGGATCGCGGCAAGCCGCGGAAGGCTGCGGCGGCCCTCCCCGAGGCCCGCGGATCAGGCCTCGACCAGGGCGCGGTATCAAGCCGCAGCGGCCCCCACCCGGGGCCCGCGGATCAGGCCTCGACGAGGGCGCGGTAGATGGCCTCGATCCGGTCGCAATGCTCGCCGATTCCAGGGATGTCGCCGTCGGGGTGGTGGAGGTGGCCGCGTCGGCCAAGGCGGCGCATCAAGGCGAGATCGCGGGCGGCGCGGTCGAGCTGCTGGCGCAGCGAGCCGGCGTCGCGGTGGACGAAGCGCAGGCCGTTGACCTCGTGCTCGACGTGCTCGGCCATGCCGCCGACGTCGGCCGTGATGACCGGGACGCGGCAGCCCTGGGCCTCGTGGATGACCAGCGGGGAGTTCTCCACCCAGATCGAGGGGACGACCACGCAGTCGACGTGCGCAAAAACCTCCTCGACGATGCGGCGGTGATCGTAGCCGCCCATGAAGCGCACCGGGTTGGGGCAGCGGCGGGCCATCGCCTCCAGGGAGGCCGTGCTCTGGTAGCGCGGGTGGCCGAAGATCAGCAGCTCGGCCGGGGCCGTGACGCCGGCGAAGGCCTCGATGAGCAGGTCGATGCCCTTGGAGGGGCTGTGGGTGCCGATGTAGCCGAAGCGCATCGGGCCGCCAGGGCGCTCGGGCGGCAGCCCCAGGCGCGCGGCCTCAAAGCCGTAGTTGAGCAGCTCGATCCGCGCCTCGTCGACGCCGAAGCCCTCGATGAAGCGCTCGCGCAGGTGGCGCGAGGGGGCAATGAAGCGGCCCACGCGCTCGACGACGCGGCGCGCGGCCTCCATGCGCCGACCGACGTGCCCGGTCCAGTACTCCAGATCGCGCTCGAAGGTGTCGGGCTCGCCGGTGAAGTGGCTGTTGAAGCAGCGCAGCGCGCACTTGCGGTCGTCCTGCCCATCGCAGAGCTGGTGGAAGGGCCGCTGGCCGTAATTGGTCTGCAAGAACTGCCCCCTCGGGCACATCAGCCAGAAGTCGTGCAGCGTGAAGACGACGGGGACGCCGAGATCGGCCAGCGCGCCCACGATCCCCATCGAGAGGTAGAAGAGGTGGCCGACGTGGGCCACGTCGGGCCGCGCACGCTCGACGAGCTCGATCAGCGCCGCGTCGACGCCCTCCTGGCGAACCACGTCCCGGCCGCGGGGCAGGTTGACGCGGTGGACCCTCAGGCGCTCGGCCTCCTGGGTCATCTCCACCTCGAAGTCGGGCCGGTAGGGGTCCTGGGCGCCGGTGAAGACGTCGACCTCGTGGCCGCGCGCCGCCAGCGCCTCGCAGAGCGTCTGGCTGTAGATCTCCGACCCCGCCACATAGAGCGGCGGGTAGCCGCTGATGACCTTCAAGACCCTCATCGGCTCAGAGCCCCTCGGGCAACCTGATGAGCCCCGCGTGGAACATCGGCGCGAAGCTGGCCGTCGTGCCGGCCTGTGCACTGATGGCCGCCTCCACCCACGCCCCCAGGTGCTCCGGCCCGCCGTCCGCGTCCCAGTCGTAGATCGGGAACATCGGGAAGAGCGGGCTCACCCCCGGCTGACAGCGCTCGCCTCCCTCGTCCGGCAGGCCGTGGACCCGGACGCCGAGCACGGGCTTGCGCTGTCGGATGCTCTGGGCGATCTCATACTCCACGAAGTGACGCCCCGCCGTCCCCTCGCCGATGAGCACGACGCTGACGTCCGCCCTGGCGATCTCCTCCTCAATCCACTGGTAGATCAAGGGGATACCGCCATCGATCATCGCCAGCAGCGCCTCCCGGCTGATGAAGGGCGTCGCCTCGCGCCCGTCGCCTGACAGCCACGCCGCCATCACCTGCCGCGCCCGGTGGCGATCCTGGGTGAAGTAGAAGCTGAAGAAGGCCCGCGTTTTTTCCATGAGACCGCCTGAACTCAAGGGGGAGCGGCGCATGATAGGCCCGCTCCGGCGCCGAGGCAATCAGCGTCGGCTCTCGGCCCCTGGCGCCAACGCGCGGCTTTATCCGCGAGGCGACCCGGCAGAGCAATCGAGTTCTCACGAACCTCTCGATGGCTACGGGCTTGACGTCCCAAACCAGAATCGTGCCGGTTAGAACTCGATTGCCCTGGGCGACCCGGCGATGAGGGTGGTCAAGGGAGGCGCGGTGGGGGTATCGTGGGGTCGGCATCACAGGAGAGGGGCGGCGGCGGGCTTGATCTGCAGAGGCGTGGGTTTTTTCAGGGCTCGAACTTCGCTGCGGGCTGCGCGGAGGGAGGACATGGAGGGCGTCAAGAAGCGGCGAGCGCCGTGGAGCATCTGGGTCGGCCTCGGGGTGTGCTGGGCGCTGGCAGGCTGCGCCAACACCTGGATCGACAGCCCGGTGGGGCGCGTCCAGGTGATGCTCGGCGCGATGACCCATGAGGCGATGGGGGATCGAAGCGCCGTTCAGGTCGCCGTCATCGAGCACGTCCTGGCCCACCCGGCCTCGGGGCTGTCGGCCTACTACACCGCCGCGCTCCGGGAGGTGGCCGACGACGAGCCCCTGGACCTGCGCGGGATCGACGTCGCGGCCGTCGTGAACCGGGAGGCGCCCTTTTCCTTGCTCTCGGCTCCTGAGGACAGGCCGGCGGCGACCGCGCGCGACCGGGTCGCCTTCTTGAGGGCCTACAGCCGGTGGTCCGACGAGGTGCCCGATCTGGGCGCGAGCTCCTCGGGGGAGGACTACGCCAGAGCGGCGGCCCACCTGCTCGCGCCCGCGGTGGCCGCGGCCCTCAAGGACGAGGGCGACGACATGGTCTTCATCCTCGGCTGGGGCGACCTCAGAGGGGTGAGCGCCGGCTGGGACGCTCGGGACCAGGACGAGAAGCCGGGCGTGCTCTCGGCCCTGTTTTCAGGCGGCGAGGAGGTGTCCGTGCGCAACGGCTTCAGGGTGACGCTGCATCGCGACATGGAGCTGGTCAGGCTCTACGTCCCGCGCGGCCTGGTGACCGCGCCGCGGGCGTGCAACTTCGACGTCAGCGCGCTGTCCGGAGTCTGGGACGAGGGCCAGCCGGCGCCTGGGGCCGAGGCGCTGACCCACCTCGTGCGCTACATCGAGCTGGATGAAGATGAGATTATTGCTTATGAAAAGGATTGGTAGGTTGTCCCTGTTGGGGTTGTCCGCGCTGTGGCTGGCCGGCTGCGTCCAGGACGCCTACGCGCGGCTGGGGCACATGCCTTATGAGGTGGCGCTGGCGAACAAGGACAGCCTGGGCGCGCTGGTGCGCGAGCGCAGCGAGGCCAGCGACGATCGGGGCGCCTTCTACAGCGCGGAGCTGGCCAGGGCGCGCCGTCGTTCGCTGGAGTTGTTGTCGGGGGAGCGCGGCCGGGTCGATCCGGCGCTGCGCGATCTGAGCGCGCATCTGGACTTCGCCGGGGAGGGGGTCGGGAAGCGCGGCTTCGTCGTCAAGGCGCGGCCGATCGAGCTGGAGCGGGGCGGCGGTGAGGGGTCCGAGGGCGGCGATGAGGCCTTCTGGAAGGGCGTGCGGGTGTACGAGAGCCGCTTGAAGACGTGGATGAACACGGCCAACGCGTCGATGGGGGACTTGAACACCCGCGCGGTCTACGGATCGCCCTTCGCGATCGCCTCGGCGGTGGAGGTGGCCGGGGCGCTGCTGCCGGGTGAGGCGATCGTTCAGTATTACATCGACGGCGACCTGATGCTGGGGATCGTGATCGCGCCGGAGGTCTTCGAGGTGCATCGGCTGGAGGGTGCAGCGTCGCTTGACGGCGAGGTCGCGGCGCTGGTCGAGGGCATCTCTTGCGTGGCGGCGCAGGAGCCTTGCGGGCAGGGGGCGTGGGAGGGGCCGTCGCGGGCGCTGTACGCGCGGCTGATCGGGCCGCTGGAGGGGGCGCTGTCGCGGGCGGGGGTCAAGACGGTGCGCTTCGTGCCGGACGGGCCGCTGGTCAACATGCCCTTCCAGGTGCTGATGGACGGGCAGGGGGCCTTGCTGATCGAGCGCTTCGGGGGGCTGGCGATGTTGCCCTCCTCGTCGTTCTATCTGGGGGTGATGGCCCGGCGCAGGCCGCAGGTGGCGCCTCGGATGCTGGCGATCGGCGATCCGGCCAGCGGCTGGGTGCCGATGCCGAGGTTGTCGGCGGCGGCTCAAGAGGCCGCCGTGCTGGGCGACGTGTACCCGGGCTCGACGATCTGGCGCGGGGGGGCGGCGACCGAGGCCAGGTTCTACGCGGCCGTGGGACAGCACAACGTCCTGCACATGGCCACGCACGGGCTCCTTTTGCGGTCGATGCCAGAGGCGACGAGCCTGTTGCTGGCCGACGGGCAGGGGCACGACGGCCTCTTGACGGTGGCCGAGATCGTGGCGCTGCTGGATCTGAGCGGCTACTACGCGGTGGTCCTCAGCGCGTGCCAGACCTCGGTGGCGGCTGACGCGCGGCGCGATCTGACGAGCTTGACCGGCGCCTTCCTGATGGCGGGCGCGCCGAGCGTGATCGGCAGCCTGTGGCACGTCGACGACGCCTCGACGGCGGCGCTGATGCTGACCTTCTACGCCCAGATGGTGGACCTGGGGCCAGGCGAGGCGCTCCGACAGGCGCAGCTGGCGCTGCGGGCCGAGGCGGGCACGCGGCACCCCTTCTTCTGGTCGCCCTTCGTCTTGTGGGGCTTTGACACATGAGCGCGCAGCGGAGATCGTCGAGGGCGGGCCGGTGGGCGTCCGTGGCGCTCCTGGCCGTCTTGCTGCTCCAGGGCTGCGCGGTGCAGCTCTACGAGCCGGGCTCGGCGCGGCGGGTGGAGATCAAGCGGCTCGCCTCGACGCCGGAGCGCGCGGCCGCCGCCTCGCGCGAGGTCGCCGGTCAGGTGCAGATCAAGGTCTCCGCCGTGCAGGAGATCACGCTCAAGCGGCGCGTCGTCTACAACACCATCGAGCGGGAGCAGCCCTGGCGGATCTACTGGGAGCCCGTGGAGCTGCTCCTGTCGCCCATTTTGTTGAGCATCGGCACGGTGTTGGCCATCTCAGGAGACTACATCCCTCTAGGCGCCGACGTGGACGGGCTGGATTACTTCCTGATGCTCACCGCCCCGCTCAACCCCTTCGTCACGATCACCGGCCCCCCCGTCAGCCGCGTCATCCCTGAGCCGCGCTTCACCTCCAGGCCCGAGGCGCTCGTCTATCAAGTCCGCCTCCCCGTCGCGGGGCTTGAGCTTGAACTTCGCCTGCTCGACGCGCGCGGCGCCCAGATCGCCCAGGCCCGCGCGACGACCGACCGCTTCGGCCTCGCCTGGATCGACGATCCCGGAGGCCTCGCCGAGTCGGTCCACGTCAAGGCCGAGGGGCTCGATGCGCTGATCCTCGTCAAGACCCCCGCAGACCACCTGCTCACCCTCCCGAACCCCCCTTGAGCGCGATCCCCCCGCCGAGCCCCTCTACATGTCGTGGAGCCTGACGACGACCGTCCTCGGCGTCGGCGCCATCGCCCCCGACGGCAGGTGAGGCCCCACCGCGATCTCCACCTCGCCCTCTCGAATGTCCGCGATCTGCGCGCCACCCCAGAAGGCGTCGCCCTCCTCGAAGATGTGCCCGAAGCCCAGCGCGTCGACGAACATGGCCTTGGGCTCGTCGCCGCCGGTCAAGATGGCCACCAGCCGGGCCTCGAAGCCGCTCGTCGCCGAGGCCCGCAAGGCGTCTTCCGCGTCGAAGCCTTCAGGCAGGAATGGCAGGGGTGCCCTCGGAGGTTTCATCGCCACGAGGTCCACGGGCGCCCGCGCCTTGCCCTGGATCGATGCCGACGGGGTCGGAGGCGCCGAGGAGGTCTGCAGCGGAGCCTCGCAGCCCGCCAAGAGGACAACCACCAGGGTCGACATCAGGACAGCGGCGCTCAACCGTCGGGTATCTCGTTGATGTCGTTGATGTATCCGACCGGCGTCGTCGACGCTCAGGGTCGCCGCGAGGTGATCACGCCGTGTTTCTTCGGGGGTCATGGAGGCCGTCCTCGGGTGGGCTCGCCCACGCTCTTGCTCGGTCAACGCCAGTGACTTGAACGCCCAGTGGCGCGCGCTTGTTTCACCTCGGCTCGGGATCGATCCCGACCCAGTAGAGAGGGTGCGATCGCGACCCCGAGGGCGCCAGACTTTTTTGACCGAGGGCCAAAGGCGGCGCAGGTTCAACCTCCAGACACCCAGGGAGCGGGTGGCGCAGATGTCAGCGGAGGACGAGATGATGAGGAGATCAGCAGCGGGGCTCGCCGCGGCCGCGATCGCGGCGTGCGCGTGGGCGGCCTGCCAGGAGCCCGCAGGCGATGAGGTCGCGCCGGAGACGCCCAGCGCGCCGGCCGCGCCCGCCGAGGTCACCGAGGCGCCCGCGCCGCTCGCGCCGCCGCCGGGCTGCCAGCCCTTCGCGCCGACTGAGCGCCACCCGGAGCTTGATGAAGGGGACCCTGCGCCGGCCCTCGCCTTGATCTGCCCCGACGCGCAGGCCCTCGCGCGGGAGGTCGAGGCCCGAGACAAGCCCCAGGCGACGCCAGGCCCCAGGCCCGCCTCTTTCGAGGATCCGCTCTCGCCGCGAGACGGCCTCGAGCTCTACGGCGTCATGCTGGAGGAGGTCTCCAAGGGGGCGTGGTTCGTCCCGATGCTCCTGTCGACCTCGCCGCCGCTCGGGAGCGCCCAGCTGGAACTCCTGGAGGCCAGGCCCAAGCTCGCCGCCGAGTTCGTCGCGGTCAACTCGGCTCGCGCGGGCGGGTCGCCCGAGCTGTACTCCTGGGGCGGCGGCGCGCGCTGGAGCCTGCTCAAGAACGTGATCAAGCAGCACAAGAGGGACAAGGCGGCCCTGCGCGCGGTGGTCCTGCGCGACACCATGCTCTACGTCGACGACGCGCGCTCGGCGGCGGACATCTACCGCTTCCTGGGCTTCCCCGACCTCTTCGACGAGCCAGAGATCTGGCTGCGTCGCGGCGACGGGGTCTACCGGCTCCAGCGCCAGGACAAGTGGGCCTACGTCTTCGCCGACGGCGTCAGAGCCGGCGAGCGCGCCCGGCTCTTGATCTTCGATCGGGTGGCGCTGGATCGAGCCTCGTTGGAGGCGCGGGTGGGGTGGGACCTCAACCGGCTGCGGCCGACGCTGGCGCTCAAGGCCTTCCGCGTCGAGCGCCACGGCCCCGATCTGCTCACGGGCAAGGCCGTCCTGCGCGGCGGCGGCGAGCTGGAGGCGGCGGCCTTCGAGCGCGAGGGCGTGATGACGGTGGCCGTCGTGGCGGCGCCAGAGGGGCGAGATCAGCTCCTGGCGACCCTCGACGTGGACCGGCGCGGCGAGGCGATCAAGCGCGGGATCCTGGCGGCGGCCGATCGGATGGTGGGCGAGGAGCTGCGCTTCGACGAGCCCAAGACGGAGGAGGGGCAGCAGGACGGGCTGCTGCGGCGCAAGTGGGAGCACGCCTACCTGGGCGGCCAGTCGAGCTTTGAGTTCAACGGCGATCGCTACACCGTCTTTACGAAGCAGGGCGCCCCGAACACCCCGCAGGTGTGCATCGACTTCATCTACGACACGGTCGAGCGGTGGTCGGGGCGCTGGTGGACGCCCAAGGCGCAGGGGCGCCACCGCACCGAGGGCTTCATCAACGCCGAGGAGTGGATCGGCGTCATCGGCCGCCGTCAGGTGTCCAGGCTGGTGGCGTCCGCCTCCGAACACCCCGACAAGATGGAGGTGCTGGCCTTCCCCGCCTCCGACCGCGTCCCCTTCGACGACACGGCGGGCTTCTACGAGCGCCTGAGGCGGCTGGGGAAGGACACCCTGCCTGGAGACATCATCTCGATCTACGGCCTCAAGACCGACGGGCGCAACCACTGGCACTCCTTCATGATCTATGACCTCGACCCGATCTACAATGCCCCCTACCTGCTCGTCGGGCAGGCTGGCAAGGCGCGCGTCCAGGTCTGGCACGACGTCATGCGCAGCGGCCCCAGGCGCGCCATCACCCACCGCGTGCGCTGGCGAGATGACTGGCTCGACGCCCAGCGCGCCGCCTGGCTCAAGCGCGGCGAGTCGGAGCGCGCCTCGACCCCCTGATCTCCCGCCCAAGCCCTCGTTCGTGCTCGGAGGCCCTCCTGACGGCCTCGACGTGGGGTCTTCGCGCCTCCCTCCTCCTGGCTCGCATTGCACGATCCATGTTTATGTGTTCAGTGTTGATGTAGAAAATTCTTGCGTCATGATCAGAACGGCGACAATCACGATCTGGATCACAGGCCGTGTGGCCGGGCGGGAGACAAGAATGGCGAACGAACGAATCAGCGCACCTTCCAGAGTGCGGGTGTTCATGGCGTCGCTGGCTGGCGCGGCCGTGCTGTGCGCGGGGTCGTCGGCGTTGGCGGACTTCACCAACGCGGCCGGTCAGGCGGGCATCGGGATAGGCGGCGACAAGGACGGCGGCGTCTCCTGGGGCGATCTGAACAACGACGGCCTGCTGGACATGGTGGTCAACACGAACACCAACACCCGCACGCGGGTCCTGTTCAACAACGGCGCCCTGCCCACGCCCTCCTTCACGGACGTGACGTCCACGCACGCCGCCGGGATGCTCGCCGGCACGATCTGCGAGCGCAGCGTCCTGCTGGCCGATCTGAACAACGACGGCCAGACCGACGTCGTGCGCAACACCTCCTCGCGCCTGGAGATCTGGTTCAACCGAGGCCCCGCGGCCACGCCGCCCTTCAGCCTCGGCACCGACACCCAGCAGGCCAACCTGACCCTGACCACCGCCGACATCTCCGGGCTCAACACCGAGGGCGTCGGGGTCATCGACGCCGACGGCGACGGCTGGCTTGACCTCATCATCGACAACCACGGCAACGGCTTCGTCTTCCTGCGCAACACCCAGGACCCCGCCGGGGGCTTCCAGATCGTCGCGGCGACCCAGATCGGCCTGCCCGTCAGCGGCACCAACGAGGGGGACTACCTGACCGTCCTCGACATCGACGGCGACGGCGACGTGGACATCATGGGGCGCAAGGACGACGGCGACGACATCTTCATGAACACCGGCGACGGGACCTTCGTGGCCCGCGATGACGTCGGCTTCCAGGCCCCCAACAGCAACAAGGGCGGCGTGGCCTTCTGCGACTTCGACAACGACGGCGACTTCGACTTCTTCTACTCCGACGGCGGCGACTTCGACGGCAACGGGATCGGGCGCAACAACCGCGTCTTCCTCCAGCAGGACGACGGCTCCTTCACCTTCGCCAACACGCCCGCCGTGCCCAACATCCTCAACGTCGACGGCGTGGCCTGCGGCGACGTCGACCACGACGGCGATCAGGACCTCTTCCTGACCACCAACCTCACCGACCTGCTCTACCTCAACCGCCTTGAGCGCGGCGCGCTGGCCTTCGAGATCGACAACCTCGGCATCATCGACAACAGCGACGGCGAAGGGGCCACCTTCGGCGATTACGACGAGGACGGCGACCTGGACCTCGTCGTCAACCAGGACGGCAACAACGCCCTTTGGCGCAACGACACCAACGACCTCAACTTCCTCAAGGTGCGCGTCTGGCGCGCGCTCGACGGCGGCGCCCGGCGCTACGACATCGGCGCCGTCGTCATCCTCCAGGACGGGCGCGGCAACCCCACCGGCGGCGCCCGTGAGGTCAACGGCGGCAAGGGCCACGGCTCGCAGAACCCCGGCGTCCTCCACTTCGGCCTGCCCGCCGGCCCCAATGTCGAGGTCTGCCTCCGCGTCACCTCGCCGGTCCGCGGCCTGACCCCCAAGGTCGTCTGCGTCACGCCGAGCGACCTCCCCCGGCAGACCCTCGACGTCGTCACCAACGAGGACAACCCGCCCATCGCCGCCGACGACAGCCTCACGGTCAGCCCCAACATCGCCACGCCCCTCAATGTCCTGTCCAACGACAGCGACCCCGACGAGGACGCGCTGCGGATCGCCTCGGTGACTCAGCCGGCCAACGGGACCGTCATCATCAACAACGACGGCACCTTGACCTACACGCCGCGCGGCAACTTCACCGGCACCGACACCTTCACCTACACCGTCTCCGACGACAACGACGGCTCCGACACCGCCACCGTCACCCTCTTCGTCCGCACCGTGTATTTTGAGGACGACTTCGAATGCTCCAACGACAACAACTACGGCACCAGCACCCCCATCAGCGGCTGGATCTCCAACATCCCCCAGCGGGACACCTGGCGGACCAACCAGAACGACGGCGTCTCGGCCAAGTCCGACGATCTTGAAGCCGGCAACCCCACCTTCGGAGATCCCGCCGACCTCTACGAGAACTTCCTCCTGATCGGCCACCCGGCCTGGAACGACTACGCCATCGAGGCCGACATCCGCAGCGTGGACGACGACGTCGTCGGCCTCGTGGCCCGCTTCAGCGGCAACGGCGCCTACTACAGCTGCGCGATGACCATCCACCGCGAGGCCGACTGCAACGGCGGCGGCGGCGACGCGGCCAACCCCCGCTTCTTCCTGACGCGCGTCGACACCGATCTGACCTGCTCGGACGGCTACGTCGTGGCCGAGCGCCGCGCCAGCTACCTGCGCGGCAACACCTACCGCGTCCGCCTGGAGGTCCGCGGCAACCGCGTCACTTGCGGCTTCGACGCCAACCGCGACGGCGACTTTGCCGACCAGAACGACACCCTGCTGACCTTCACCGACCCCAACCCCCTGCCCGCTGGCGTCGCGGGCCTGGTCAGCCTCGACAACGGCGAAGGGCAGGCGGGCACCTTCTTCGACAACGTCCTGATCGAAGGCTTTGACCCCGACCAGGACGGCGACGGCCTCCCCGACGCGGTCGAGCAGGCCATCGGCACCGACAGCGGCGACGCCGACACCGACGGCGACACCATCCTCGACCGCCATGAGGCCCTCAACCCCAACGCGCCCCCCGACATCGACGGCGCCGATGGCCCCAACTTCGCCGATCTGGACAGCGACGGCGACGGCCTGACCGACGCCCAGGAGGCCGGCGACGCCGACATCAACACCGAGCCGATCGACTCCGATTGCGACGGCCAGCCCGACTACATCGACCTCGACAGCGACAACGACGGCGAGCCCGACAGCGGCGACCGCTGCCCCACCGATCCCACCAACACCTGCCCGCTGAACACCAACCCCGTCGCCAACGACGACGCCGCCACCGCCACCGAAGACGGCCAGGTCGTCGTCAACGCCCTTGCCAACGACACCGACGCAGACGGGGACGCGCTGAGGATCGCCTCGGTGACTCAGCCGGCCAATGGGACCGTCATCATCAACAACGACGGCACCTTGACCTACACGCCTCGGGCGAACTTCAACGGCGCCGACGCCTTCACCTACACCGTCAACGATGGCAACGGCGGCTCCGACACCGCCACCGTCCGAGTCACCGTCAACGCCGCCAACGACGCCCCCGTCGCCAACGACGACGCGCCCGTCGCGGGCGAGGACGTCGCGGCGCGGATCGACGTGCTGGCCAACGACACCGACTCCGACGGGGACGCGCTGCGGATCGCCTCGGTGACGCAGCCGGCCAACGGGACCGTCATCATCAACGGCGACGGCACCTTGACCTACACGCCTCGGGCGAACTTCAACGGCCCCGACACCTTCGCCTACACCGTCAACGACGGCAACGGCGGCTCCGACACCGCGACGGTCGTTGTCACCGTCAACGCCGTCAACGACGCGCCCGTCGCCAACGACGACCTCCTCATCAAGTCCGAGGACGCCGCCTCCTTCCTCAACGTCATGATCAACGACACGGATGCCGACGGAGACACGCTGACGGTGATCTCCTTCACGCAGGGCGCTCACGGCACCGTGACCCTGCGTAACGACGGCACGCTGAACTACCGCCCTGTCCTGAACTATGTCGGCCCCGACGCCTTCACCTACACCATCAGCGACGGCAATGGCGGGACCGCGACGGCCACCGTCCGCGTCACCATCAACAACGTCAACGACCGCCCGGTGGCTGTCGCGGACACGGCCACCCTGGACGAGGACAACGTCGCCCAGCTCCCCGTGCTGGCCAACGACAGCGACGTGGACGGGGACACGCTGCGGATCGCCTCGGTGACGCAGCCGGCCAACGGCACCGTAATCATCAACAACGACGGCACCTTGACCTACACGCCGCAGGCGAACTTCAACGGCACCGACACCTTCACCTACACCGTCTCCGACGGCAACAACAACGGCACCGCCATCGGCACCGTCACCCTCACCGTCAACGCCGTCAACGACGACCCCGTCGCCAGCGACGACGCGCTGTCGGCCTCCGGCGGCCAGGCCGCCGTGCTCGACGTGCTGGCCAACGACAGCGACGTGGACGGGGACGCGCTGCTCATCACCTCGGTGACGCAGCCGGCCAGCGGGTCCGTGGTCATCAACGACGACGGCACGCTGACCTACACGCCCGCCGACGGCTTCCAGGGGATCGACACCTTCACCTACACCGTCTCCGATGGCAACGGCGGCTCCGACACCGCCACCGTCAGCGTCGCCGTCGACGTCGACAACAGAGCGCCCGTCGCCAACGACGACGCGCCCGCCACGGACGAGGACGTCGCGGCGCAGATCGACGTGCTGGCCAACGACACCGACGCAGACGGGGACGCGCTGCAGATCGCCTCGGTGACTCAGCCGGCCAATGGGACCGTAATCATCAACAACGACGGCACCTTGACCTACACGCCTCGGGCGAACTTCAACGGCGCCGACGCCTTCACCTACACCGTCAACGACGGCAACGGCGGCTCCGACACCGCCACCGTCCGAGTCACCGTCAACGCCGTCAACGACGCCCCCGTCGCCAACGACGACGGGGCGAACCTTGTCGACGTGGTCACCGAGATCATCGACGTGCTGGCCAACGACAGCGACGTGGACGGGGACGCGCTGCAGATCGCCTCGGTGACGCAGCCGGCCAACGGGACCGTAATCATCAATGATGACGGCACCTTGACCTACACGGCGGCCGACGACTTCGAGGGCGCCGACACCTTCACCTACACCGTCTCCGACGGCACTGGCGGCTCCGACACCGCCGAGGTCCTGGTGGAAGTCAGGCGCCCCGGCGCGGACTTTGATCGGGATGGGCTGACCAACAGCGAGGAGGACGAGACCGGGACGGACCCGAGGGACGCGGACTCGGACGACGACGGGTCCAAGGACGGCGACGAGCCCTCCTGGGACATCGACAGCGACGGCGACGGGCTGATCAACGCGCTGGACCCCGACTCCGACAACGACGGCATCCTCGACGGCACTGAGCTTGGCCTGACGCTCGACGACCTCGATCCCGACACGGATCTGGACGCCGGCAACTTCACCCCTGA
>SYOX01000160.1 GCA_005804885.1 Pseudomonadota bacterium
CCGCCCGCGCCGCCGGCGCCGCCGGGCAGGCCGCTGGCGCAGGTGTTGTTCGTCCCGGCGCCGCCGCCGCCGCCGGGCCTGCAGGGTTCGATGTTGAAGAGGCAGCGGTAGGTCTCGCAGGCGGCCGCGCCGCCGGAGGCCCCGGCGCCCTCGCGGCCACCGTCGCCGGAGGATCCGGCGATGCCGTCTGCGCCGCGCCCGGCGATGATGGTGTTGTTGCGGATGGACAGCGCCGAGGAGGAGTTGCTGATCCAGACGCCGTAGCTGGAGGCGCCGGGGGTCAAGGCGGCGCCAGTGCGGATTTCGAAGCCAGCCAGGGTGGTCGGGCGGGTGATGTTGAGGGCCTGGACGCCGACCGTGGGGCCGTCGATCCGGGTGATGGCGGAGGTGTCGCGGCGCAGGCCGGCGTCGAAGTCGAAGCCGCCGTGGAGGTCGACGCCGTTGACCAAGGAGATGGGGCCAGGGTAGGGGTCGCGGCTGGTGCCGACGTAGACGTCCTTGCCTTGCTCAAGGGCGCGCTGGATGGCGGCGGGGATGGTCCGCATGGGCGCCTGAGGGGTGCCGGGGTTCTGGTCGTCGCCGATGTCCTGCTGGACGAAGATGGCATCGTTGATGTCGCCGTCGATGCCGTCGCAGTTGGTGTCCCGGTTCATGGGATCGGGCTCGTCTTCATCGGAGACGAAGACGCAGGCGTACTCGCAGCCGTCCAGAGGGTCGCCGTTGAGGTCGCGGAAGCCCTCGTTGCACATCTCGATGGCGCACAGGGCCTCCTGGCAGACGGTGGCGGCGTTGTTCAGCGCGCACAGGCGGCCGCAGGCGCCGCAGTTGTCCGGGTCGTTGTCCAGGTCGAAGTCCTCGTCGATCTGGTCGTCGCAGTCGTTGTCGATCTCGTCGCACACCTCCGGCGCGCCGGGGGAGCGGTCGTCGTCGCCGTCGTCGCAGTCCATCCCCAGGCAGGCCTCGCCGATCCCGTAGCCGTCGCGGTCGTTGTCGAGGCAGTCCGAGCAGAGGCGGTCGACGGGGACGCATTGCTGGCCGATGAGGGCCTCGTTCTCGTCGGTGATGTCCAGGCATTCGAAGCCTTCGGGGCAGCGGCTGTCGCGCGAGCAGTCGCGGCCGCAGAAGTCGCCGTCGAGGACGCGGACGCACAGATCGCTGGCGCCGCCGCAGTCGAGGTCCTCGTCGCAGGGATCGCACAGGAAGTTGGCGTCTTCGAGGCAGATGCTGATGGCCTCCTCGTTCTGGTAGACGCGGCAGCTGAAGCCCTCCTCGCAGTGGGCGTCTTCGAGGCAGAAGTCCGAGCAGATCCGGCCGAGAGAGGCGGTGTCGATGCAGACTCGGGCGATGCAGTCGTCGTTGCTGTCGCAGGGGACGCCGAAGCCGCCGAGCTCAGGGCCGACCTCCTCCGGGGGGACATCCGGGGCGACATCTTCGAGGGCGCCGTCCGGGGCGTTGTCGGCGTCCAGGCCGGCGTCCGCGGGCTCCTGCGGGGGCGCACACTGGCCCTCGACGCAGACGTCGTCGCCGGGGCAGTCGCCCTCGTCGGCGCAGCGCGGCGCGTCGACGGGGGACAGGCTGGAGTCCTCCGGGCAGCCGCTCAAGATCAGCGGCAAGAGGGAGGTGGCGCAGGCGAGGGTCAGCAGATCGAGGGTGCGGCGAGCCCTGGTCATGGGGACTCCGGTGTGAGAGGGGTGTCGGATCGCCCGACGTATCTCTACTTCTAGCCGCAATGGGCGTCAGATGCGAGCGCGGACCCGAGCAGGGCAGGTTTGCTCAGTGAAGCCTGAAGTCCTGCCGCGCTCGCCGATCGCCCCACGCTCCTCGCACCGCCCCTGTCGGGGACGGGCTCGTCGGGTGGGGCTGGAAGCGCGGGTGGGCTGCGCCCTGGCGGTCGCAGGCCGGCGGGCGGTCGACAGCGGATCGCCGGGGACGATCAGCGCGTCGAAGTGGGCCTGTGGATTGGGGTTTTCACTCCCCTGGTGTCGACTTGGGTCGTGCGCGGGCCTGCGACCGCCAGGGCGCAGCCCACCCTGAGCTTGTAGCCCCACCCGACGAGCCCGTCCCCGACAGGGGCGGTGCGAGGAGCGTGGGGCGATACGCCGTCGGCACGATCGTGGCGTGGGATGCCGTGGCCTCGCGGGCCTTGGAACCTTCACTGAGCAAACCTGCCAGAGCAGGGTCCGGCCGTGGCGTCGCGCCTTGACCCGGGCGGGGTTGTGCCCAACAATACTGCGGCCTCGGGTTGACCGATCCGAGGGCGTGTTTTCCAGGGTTCGAATAAATGTTGACGCCCGCGCGGGCAGGATGTGGAGCAGTTCATGAGCGAGAGCACGAAGTTCGACAAGCGTCTGGTGGAGCGCAACCTTCGAAAGGGGATCATCACGCAGAAGGAGCTTGAGGAGCACGTGAAGGGCCTTGAGGACAAGGCGACCCGCGCGGCGCGCGTCGAGTCGGTCCTGGAGAGCGTGTACAAGGACAAGGACGATCAGGACGGCGAGTGACCGGGCGGTGTCCGGCCTGGGCTGCGCGTCGTCGAGCGGGGCGAGTCCCAGGGTCGGCGTCCCAGTCCTGGTGCCTGACGCGGCGGGGGTGATGTGATGAAGGTGAAGGATCCTGAGGATGTCGAGGCAGGCGAAGTCCACGATGCGCTGCCGCCGATGGACTTTTCGCAGTTCATCCTGTCGTTCGGGACGACGGCGCTCATTGATCTGGGGGAGGTGCCTCACCCGGACACGGGCCAGGTGGAGCTGAACCTGGCCTCGGCGCAGCAGACGATCAACATGTTGATCATGTTGAAGTCCCGGACGAAGGGCAACCTGACGCATGAAGAGGATCAGCTCTTGTCGAAGCTGGTCGTGGACCTGCAACTCAAGTTCGTGCAGGCCGCGGCGAGGTAGGGGGGGCGCTGATGAAGAGGAGGATCGTCTGGGCGATGGCGCTGGCAGCCCTCGCGGTCGGCTGCGAGCGCCGCCCAGAGGCGCCGAGCGCCGGCGCGCAGCAGGCCGAAGGCCTCAGCGAGGAGCCGGCGTCGGTCGATCCCGAGGCGCGCCAGCCGACGCCCGTGAGGCCGACGACCGAGGTGCAGGCCGAGGCCTCGCCCGAGCCCAGGGGCGAGGGTCCGAGCGCTGGGGGTGGCGATGTGGCGACGGGCGATCCGTTGATGTTGCGGCCGCTCTCCTTCGCGCCGCTGGTCAAGCGGGTCAACCCCTCGGTGGTCAACATCTACACGAAGACCGTGGTGCGAGAGCGGCCCGTCCAGCTCGATCCCTTCTTCCACTTTGCGCCGCGGGCGCGGGTGAGCGAGTCGCTGGGGACGGGGTTCATCATCGACGAGAAGGGGCTGATCCTGACGAACAACCACGTCATCAACGGGGCCTCGGAGATCCACGTGCGGACGGCCGGGGGTCAGGAGTACGAGGCGACGGTGGTGGGCGCCGATCCGCCGACGGATCTGGCCGTGATCCAGCTGCACGACGCGCCGACGATGCAGCCGGTGGCGATGGGGGACTCGGACGCGGTGGAGGTGGGCGACTGGGTGGTGGCGATCGGCAATGCGCTGGGCTTGAGCAGCACGGTGACGGCGGGGATCGTCAGCGCGAAGGGGCGCACGGAGCTGCCGATGGGCGGGCCGATCCGCTTCATGGACTTCATCCAGACCGACGCGAGCATCAACCCGGGCAACTCGGGCGGGCCGCTGCTCAACCTCAAGGGGGAGGTGATCGGGATCAACACGGCGATCAACCGCGAGGGCCAGGGGATCGGCTTCGCGATCCCGATGAACATGGCCAGGACGATCGTCGAGCCGCTGATCAAGGAGGGCAAGGTCTCGCGCAGCTGGCTGGGGATCTACGTGGCGGTGGTCAACGAGGAGCTCGCCGCGCGGGCGGGGCTGCCGAAGCCCACGGGGGCGATGGTGCACCGGATCATCGCCAACGGGCCGGCGGAGAAGGCCGGCTTCCAGAAGGGCGACATCATCCTGGAGTTCGACGGCCACGAGGTGCACGACACCAACGAGCTTCGGCTCCGCTCGTCGATGGCGGGCGTCGGCAAGACGGTCGGGGTCAAGGTCCGGCGCGGGCAGCGCGATCTGTCCCTTGAGATGACCTTGACGCGGAGCCCTCACGATTGATCGCGCGGCGGTCGGCGCCCGCGCGGATTAAATTGTTCGAGCCTGCGGCGGCTGCTATAGTAACAAAGACGCCCTGTTGCGTGTTCGAATGGCCCTGAGAGCGATCTTCTGCCTGGAGTCGAGCCCTGATGAACGCGATCTTTGTGAATCCTCCCCTCTCCCGGTTGTGGGCTCTGGCCCTGGTCGGGCTCCTGTGCGCCGCGTCGCCGGCGCTGGCTCAGGACGATCCGGGCCTGGACTTCACGGAGGGCGGCGAGGGCGGCGAGGGCGGTGAGGGCGACGGGATGGACTTCACGGTCGACGAGGCCGTGAGCACGATCCCGACCGACGGGCTGGTGATCACGGGCGTCGTCCTGCGGGCCGATCCCGACACGAGCCTGGCGACGACGCAGGCGATGTCGGACGTGCTGATGCTTGAGCTCGACAAGCTCGAAGGCTACCGCAATGTGCCCAATCCGGACTTGCTGGCGAAGTTCTCGGGGCTGGGCGAGCAGGGCGCGCAGGACTGCCTCTACAACCCGATCTGCCTCAGCCGGCTGGGCAAGGAGCTGGGCCTGGAGCGGATGGTGATCGGGCGCCTCGGGGGCTACAGCGGCCAGTACACGTTGAGCGTGGACCTGATCAACGTCGAGGACGGGACGGTGGCCGAGTACGTCAGCCGCACCGTCGACGGCGACGAGGACGAGCTCAAGGCGGCGATCCTGGCCATCATCCCGCGGCTCTTTGGCATTCGCCTGGGCAAGGGCAAGGGCAACAAGGTGGAGGAGGGGCCCAAGGAGATCGGCCCGGTGCAGAAGACGCTGGCGTGGAGCACGGCGGGCCTCGGGGTGGCGTGCATCGGCCTGGGGGTCTTCTTCGGCCTGGACGCCTCGTCGATCGAGTCGGACCTTGAGAGCGGCCCGAAGGTCAACAACGGGGGCGTCGCGGTGCTGGCCATCACGCAGGCCGAGGCGCAGAAGAAGGTCGACGAGGCGCAGGGCAGCGCGACGCTGGCCAACATCTTCTACGGGGTCGGGCTCGCGGCCGCGGGCACCTCCGTCCTGCTCTTCCTGATCCGCCCCGGATCGGACATCGCCACGGAGGAGGAGCTCTCGGGCGGCTTCAACATCACCCCGCTGGTCGGGCCCGATGGCGCCGGGGTTTCGGCGGGCTTCAGCTGGTGAGCCGCCTCCCTGTGTACAGGAGCGCCCTGCGGGGCCAAGAGCACCAAGAACGACACGGAAATGGATCGGACCCGATGAACACTGGTTTGCGCGCGCTGCTCGCCCTGGCTTCGATCTCGCTCCTGGGTGGGCTCTCTGGCTGTATCGTGGACTTCGACCCCACCGAGCCCAACGCCTTTGCCTGTGAGGAGGACGGGGACTGCCTGCCTCCGAACAAGTGCATCGAGGGCGTCTGTCGACCCCAGCCCAACACGCCGCCGCCCTCGTGCGTCGACGAGGATCTGGACGGCTACGGCGAGGGCGACGCCTGCCTGGGGTTGGACTGCGACGACACCAACGCGGCCACCTTCCCCGACGCGCCGGAGCTTTGCGACGGCCAGGACAACGACTGCGATTGCGCCGAGGACGACTCCTGCGCCGACCCCGCGATCGAGATCGTCGACGAGGTCAACCCCTGCGAGGCGGACGAGGACTGCCCGAACGACCCCAAGAATGACAACGGGATGCGCTGCCTCGACAACGTGTGCATCTTCCGCTGCCCGCTGGACACCGTCGGCGTCTGCGGGACGGCCGGCCCCGACGGCCAGGGCGCCGTGCGCACCTGCCAGACGGTCCGGGACGAGAACACCGGGGTGCTGCGCGGCGAGGTGCCGGTGTGCGCGCTGGTCGGCGCCTACGGCCCGAATTACAACCCTGGCCCCGAGGATCAGGAGGCCTGTGACGGCCTGGACAACAACTGCAACCGGCGCATCGACGGCAACGACAACTGCCTGGTGTGCGACGACGAGAACCCGCGCGAGTGCTCCACCGACCTGGGCGTGTGCTCCAAGGGCATCCTGCGCTGCATCGACAACGTCCCGGACGACTGCGTCGACCCGATGACGATGGAGGACGTCGTCGAGCCCGGCGACCTGCCCGAGGTCTGCAACGGCGAAGACGACGACTGCAACGGGGTGGCCGACAACGCGCCCAACACGCCGATGATCGCCGGGTCGATCTGCCCGGATCGCTGCCCCTTCGGGATGGTGCTGGTCAACAACGGCCAGCGCGCCTGGTGCGTGGACCGCTTCGAGGCCAGCCGCCCCGACGCTGGCTTCGACAGCCCCGGCGTCGACAACTCCCGCGCCGTCAGCCGCCCCGGCGTCATACCCTGGACCAACCTGACCTTGACCGAGGCCCGCGACGCCTGCCGCGGCCCCGCCGGGATCATGTTCGCGGCCCGCCGCCTGTGCAAGCTCGATGAGCTCCAGTTTGCCTGCGGGGGCGCCAACCGCGACCTCTACCCCTACGGCGACACCTTCACCGCCCAGACCTGCAACGGCGTCGCCGCCGGCCTCGGCCGCCTGGCGCCGACCGGCCCCACCGAGACCATCGGCGATCAGGACTTCGCCGCCTGCGTCTCGACCCGCGGCGAGGCCACCCTCTACGACCTGAGCGGCAATGCGGCCGAGTTCGCGCTGGACAACAACCTGGGCAAGATCTTCGGCGGCTCCTTCATCAGCGAAGCCAACGCCCTGACCTGCCAGGCCGCCATCGACGGCCAGGGACCGGCGGCCGACGTCGGCTTCCGGTGCTGCTTCGACCCCTGAGCCGACCTCTCCTTCTGACAACGCCTGCCAGCGGCGTATTTGATGCCCTTCGCGCTGCCTGATCCCTCTCCCACACCGTCGAGAAATGGGGTATGAAGAGGGCGTGCTTGAAGACCTGCCACAGCTTCCTGGCCTCCAGCGCACGGCTCTCCTCGGTGACCTGACCCTGCTCGGCGGGGATCGCGCCGCCGCCGGGCAGATCTACCTTGAGGCGTGGCGCCTCGGGGAGACCTCGGCGCTGCTGGGCTATCTGGCGCTGGAGGCCGCCACGGCGCCTTCGAAGGTCCTCGTTGCCCTGGCCGATGAGGTCTGCGCGGCCATCCGGGAGGGCCAGGTCGGCCAGCCCCTCGGGGAGGAGCTGGCGCGCCTGATGGTGTCGGTGGCCGCCTTCGCGCGCGGGGACGCGGCGCTGGCCGGCTTCTTGTCGCTCCTGTTCTCGTCCGCCCTGCCCAGCCTGTCGACGCCCCTGATGCTCAGGGCGCTCAAGGCCCCCGGCGAGCGCTGGAGGGCGGCCCGCGAGTCGCTCTGGGCGAACCTGGAGGCGGTCGAGGACGCCGACGAGCGCGGCCACCTGCTCTTCAAGCTCCACCACCTGGCGCTCTCGGCGCCCTCGGGCGACCTCGCCGAGGGCGACGCGATCCTGGAGCTGGCCGCCAAGGGGGCCACCGGCGCCCTGCTCTACCTCGTCCTGCGTCGCCTCGACGCGAGCGCCGAGCGCGGCCACCCACCGCTGACCGAGGTGGCCGTCGCCCGCGTGGCGCCCTCCGAGACCCTGCTCGACCTCGACGCCTCGGAGTTCATCGAGCTGGACCTGGAGGAGATCGAGCTTGAGATCGTCCAGGACGACGACGAGGAGCTGGACGACCCGCGCTCGACCGCCGTGATGTCCCTGGGCGGGGGCCAGCTTGCGCCCGATGATGCACCCAAGGTG
The DNA here is from genome assembly GCA_005804885.1 of Pseudomonadota bacterium. Classification (GTDB taxonomy): domain Bacteria; phylum Myxococcota_A; class Bradymonadia; order Bradymonadales; genus SYOX01. Next base: position 7,813 of record SYOX01000160.1, read on the forward strand.
TTGAGTTTTTTGAGGTTTCTGTCGACCCATGTGCAGGACAGGCGAGAGCGGGCGGTCTTCAAGAATCGATATGGGGACTGGCTCTGGTCGATGGGTCGGCTGGATGAGGCGGCGCAGGCCTACGCGTCGCTGTCACAAGAAGGCCCGGTGCCCGTGTCGGACCTGGCCCTGGAGCGCCTCCAGCGCCTCTTCGTGGCCCAGCGGCGGTGGGATCGGGCCTCGGCGCTGGCGCTGGAGCGGGCCGAGCGATGCGACGACGCCGCGCTGAGGCTGTCGCTGCTGGTGCTGTCGATCTCCTACCTGGACAACGAGGGGGCGGCGGCGCCGGAGGCGTGGCTGCACGCGGCCGAGCGGGTGCTTGGGCTGGAGGGACACGGCCGGCAGCTGCCCGTGGCGCCGCTCAGGCACGCCTTTGAGCTGGTCGAGGGCGCGCTGGTGCGCGCGGGCCGTTGGTCGCAGCTCAACGGGCTCTGGGGCCGCGCGGGGGTGTCGGCGGGCTCGCGTCGGCGCAGCGCGCGGCTGCCCGAGCGAGGCCTTGAGGGGCTGGTGTTGAGCTGGGTCCACCCCGAGGCCGCCGTGGTCGAGGGGCACGGAGAGGGGCGCGCGCCGCGCCGGCTGGCGCTGGTCCGGGCGCTGTCGGAGCGGCAAATGGAGCGGGCGCTGCTGGTCTTGTCGAGGTCGTCGTCTCCAGGCGAGGGCGACGCGATCTTGAAGGCGGCGCTGATGTTGGAGGTGTCGGCCTCCTTCGGGAACTCCTTCGAACAGGGGCGGATCACGAGCGAGGCGCTGGAGTCCTTGCTGGAGCAGCTCGAGGCCGCCAGGGGCGCCCAGGCGCGCGAGCTGATCACGCTCTATGTCCTGCGGGCCGAGCTCGTGCGGCAGGGCAGGGCGCTGGACGCGCTGGGGCTCTTTGAGCGCGTGATGGACGACGCGCAGCCGCCGCTGCGCGCGAAGCTGGCGGCCTTGATCGGCCGCGATCTGCTCCGGGAGGGCAGGAAGGAGGACGCGCTGGCGCTGGCGCGGGAGGCCTTCGAACTGAGGCCGACGGAGCCGTCGGCGCGGGCGCTGCTGGGCGACGCGGCGCGGGCGGCGGGGGACGAGCAGGCGCTGTCGATGCTGGCCAATTACGTCGACGAGGAGATGCTGGCGCGGATGCTGTCGCCGATTCCGGGCCTCTCCGAGCGCTTCGAGCAGGGCAGGGCGCTGGCCAGTCGGGGCACCGAAGGGGCCAGAGAGGCCTCGGGGATCTTCAAGGCGCTGGCGCAGGAGGTCGAGGGCCGCGCCACCCAGGCGGGCTTGTTGAGGCGAGCCGCGGAGCTGCGCTGGACCTCGGGGGAGGATCCCGAGGAGGCGGTGCGGCTGGCGCTGGAGGCGGTCACGGCGCGCTCGGGCGATCGTCTGGCGGTGGGGACGGCGCTGGACATCCTGTTGTCGGCGGGGAAGTTCGGGGCGGTGGTGTCGCTGGCGGACAGGCTCGGGGGCATCGGGGAGGTGCCGCCGGAGATGGGACGGCGGCTGCTGGAGGCGGGCCTCCAGGTGGCCAAGGGCGGCGACGCCTCGGTGGCCACGGCGCTGCTCGGCGAGGCGCTGCGGGCGCTGCCGATGGACGACGAGGTGAGCGTCGGCGAGATCCTGGAGGCGCTGGGGCGCCTCTACGACGAGATCCAGGACCCGTGGCGGTGGCGGGACACGCTGGAGCGGGTGCTGGTCCAGGCGCGCCCCGCCGAGGTGCTGGCCGAGGCCAACCGCCGGCTGGGGCAGGTGTACGAGGACTCGCTGCCGGATCGGGAGCTGGCGATCGAGCATTATCGGGCGGCCTTGTCGGGCGACAGGGCCAGGGCCAGGGCGCTGGAGGCGCTGGAGCGGCTGTTGAGCGAGGCGCAGCGCTACGGAGAGCTGGCCGAGATCCTCAGGGCGCAGTCGTCGATGGGGTCAGAGGAGGCTGGCCGGGGGGTGTACCTGGAGGCGCTGGCGCGGGTGCTGGCGGACAAGCTCGGGAGGGCGGAGGAGGCCAGGGCGGTGCTGGACGAGGTGCTGGCGCGGGCGCCTCGGAACCTGGCGGCGCTGCTCAAGGCGGCCGAGCTCGATCGGGCGCTGGGTCGGTGGGAGAGTCTGGTGGCGCAGCTCGAGAGCGCCGCGCGGCAGGTCGAGGATCAGGGCCGCCGCAGCAAGCTCTACCACGAGATAGGCCAGGTCTATGAGCAGCTCGGGCAGACCAACCTGGCCCTTGAGAACTACATGGTCAGCTTCATCTGCGACAACCGCAACACGGTGACCTTCGGGCGCCTGGAGCAGCTCTACAACCGCTTCGGGCGCTGGAGCGAGCTGGTGGGCATCTACGACGTGGCCATCGACGCGGTGCGGCGCGAGCCCGACTGCGGCTACGAGGCCGAGCAGCTCTTCGCGCGCAAGAGCCAGGTGGAGTTCTACCACCTGGAGCGGGAGCGGTCGGCGGCGCTCTCGCTGCTGGAGGCGCTGCGGCTCAACCCGGGCGAGGAGCGCTACGCGCGGCTGCTGGAGACCATCGTCGGGGAGGATCGGGCGCCGGAGCTGCTGGCCGAGGCCTACCGACTCCAGATCGAGGGGCTCTCGGAGCGGGCCGAGCAGCGTCGGCCTCTGATGCACCAGCTGGCGCTGTCCTACGAGCGGCTCGGGAACATGCAGGGCGAGGCGATCGAGGTCTACCGCCGGATCCTGTCGCAGTGGCCCCACGACCAGCAGGCGGCCGAGCGCATCGAGCTGCTGTGCAAGCGGCTGGAGCGTTGGGAGGATCTGGTGGCCTTCTACCAGGAGCGTCTCGCGGCGGCCAGCAGCCCCTCGGCGATCGTGCCCTTGTGCTGGGCGATCGCGCAGGTGGCCGAGCGCAAGCTGCGCGACATCGATCTGGCGATCCAGACCTACGAGTCGCTGCTGGAGGTCGTGCCCGGCAACCTGGACGTGCTGCGGGCGCTGGCGAGGCTCTTCGAGGCGACCAAGCAGTGGGGCCGGCTCGTCGAGGTGTCCGAGCGCGAGGTCAAGCTGACGGAGGAGCCGGACAAGAAGGCCCACGTCTACTTCAAGCTCGGGTCCATCCACGAGACGATCCATCAGGACATGGCGCGGGCCATCGAGTGCTATGAGTCGGCGGTGGAGCTGGACCCCCAGTGCGTCCCGGCGCTTCACGGGCTCCGGGAGATCTACAAGCGCCAGGGGGCCTGGGCCGAGGTCGTCCAGACGCTCGAGCGCGAGGCGCGCCTTTGGGACGAGCCGCGGGAGAAGGCCAGCGTCCACACCATGATCGCGGAGGTGTACCGGGAGCACCTCAAGGATCTGGAGCGGGCCGAGCGCCATGTGGACGACGCGCTGCGGCTGGCGAGCAACTTCGCCGGGGCGCTCAAGCTCCAGCTCGACCTGTTCATGGCGCGCGGCCGCTGGCAGGAGGCCGCCGAGGTGGCCGCGCGGCTGACCCGCGAGGGCGAGGGGCGCCCGAGCACCCAGCGGGCGGAGGTCTTCTTCACGCGGGCGCGGATCGCGCTGCACCTGAACAACCCGGAGGAGGCCGCCGCCTCGCTGCGCATCGCGCTGGACCTCGATCCCACCCACATGGCGGCCTTCGACACCCTGCTGGGGCTGCTCGAAAAGGCCGATGACCGGGTCTGGGGGGAGTCCGAGGGCAAGAACTTCCTGGACACCCTGGAGCGGCGGCTGGTCGAGCGCGGGCTGACCGACGGGCTGGTGCGGCTCGCGATCCACCGAGGCTGGCGCTGCGAGCGGGCCCTGGAGGTCGAGCAGGCGCTGGGCTTCTACGCGCAGGGCGCGCGGTTGGCGCCGACGAGCGCCCCGGCGAGGCGCCCTCTGGCGAGTTTTCTTGTGCGATTGCGGCGCTTTAGCGATGCCGTCGAGGTCTGGCAGGCGATGCGCGATGCGCTCGCCGACGCGACGGGAGAGCGCCGCGCGGGGCCGAAGGCCGAGGCGCTGATGGAGATGGGCTGGCTCCTGCTGGAGCGCGCCGGAGCGCCCGAGCGCGCCCTGGAGTGCTTCGAGCAGGTGCTGGCGCTCTTCCCCGAGCACCGCGCCGCGCTCTACGGGGCTGCGCAAGCGGGCTTCGCGCTGCAGCGCTGGGGTCTGGCCAACGAGCGCGCCCAGACGCTGCTGGCGATCGAGGAGGCCGACGCGGCGCTCAACGACGCGGAGCCCTCGGCGCCGACGGAGAAGAAACCCATCACGACGCCGATCAAGATGGTGGGCGACTCCAGCCTGAAGACCGCCGCGACACCCTCGTCCTCGCAGCCAGCGCCCGTCGGAGGGCGCGAGAGCCAGGAGGTCGACGTCGAGCTGAGCGGCGACTTCGACATCGAGGTCGTGGGCGTCACCAACGAGATCGTCCACAACCTCACCCCACCGCCCCACCCCGGCGACCTCGCCGCGGGTCGAGGCGACGCGGAGAGGGCCGCCGCTGGAGACCTCCTCAGGGCCGGCGAGGTCGGGGCGAGGCCGTCGCGCTCCCCCGACACCTCCACCCCGCGCGGCGCCGCCGCCGAGCGCCTGCGCGAGATCGCCGAGCACCACTTCTTCCACGGCCGCATCCTCGAGATCGGCTTTCAGGATCACGAGAGGGCGCTCCTGGCCTACAGCCGGGCCAAGAACCTCTGGACGGACGACATCCGGCCCGTCGTGGCCTCCGCGCGCATCCTCCACCGACAGGGGCACTGGCTTCGGCTCGACAACATCCTGCGCGCCGCGATCCAGGCGATCGAGGCCGCCGACCCTCCCAAGGCCCTCGGCGAGGCCCGCGATCCCGGCGCGGCCGAGCGTGCCGACACCCTGCGCCTGCTCCAGGCCTCCTCCTGCGCAGGGCGCGGCGAGGTCGGCCGCGCCCGCGCGCTCCTCGAAGAGGTGATCGCGCGCGGCAATGGCGCCCTCAAGGCCAAGGCGTCGGCGGCCCGCGTTGACCTGCTCGCCCGCCAGCAGGGCGATGGCCAGGACCTTGAGCGCGCCCTGTCCGAGTCGCCCGCCGACGCCGGCCTGCTCGCCGCGGCGCTGGCCCGCCGAGAGCGCGACGCCGACCCCGAGGGCGCCTTCGCGCTGCTCGCCCTGCTCGACGCCCTCGGCCTCGCCGACGACGCGCAGCGCAGCCGCCTCGACGCGCTCACCCTCCAGCGCCCGGACCTCGGCGCCCCGCTCAAGGCCCCCGTCGCGCCCGCCGCCATCGATCACTTCGCCGACGTCCCCGCCCTCCAGGCCCCGCTCGTCGAAGCCCTCGCGCTGATCGAGCCGCTCCTCTCGGCGGCCTTCCCGACCCGCCCCGACGCCCTGACCCCCTCTCCGCCAGACCCCCTGCGCGACGAGATCGCCGACCTGCTCGGCGCCAGGCCCCTCGCCGGGCGCCTCGTGGCGACCCCGGTCGGCCCCGAAGGGACGGGCGCGCGCGGCGAGAATGCCCGGCTGACCGGCTCCGGCGCCGACGCCCTCGGCCTCGTCAAGCTGGCCTTCGAGGCCGAGGCCGAGGCCCCCCTCGATCACGTCGAGCGCGCCGCCCGCTTCGCGCTCGCGCTCGCCCTGCACCGCCTGCGCCTGCGCCTCTCCCCCTGCCTCTCCATGAACCTCGTCGATCTGAGCTATTGTGTTGAGATCGTTGAGTATTTGATGAGCGGCAGGGCTGCGTCCGGCCTGGACGAGCGCGATCACCTCTTCCACGCGCTCGGCCGCCTGCGCGTCCGCGGCCTTGAGGCGCACGTCGAGGCTCTGGCGGCCCTCGGCGCGCACGGCGACGCCAGGGTCGAGGCCGCCCGCGCC
>SYOX01000161.1 GCA_005804885.1 Pseudomonadota bacterium
CCCTGAGCTTGTAGCCCCACCCGACGAGCCCGTCCCCAACGGGGGCGGTGCGAGGAGCGTGGGGCGATACGCCGTCGGCACGATCGTGGCGTGGGATGCCGTGGCCTCGCGGGCCTTGGAACCTTCACTGAGCAAACCTGTTTCTGCCCCAGGAGAGGCTGGGCGGTCGTTGTGATCGGGCTGTCCGGCATGTACCATTCGCCCACCTGATCGAGGGCGGCGCCGTCGCCGTCGAGCTCCTCGCGCATCAACAGGGAGAGGGAGATCCATGCGCGTTCTGGTCACCGGGGCCAACGGCCACATCGGGTGCAACCTGCTGCCGATCCTGATCGAGGAGGGGCACGAGGTGGTGCCCTTCGTCAGAGAGGGGGCGGACACGCGGGGGATCGACGGCCTGGGGCTGACCTTCGCCCGCGGGGACGTGCTCGACGGCGACGCGCTGGGGCGGGCGGCCGAGGGCTGCGACGCGATCATCCACATGGCGGCGGTCTACTCGATGTCGAACGACCCGGAGGTCGTCATGGCGCCGGCCATCGAGGGGTCCAAGAACGTGGTGCGGGCCGCCACCAGCCACGGGATCGGGCGGATCGTCTACACCTCATCGACCGTCTCCATCGGCAAGCGGCGCGCGCCGGTCGCGCTGACCGAGGCCGACTGGGCCGACGACGCCGTGCTGCCCTACGCGATCGCCAAGCGCGACAGCGAGCGGGCGGCGGCCAGGCTCGCCGCCGAGGCCGGGGTCGACCTGATCATCCTCAACCCGACCGGGATCTACGGCCGCTGGGACTTGCGCCTGACGCCCTCGAACGCCTTCGCCCTCAACTGGCTCACCGGGCGCGCGCAGACCGTCCCGGGCGGCACGAGCGTCGTCGACGTGCGCGACGTGGCGCTGGCGCACGCCCGGGCGCTGACGCGGGGCGCCGCCGGGGAGCGGCACATCCTGTGCGCGGCCAACCTCGTCAGCAAGGAGCTGGGGGCCAGGCTCAAGGCGCTCTTCGGCGTCGGCCCGCTGTACATGCCCGCCCCGAGGTGGGTGTTGATCCCGGCCACGGCCTGCCTGGAGGCGCTCTTCGCGCTCGTGGGCAAGGAGCCGCCCTACACCCGCTCTGTCGTCAAGGAGTGGGCGCACAACCACGCCTGGTTCGACGGCAGCAAGGCCGAGCGCGTCTTCGACTTCAAGTACCGCGACACCGACGAGACGCTGATCGACGCGGTGTCCTGGCTCGCCCACCAGGGCCGCTTCCCCGGCAGGCTCAACGCCCGGCTCTCCGAGGCCTTCCCCCCCGAGCCCGCCTGGGGCCCCTCCTCGAACCCCAACCGGCTGAAGGCCTGAACCATGGACCAACTCCCCAGCCTCGACGCCATCGACCTCTGCGTCCCCACCCTCCAATGGTCCCCAGACCCCTCGCCTCATCCCCCGTCGAAAGGCGTCGGGGAGCCCGTCGAGGGCGGCGGCGCGGTCGTTGGTCTGCCTCTGGACTGGTCCAGCATATTGATATCATTGAACTTTATTCGTCAGAGTGTGCAGGTGTCGCAGCCGATGGCGCTGTCTCTGGACGAGGCCGGGCAGGTCGCGATCTGGCTCAGGGAGGGGGTCGAGCGGGCGATCGCGGCTCGGAAGGGCTTGCCCTCGACTGTTGTGCCGCAGGCCAGGGTGGTGTTGCTGGCGCGGTCTGGAATGGACGCGGTCGCGGGCCAGCGGGCCATGATGCTCGGGGCCTTCTTCGGCGATCCCGACGATCGAGAGGCGGACAGCGTCGTGGACGTGGCGCGGGACGACCAGGAGGATCTCTGGGTGCGGCTGATCGCGCCGGGGGAGCTGGCCTGGGTGGCGTGGCTCTCGGATGGGGCGGCCGAGGCGCTGGCCGAGGGGTTGGAGCGGGCCATCGAGGAGGTCGAGGAGAGGCCGCCGAGGCCCTATGCCGATCACACGCTGGGGTCGGCGTCGGGGGTGGGCTCGTCGGGGCAGGGGGTGTCGCTGCGGGTCTACGTGGAGACGATGGTGGCCGACGCGGAGGCCCCGAGGTTGGCGGTGGACTACCTGGGGACGTGGTGGATCGACCCTGAGGCGCTGATGTTGATCGGGGCGCTGGAGCAGGCCGCGTCGGTGGGCTCCGGGCCGGACGTGTGCGCGCTCTCGCTGCGTGAGCGGCGCGAGGAGTTTCAGGAGCCGTGGTTGCAGGTGTGGTCGCGGCAGGGCTCGGGTGGGGGGCGGCAGGTCGAGCTGCGCCTCTTCGACGAGCTGGTCGCGGAGGACGGCGAGGACGGGATCGCGCTCCTTTCGGCGGGGGAGGCCGGGGCGCTGGCGAGGATGCTGAGGGAGGCGCTGGCGTGGCGCGATGAGAACCCGGCGCGGGTCTACGAGGCGCCTGAGCCCTTTGAGCGGGTGGCGGTCCGGGTGGAGTTGGGGTGAGGGTGGCGTTGGGGTTGGCGCGGCGGGGGTCGGAGGATCAGGCGGCGCGCAGCCGGGCGTAGGCGTGGGCGCAGGTCAGCGGGCCGAGGTCGGCCCAGGGGACGTCCTCGGAGTGGTTCAGGAGGCCCTGGCGCTGGGTGAGGACCTCGCAGCCCTCGCGGGTGACGGCGACGGTGTGTTCGAACTGGGCGGTCAGGGATCGGTCGCGGGTGAGGACGGTCCATTGGTCGGCGAGGACCTCGCACTCGTACCCGCCGATGTTGATCATGGGCTCGATGGTGAAGACCATGCCGGGGGTCATGCGCTGGAGGGTGTTGCGCTGGCCGAAGTGGGGGACGTTGGGCGGCATGTGGAAGCTGCGGCCGATGCCGTGGCCGACGTAGTCGCGCACGACGGAGCAGCCCTGGGCCTCGGCGTACTCCTGGATGGCGGCGCCGATGTCGCCGATGCGGCCGCCGGGGCGGACCTGCTCGACGCCGATCTCCAGGCAACGGCGGCTGACCTCGACGATCTTGCGGGCCTCGGGGCTGGGCTCGCCGACGTAGAAGGTGGCGCTGTTGTCGCCATGGAAGCCGCGCTTGACGGGGTAGGTGGAGGTGATGTCGACGTTGATGATGTCGCCGTCGACCAGCACGCGGGGTCCGGGGATGCCGTGGCAGACGACCTCGTTGAGGCTCGTGCAGACGCTCTTGGGGAAGCCGCGGTAGCCCAGCGGGGAGGGCAGGGCGTTGTGGGCCAGGGTGTAGTCGTGGACGAGGGTGTTGATGTGGTCGGTGGTGACGCCTGGGCGGATGTGGCCGCTGATCATGACGAGGGTGTCGGCGGCCAGCGCGCAGGCCTCGCGCATCTTCTTGAGCATCCCCGGTGACATCAACTCGATAGACGACATGGCGCGGTCCTCCAAAGGCAGATCTCGATCTGCCTACCCGATGGTGGACGTCGTTGCAAGCGGAGGGAAGCTCTCAAGGTCGGGCTCTTGTTCATCCGGAGATTTTCGGGCAGGTTGGTTGAAGCCAGAGTCTGTGCCATTGCTGATGTCTTGAGGATGAGATGATGATCGCAGGATTGAGGATCAGCCCCTTGCTGGCTGCGCTCGTGGCCGCGTCCTGGACGCTCGCTGGCGGCGTCGGCGCGCTCGCCCAGGAGCCGGGCGACGAGGCGCCGAAGGACGAGGCGCCGGTGGATGAGGCGCCGGTGGACGAGGCGGCGGTGGACGAGGTGCCCAAGGATGAGGCGCCGAAGGTCGTCAAGCGCGATCGCCTGGGCGATCCGCTGCCGGATGGGGCGGTGATGCGGCTCGGGACCTTGCGCTACCGCAGCTCCCACGACCTGCCCGCGCTGGCCTTCGCGCCGCGCGGCAAGCTGATGGCCAACGGTTCGAAGGACAACAAGATCGAGGTGTGGAACACGGCCACGGGCAGCCGGATCCTGGCGCTGGAGATCCAGACGGGGATGGCCAACGCGGTGGCCTTTGACCCCAAGGGGCAGGTGCTGGCCGTCGGCAGCGACGGCGCCGTGGACCTCTGGTCGGTGCCTGAGGGCAAGCACCTCGGGACGATGGAGGCCGTCGGCTACAACGTCCGGTCGCTGGCCTTCTCGCCCGACGGCCGGCAGCTCGCCGTGGCCGGCGCCAGCCACGCCATCGGGCTGTGGGACGTGGCGAGGCGGGCGAAGCTCGGCGCCATGGAGGGCCACACGGGCGACGTGACCGCCGTGGCCTTCTCGGATCGGGGCAAGGTCTTCGCCTCGGGCAGCCGGGACGGCACCGTCAAGCTCTGGCGGCTGTCGCGCACCGGCGGCACGCCGAGCCTGTCGATCGACGCCCACGGGGGTCTGGCCGTCACGGCGCTGGCGCTGACGCCCGACGGCAGCAATGTGATCTCCGGCGGCGGCGACGGCATTCGGCTCTGGGACACGCGCAAGGGCGAGCTGGCCGGCGAGTTCGACGGCCACGAGGACACGATCAGCGCCCTGAGCGTGTCGTCCAACGGGCAGCTCTTCGCCTCGGCCGCCGACGACGACAAGGTCTTCCTCTGGTCGATCAACGACAACCAGCCCCTGCACGCCTTCGTCTGCCGCGCCCCCGGCGCGGTCTCCTTCGACCCCGAGGGGGAGAAGCTGGCCGCCGGCGGCGCCGGCATCTCCTTGTGGGACGTGAGCACCGGCGTCGACATGCTCGGCAGCTTCGGCCACCGCCTCTCCGCGCGCGCCGTCCGCTTCCTCAAGGACAACCGCACCGTGGCCTCGGCCGGCCTCCAGCGCGAGGTCTTCCTCTGGGAGGCCACCACCGGCCAGACCCTCCAGACCCTGGAGAACCCCGGCCTGACCTCCTTCGTCGCCGTCTCGCCCAACGGCAAGTTCGTCGCCACCGGCGGCGACGGCGAGGAGGTCCAGATCTGGGACGTGACCGCGCGCGCGGTCACCCTCAAGCTCGGGCCTCACCGCAAACCCTTGACCGGACTGGAGTTTTCGTCCGACGGTCGCCGGGTGGCCTCCAGCAGCCTCGACGGCCTCCTGCGGATCTGGGACGCCCGCACCGGGGAGCTGCTGCGGCAGATCAGCGGAGAGGGCGGCTTCGTGCGCGCGATGGCCTTCTCTCCCGACAGCCGCACGCTGGTCACCGTCGTGAGCCAGGGCTGGTTCGTCGAGCCCGCCATGGCCGTCTGGCACGTGGACACCGGCGCGCTGATGCTCAAGATCCCCACCGGCGCGGCCTCGGTGCTCGCCGTGGCCTTCTCGGCCGACGGCAAGCAGCTGGCCACCGGCCACAAGGACGGCGTCATCGCCCTGTGGGACGTCGCCTCGGCCAGCCAGCTCATGACCCTCCAGGGCCACTCCAGCCACGTGCGCAGCCTCGCCTTCGGCCCCCAGGGCAATCGGCTGGCCTCCGGCAGCACCGACAAGACCGTCCGCGTCTGGGACCTCGCCTCAGGCGAGCAGCTCAAGAGCTTCGAAGGCCACACCGACATCGTCTACGCCGTGGACTTCTCCCCCAAGGGCGACCAGCTCGTCAGCGCCAGCGGCGACTCCACCCTCCTGATCTGGGAGGCGCCCTGAGCCCCCTCCCGGGCCGCGCTCAGCGCAGGTCGATCTCCAGCGCCGCCGTGAAGATCCGCCCCTTGTCGCGCGCCGCCGCCCAGCTCTCCAGCGCCACCCCCGCGTGCTGCGCCGCCACCCCCTCGAAGACCACCGCGCCCTGGTAGCTCACCTTGACCGGCTTCGTCAGGTCGACCATCGAGGCGTTCAGGTGGATCTTCAGGCGCTCGGCGGGCGCCCGCGTCAACACCGAGATCTGCGCCCCCTGCTCGCCGTCGATCAGCTCCGCCCGCATCGGGCCTGGCGGCCAGACCTGGAGCCAGTGCACGACCCCGTGGTCGTAGCCCGGCGTCGGCACGAAGCCGAAGCTCGCCGGCAGCTCCCGGCGCTGCCGCATCAGCCAGGGCGCCACCTCGGCGTTGAGCTCCGGGAAGAAGGCGTGGCCGCCTTCCTCGACCTCCGTATACTGAACTCTGCGCCCGAGCCTTTCGAAGGCCTCCAGCATTTGCCGGGAGTGATCCACCCCGATGGTGCTGTCCGCCGCCCCGTGGATCATGAAGACCGGCAAGCCTATAATATTATGGACATATTTGAACCCGTGGATGTGCCCGGCGCAGCGCGGAACGAGCGCCGCCCAGCGCCAGGGGTGCTTGTGGCCCAGGTGCCAGGTGCCATTGCCGCCGTTGGACAGCCCCCCGACCGACACCCGATCGGTGTCCACGTTGAAGTGCAGCAGCGCGTCGTCGAGCGCGGCCAGCGCGGTCTCCTCGCCCTCATCGTGCCACCAGTGGCCCTTGAAGGTGGTGGGGCACAGCAGCAGGAAGGGGCCGGGGGAGGTTCCCCAGTGCTTGAGGCAGCGCGTGTGGCTGCCCTGGCCGCCGCCGCCGTGCAGGTCGATGTGCAGCGGCCAGGGGCGGCTCGGGTCGTAGCCCTCGGGCAGGACGACGAGGTAGGGCTGATCCTCGAAGGAGGCGCCGCTGATCCGGCCCTCGACCAGCCGGCTCGGGAAGGGGCCGAAGTCGTCAAGGCGAGGGAGGGCGCGGGCGACGGCCTCGGCGCCGACCTCCCGCTGGAGGCGCTCGGCGATCTCGGCGCGGCCCTCGGCGGGGCCGTCGAGCGCGCGCCGCAGCAGCGCGAGGTGCTCGGGGCCCAGCGCTTCGACCCCCTCCTGCGCCCCGACGGCCTGGGGGCGGACGCGCATCGGGCGCCACACGGCCGGCAGCGCGTCGTCTTCGAGCACCGAGGGGGGCCGCACGCGCCTGTCCAGATCGCCGCCGGGTTCCTCGGGCGGGCCGTCGGCCGGGCACCCCGCGAGGGCCACCAGCGCGGTCGCGATCAGGATGAAGGCGCGATACTTGATGGCCGCCCTCGCTTTCGGTTGATGGTTGACGTCGAATAGAGGATGTTCGAAGGCCGTTGGCGTCCATCGTCACCCCGTGAGGTGCTATCGAACCACCAATCGGCCAGGATGCCAGAAATTTGCGGGCGTGCGCGAGGGGGCAAGGCAGCGTGGGCGATCAGGTCAGCGAGCGAAGCCGGGTGTGTATAGGGCTGCTGGGGGCGAGCCTCGACGCCGGCGCGGGCGTGGCGCGCTGGTCGAAGTGGCGGCCGACGGTGGCCCTCTTCCAGCACGAGAACCTCCTCATCGACCGCATGGAGCTGCTCTACCAGCCGCGCTTCTCCAAGCTGGCCGAGGTCGTCATCGAGGACATCCGCAGGGTGTCGCCCGAGACCGAGGTGCGCGGCCACCTCATCGAGTTCGAAGACCCCTGGGACTTCGAATCCGTCTTCGAGGCGCTGCACACCTTCGCGCGGGACTACGACTTTGACCCCGACCGCGAAGACTACCTCATGCACATCACCACGGGCACCCACGTCGCCCAGATCTGCATGTTCCTGCTGACCGAGTCGCGCCACTTCCCCGCCGAGCTGATCCAGACCGCCCCGCCCCGCCGCAATGATCGCGGCGGCGCCGGGCGCTTCGAACTCATCAACCTGGATCTGTCGAAGTACGATCGCCTCGCGACGCGCTTCCACCAGGAGCGCCGCGAGGGCGTCTCCTTCCTCAAGGGAGGCATCGAGACGCGCAATGAGGACTTCAACCGCCTGATCGAGCGGGTCGAGCGCGTCGCGATCGCCTCGACCGCCCCCATCCTGCTCACCGGGCCGACCGGCGCAGGCAAGACCCAGCTCGCACGGCGGATCTACGAGCTCAAGCGCAACCGCCGTCAGGTCTCCGGCGGCTTCGTCGAGGTCAACTGCGCCACCCTGCGCGGCGACATGGCCATGTCCACCCTCTTCGGCCACCGCAAGGGCGCCTTCTCGGGCGCCGTCGGCGACCGCCCCGGGCTCCTGATGGCCGCCGACGGCGGCCTGCTCTTCCTCGACGAGATCGGGGAGCTGGGCCTGGACGAGCAGGCGATGCTGCTGCGCGCGCTGGAGTCGGGCGTCTTCCTGCCCGTCGGCTCGGACAAGGAGGCCGAGAGCAACTTCCAGCTCATCGCCGGCACCAACCGCGCGCTCGGCGAGCGGGTCCGCGACGGCAAGTTCCGCGAAGACCTCATGGCCCGCGTCAACCTCTGGACCTTCGAACTGCCCGGCCTCAAGGCCCGCACCGAAGACATCGAGCCGAACCTGCGCTACGAGCTGGACCGCTACACCGACCGCAATGGCGTCCGCGTCACCTTCAACAAGGAGGCCCGCGACGGCTTCTTGAGCTTCGCCACCTCGCACGAGGCCCAGTGGCGAGGGAACTTCCGCGACCTCAACGCCGCCATCACCCGGATGGCGACGCTGGCCGAAGGCGCGCGCATCACCATCGACGTCGTCGAAGAGGAGATCAACCGCCTCCGCGCCGCGTGGCAGGCCCCCGAGCAGCTCGACGCCGGCGGCACCCTGCTGGCGTCGATCCTCGGCACCGAGGCCGCCGCAAACCTCGACCGCTTCGACCGCGTCCAGCTCGCCGACGTCCTGCTCGCCTGCCAGCAGGCCCCCTCGCTCTCCGAGGCCGGCCGCCGCCTCTTCTCCATCTCTCGCACCCAGAAGAAGAGCACCAACGACGCCGACCGCCTGCGCAAGTACCTCGCCCGCTTCGACCTCACCTGGCAGGACATCAAGTAGCCCCGAGCCCCTCCTCAACCCCGAGGGCCCGTCGGGCTGCCGAGGGGCGGGCTCAGGGGTCGGCCCTCTTGAAGATGAGGGTGTGGGTGACCTTGACGGTGCCGCCTGCCGGCGCCGGGAAGACGATGCGGCCCAGGGCCGTGACGGCGCAGTCGGCGACGGCCTTGTTGAAGGGGGCGGCGTCGGCGATCTCCGCGCCAACGACGCGGCCACCCTCGTTGATCTTGAAGTGGACCTTGAGGCTGCCCTTGCCGATGTTGGGGTCCTTGACCAGCTCGCGATCGTAGCAATAGCGCAGCTGGTTCTGCCTCGACCTCAAGACGCGCAGGATGACCTCCTTGTCGAGCGCGCCGACGACCACGACGCTGTCCACCTGGAGCTGGACCCCCACGGTCTTGTTGACCCCTCCGAGGCCGCTCCCGCCCACGCCGCTCCCCTTGATGCCGATCCCGCCGATCCCGCCGAGGCCGACGTCGGCGCCGCCCCCGCCGAGGCCGCCATGCCCTCCGCCTCCGCCGAGGCCGGACGCCGACAGGCCGAGGCCGCCGGAGCCCAGCTGCGTGCCCTTGGAGCCGATCAAGCCTTCGATCGAGCCCGAGAGGTCGGCTTCGCCCAGGTCGATCGATCCAAAGACGTTGGACAGCGCGCCGGACGGCTCGTTCATGGCGCCGAGGAGGCCAGCGTTCAGGGCAATGACTTGATCCTCGCGGCTCTGGGCGGCCTTGTTCTTCGCCTTGGCGTCCACTCCCTCTTCCGGGCTGCCCACCGGGGCCATGACGGTCTGATGGGGCTGGTGGGCGCAGCCTGTAATCGCCGCGCCCGCGGCGGCGCACGAGAGGGCCAGGAGGGTCAGGGAAGATCGCGATATCATTGGGAACCTCTGCCTTCAGTCGCTTGAACTCGACGCCGAGGATGGCAGATCCGGGCGCGAAGATCCACCCCGGCGAGCGAGGGGGGCGGCTCCGGTGAGAGCGGAGCGCTCACGAGGGAGGAGAGGCGCGGGGTCGACGGCGGGCCCGCCCGGCCGATATCGACGTGTCCGGCCTTGAGGTGGCCCGTCGCGGGCTTCAAGGGCGCGGATCGACGCCCCCCGGAGGCGAGTCGAAGAGGACGCCGGGGTTGAGGACCTGGGCGGGGTCAAGGCGAGCCTTGACGGCGCGCAGCGCGTCGACGAAGGGGCCCGGCGTCTGGCGCAGGTACCAGGGCTTGTGGACCCGGCCGACGGCGTGGTGGTGGGTGATCGTGGCGCCGTGGCGCAGGAGCGCCTCGGAGGCGGCTGCCTTGATCGCCCCCCATTGCTCAACCTCGTGGCCGCGCCGACCGGGCGCCAGGAAGGTGTAATAGGGCGCGGGGCCGTCGGGGTAGACGTGGGTGAAGCGGCAGGAGATCCTGCCCTGGCCGCACGCGCCGCGCATGGCCTCGCGGACCGAGCGGACCACGTCCTCATGCAGCGCCTCGAAGCCAGACCAGGTGCAGGCCGTCTCGAAGGTGTCGACGACGACCCCGAGGCTGACGAGGGTGTTGGACAGGTAGGGGGCGTCGATGAAGGCGCTGCGCCACGCCGCGCTCTGATCCCCCCCTCGCTCGGCGCCCTCACCCGTAGTCACCTTCACGGGGGCCGTCGGGCTGCCCCCCTGCTCGGCGCACAGCGAGAGCGCCTCGGCCACCCAGGCCTCGCGCGGGGCCTCGTCGGACTCGAAGCCCAGCAGCAGGATGTGGCTGCCGTCGAAGGCGATCGAGTGGAGCTGGGCCTCGCGGGCGTCCAGCAGGCGGCAGTTGGCCGGGAAGAGCCCCGACTGGGCGATCCGCCGCGTGGCCTCGACCGCGCGGCCGAAGTCCTCGAAGCGCACGCTGACCCGCGCTCGCCATGCCGGCCTGGGGCGCACCCGGACGGTCGCCTCGGTGATGATCCCCAGGATCCCCTCCGAGCCCAGCGTCAGCCGGTTCGGGTCCGGCCCCGCGCCCGACCCCGGCAGCGCCAGCGGCTCGATGACCCCCGAGGGCGTCACCAGCCGCGCCGAGGCGACCAGATCGTCGATGTGCGTGTAGACGGTGGCGAAGTGGCCCCCCGCCCGCGTGGCGATCCAGCCGCCCAGCGTCGAGAACTCGAAGGACTGCGGGAAGTGGCGCAGCGTCATGCCCCGCTCGGCCAGCTGCGCCTCAAGGACCGGCCCCGTCGCGCCCGCCTCGATCCGCGCCGTCCGCGACAGCGCGTCGACGCTGATCACTCGCCCCATCCGCGTCATGTCCACGCAGGCCGCCCCCGCGAAGCCCGCCGGCAGCGCCGCCTCGACCCCGCCGACCACGCTCGTGCCGCCGCCGTAGGGGATCGCCGCCACCCGCTCGGCGCTGCACCACGCCAGCACCGCCGCCACCTCCTGCTCCGTCCGAGGCCGCGCCACGAAGTCCGGCGCCGGCCCGAAGTCCCCCCTGAAGCCCCGCACGATGTCCGGGTAGCTGCGCCCATAGGTCCGGGTCGCCCGCTCCCGCCTCCCCGCCGTGCAGAAGCCCGACAGCGCCTCCGGGATCTCCACCCTCGGCGTCGGCAGCGCGATCTCATCCAGCTCCGGCGGCGGCAGCGGCTCCATCGCCGACACCCCCAGCAGCGCCCCGATCGCCTGGCCCATCTGCCGCCGCGCCCCCTCGTCGGGGAAGCGCTCCTCCCACCCCCACCCCCAGAAGCTCCGCTCCGCCATGATCACCCCTCCCGCGGCCGTCCGCGCCCTGTCTCGATGCCCCTTCATCCTTAACCCATCCTGGCCGCCCTCGGCCAGCACGCGGGGCGCTGAAATCATCAGCGCTTGAAATGTTGATTAAATGTTCAGTATTGCAAAATTACTGCTGCCGTCGTAATACAGAGGAGCGTCATCCTTGACCCCTTCGCGGAGGCAGTACCATGACACGTTGGCTTGCGATCGGTGCCTTCTCCATCGCGGTGTTCTCCACGACCGCCGCGGCCGCTGAAGGCGACGGATGCCTGACAGCCCCTTCCTCCACGCCCGGCGCGCTCGCCGCCCAGCCCGAGACAGGCGCCCTCTTCTTGATCAAGGATGGCCGCCTGTGGCGCGCTGACCAGCAGCGCTTCGTCGGCGCCGCCGCCCTGCCCGGCATCGGCGCCATGGCCTTCGATCCGCGCACCGGCGCGCTCTACGCCGTCTCCGAGGGGCGCTCGCTCGTCCAGATCGACCCCCACACCGGCGCCCTCATCCCCGAGGCCTTCGGCCCAGGTCAGGCTCACCTGCTCGTTCAGGGCCTCAAGCCCGGCGAGCTGGTGCGCGGGCTCGCCATCGATCCCCTCGACGGCAACCTCTTCGCCGCCGTCGCTGGCGTCGAGGGTCGCCTCCTGCGCCTGGGCCGCGCCACCGGCGAGAGCGTCGAGGTCGGCGCGCTCCAGGGCGTCGACGCGCTCTCCATCGACAGCCGCGGCCAGCTCTTCGCCGCCTCCAGCCTCCAGCAGCAGCTCTTCACCCTCGACAAGGACACCGCCCGCCAGGCCCTCGCCCGCCCTCTCTCCGAGGCCTCCCCTGGCGGCCTGACCTGCCTCTGCGACGGCCCCGGCGTCTGCGCCATGGACATCGACGGCGACGGCCTCAACAACGCCCGCGAGGCGCACCTCGGCACGGACCCCGCCCTCTCGGACACCGACGGCGACGGCCTGAGCGACTTCGCCGAGAGCCAGGGCGGCCGCTTCATCGACCGCAATTACAACGACCTCCACGATGCCCTTGAGAAGCCCCGCCTCTCCCGCGCCGCCGACCCCCCCGTCCGCGCTGGCGGCGCGCCCTTGAGCCGGGGCGCGTCCTCGCACATCGGCATGACCACCACCGCCATGGCCTGCGCCACCCACCCCGCCGCGCCGACCACGCCGGTCTCCTTCGCTGCGCTGGTCTTGCTGGGCCTCTCCCTCCTGCTCACCCGGCGACTCGCTCGCCAGTCGTCAAACGATTGATATCATTCGTGAATCAACGCTGACGCGCATCCTCGCCGGATCTCCTTTGTGTCGATCATGGCCGGGGCTTTGCCCCGGACCCCACCAGGGGCGAGGCGCCCCTGGACCCCTTTCTTGTCCCGCGTGGCGAAGGGCAAGGCGCGCTGACGAGGAGGCCCTGGGGGGGCGCTCCGGGCGAGCGTCTGGAGTTGGGGGAGAGGGTGTCGGGAGGGGAGGTGGGGATTGAGCGATGGCTCAGGAGGCTTCGAGCTGGCGTTCGGTGCGGCGCTTGATCTTGGAGTGCTCCCATTGCTTCTTGGCCAGGAGCTCGTCTTCGGGGAGGTTGACCTCGCCGTTGAAGATCCTGGCGTTGTCGGCGAAGTTGGCGGAGCGGAACTGGTCGAGGTAGTCGCAGAAGTGACCTGAGTCGTAGTAGTAGAGGAGCTGCCCGACGTCGCTGTTGATGTTCTTCTGGGTCAGGCGCCGCCAGCCTTCCTTGAGGAGCCACTGGAAGCGGGCCGAGCCCTCGTTGCGGAACTTCCGCAGGCGCCAGCGGATGAACTCGTTCTCGACGAAGCCGGAGCGGGTCTTGCGGTAGGTGCGCCAGAAGTTCTCGAGGCGGTTCATGGCGCGCTCGCTGGCGTAGGCTTGCTCGTACATCCAGGTGTAGCCGTCCATGAGCTGCTCGCGGGTCATATGGCGAGGCTCGAAGACGACGTGCCGGGTGTCGTAGAGGGACCAGTCGGTGTGATCGAGGCGGTTCTCGGCGACGTAGTCGTCGTGGAGCTTGGTGCCGGGCATGGGGGTCAGGATGCTGAAGAAGGGGTAGATGATCTTGTGCTCGTCGACGAAGTCGATGATGTCCTTGAAGACGCTCAGGGTGTCGGTGTCGAAGCCGACGATGAAGTTGCCGACGATGGACATGCCGCGCTTGTGGATGGCCTCGATGGCCTCCTGGTAGCTCAGGCAGAAGTTGACCTTCTTGTCCATCGACAGCAGGGTCGCCTCGCTGATCGATTCGAAGCCGATGATGAGGGTGGAGCAGCCGGCGGCGGCGAAGAGGTCGAGCATCTCCTCGTCGCGGGCGACGTTGAGGGTGGTCTCGGCGGACCACTCGATCAGCTCGCCGCTCTCGTGCAGGGGGACCAGGGCCGTGAGCAGGTCCTTGGTGTACTTGACGCGCGAGATGAAGTTGTCGTCGACGATGTAGAGGGCCTTCATCCGGTCCTTGAGGAAGCCGGCCTTGGGCATGGCCCGGATCTCCTCGATGACCCTCTCGACGGGCTTGAAGCGGAAGGCGTTGCCGGAGATGTCGGGCACGGAGCAGAAGCGGCACATGAAGGGGCAGCCGCGCGTGGTCTGGATCTGGTGAAAGAGGAAGTCCCCCGAGTCCAGGCCGCCCCAGACGGGGTGCGGGATCTGGTCCATGGGCGGGAAGCCCGCGCTGTCGGTCCTGCGGGGGGCCTCGCCGCGCCGGAACTTCTCGACGAAGACCGGCCAGGTCTGCTCGGCCTCCCCGAGCACGACGAAGTCGACGTGCTCCAGGGCCTCGTCGGGCCGCAGCGAGGCGTGGATGCCCCCGAGCACCACGGGGATGCCGCGTGCGCGGAAGCGATCGGCGACCTCGTAGGCGTGGGTGACGCAGGAGGTCTTGGCCGAGAGCGCCACGAGGTCGGCGTCGGTGTCGTAGTTGATGGGGGCCAGGTACTCGTCCTGGACCTCGACGACGACGTCAGCGGGCGTGCAGCCGGCCACGGTCAGGATCCCGAGGTCGAGCAGCGAGCGCTTGAAGCCCAGCAGCTCGCACATGAAGTCCATCTCGTAGAGCTCCCGGTCATCCGGGCTGGAGTTCTTTCGGGTCGCCACGAACAGGATCTTCATCGATTTTTCTCCCCTCAAGCCCGACCGGTGGCGCGCAAGCCCGCCTCGGCGACCTTGGTCTGCCATTGCCTCAGCGTCAGCTCGCCGTATTGATCATGCCCCTCGCGGCGCATCTCGCTGCGAAGGTGCAGGTTGTTGGGCTGGCGCCAGCGCACGATCTTGTCCTGCACCGCGCTCCAGAACCTGGCCCGCGCCTCCAGCGAGAGCATCGCCCCGCGGTAGATCTGCATCTGGTTCTCGTAGCTCGACGCGTAGATCTCCAGCGCCTCCTCCAGCCACGCCCCGTGATCCTCGTCCTGCTCCATGTGCAGCGTGAAGTAGATGATCTCGGCCTCGCTGTAGCCGGTCCTGCGCAAGCCCTGCACGATGGGCGGGAACATCTTCGGGATCGACCACTCGTGGCCCGGCCCGACCGCCCCGAGGCCCACCAGGAAGGGCTCCTCGCGGCAGATCCGCAGGTGCTCGGCGATGAAGCCCGTCACGTCCTTGTGCAGCCGCGTCTCGTACTCCTCGCCCGGCACCACGCCGCAGGTGTAGAGGTACTCGCGGTAGAGCTCCGCGTGATCTTTACCGTCCGAGCCCTCGCCGTACTCGTCGACCAGGACCTTGGCGATCCACTGCTTGGCGTCGGAGTCCGGCGCCGACAGCAGCAGGTACTCCAGGTAGGTCGTGAAGTTGCCCACCAGCGCGTAATGCTGCAGGCCGAAGATCCGGTAGTCCTCCCTCGTGAAGGGCACCTGGGCGACCCGCGCCAGCAGCGGGTGGTTGACCGCCGTGTGGCTCTCGACCTCGCCGCGCAGGCGCTTGAGGAAGGTCTTGGCGTCCATCACCGTGTGGATCGGCCCCCCCAGCATCGCCCCGCCGAGGATCTCCGGGCGAGCCATGTTGTCCAGGTTGACCCGACGGCGATCGGCGATCTTGTCGCGCACCCGACCCATCGCCCGCGTCTGGGTCGCGCTCACGTTGCGGAAGGCCTTCCAGGCCTCGGAGAAGATGGCTTTCGAATTCACGGGCTGGCCTCCTGGTTCATGGGCGTCCCCAGCGCGTCGATGACCGGGCCGCGGTCGACGAGCTTGCCCTCCGCCATGAGCGACTGGATGGTCACGTTGCGCGGGATGATCCCGATCTCATCCCTCAAGTGGCTGTTCGGATCCTCGCAGATCGCCCCGTACACCCGGGCCTTCTGCCAGAACTTCAACATCCCCTTCCAGTTCTTCAAGAAGAACTTCGGCCGCCTGCGCATCACCTCCCAGGTCGCCCGCTCGAAGGAGGGCCAGGTGGCCTGGTTGGCCTCCGCCAGCTTCTTGTAGAAGAGCGAGCGCGGGATCTTCGTCGGCAGAACCGCGTGCAGCAAGTCAAAGAGCCGCATGTCCTTGGTCAACAGCTCGCTCTCGCGCGCCCTGTAGAGCTGCGTCCCCGGCAAGGGCGTCAGGATCGTCACCAGCGGGATCGACACGCCCAGATCGTTGATGTGCGCGTAGAGCCTGTCGAAGTCGCTCTCCTCGTAATCCGGCCGCACCATGAAGATCCCCGTCGAGATGATCCCCAGCTCCCGGAGGATCTGGGCCGCCTTGCGGTTCTTCTCCACCGTGTTGCGCTTGAGCAGGTAATCCAGGCCGTTCTCCTCGTTGGACTCGTAGCCCGACAGGATCATGATCAAGCCCGAATCCCTCAGCCGCCGCATCGTCTCCGGGTTGTCCGCGATGAAGTCCGTCCGACCCTGCGTCCCCCAGTACTTCTTGACCCCACGCCGCTGAAGCTCGTCCGCGAACTGCTCCAGGCGGCGCCGGTTCGTCAAGAAGTTGTCGTCCAGGAAGAAGACCGTCTCCTCCTCGAAGGTCTCCATCTGATCCACGATCGCCTGCGCGCTCATGAAGCGCGTCTTGCGCTCGTAGAACTCCCAGATGCCGCAGAAGTTGCAGTCGAAGCTGCACCCTCGCGAGGTGGCCATCGAGGCGATGGGGTTGGCGACGACGAAGAAATACTCCTGTCGATCCAGGTACTTCTTGATCAGGTGTCGCGCCGGCGGGGGGAAGGAGTCCAGCTCGCGGTTCTGGTGCCGCTTGGGGGTGGTCTTCCAGGCGCCGTCGTGGGTGCGGAAGCGCAGGCCGTTGATGTGCTCCAGGGCGTTGCGATCCCCGCCGCCGTCGAGGTGCTCGACCAGCTCCAGGAAGGTGTCCTCGCCTTCGCCCAGGCAGATCGAGTCGACGACGGCGTCCTCGAAGTCCCAGGGGGCCAGCGTCGGGTGGTGGCCGCCGACGATGGTGAAGACCTTGTCGCCCAGCGTCGTCTTGGCGGCGTGCATCAGGGCCTTGGCCTGGTAGCAGTCCGTCGTCATCGAGGTGGTCCCGACCAGATCCGGGCGGAACTCCAGCAGGACGCGGTTGAACTCCGTGTCGGGCTCAAGGCGCAGGTCGAGGATGCGGACCTCGTGCTCAGGGACCATGGCGGCGAGCTGCGTCAGCGCCACGGGCTCCGAGAACCAGATGATGTTCTCAAGGCCCAGCCTCCCTGGCTCGAAGGGGGCGGGTTGAGCGAGCAGGATCTTCATGCGCAAACCTCGTCGCGGTGATGTGGGAGCGCGTTGCTCTTCAAGGCGTGATGTCAAAAGAGGCTCAGGGGCGCCTCTGGTGATCTATGCGAACCCGACATATGTAGAGAAGACAGCTCGTCAATGTCAATGTGGACTTCAATTATCCAATTCTGGCTCGCCCCCAGGCCGCTGCAAGGGAAGGGGTCTGGGCAGAGGCCCGGGGCGATTCCAGCTTCTCCTTTACGACCCAGGCGCCGATCCGGATCGTAATTTTCCAAACCTCGCCGAGCGCGTCGCTCAACGTCGCTCGATCGGGTGGATGCGCTCCGAGGGCGAGAGGTGCGCAGAGAGCTACTCGGAGGGGGGCTCGGGGGTCATGGGGCCGGTGCCGCCAAAGGCCTCGCGCTGGGCGCCGGTCAGCGTGCGCGCGCCGGCGATCTGGCCCAGGACCTCGGCGCCCTGGGTGGGGGTTCGGGAGTAGTCGGATCGGTCGACGCGGTAGAGGCCGAAGCGGGGCTCGTAGCCCTCGGCCCATTCGAAGTTGTCCATCAGGCTCCAGTGGTAGTAGCCGCGCACGTCGACGCCGTCGTCGATGGCGCGGGCGATCTGCTCAAGGGAGCGGACGGTCTGCTCGGCGCGTCGAGCGCCGCTCTCGGTGGCGATGCCGGTCTCGGTCACGATCATGGGCAGGTCGGGCCAGCGGCGGCTGAAGTCGGCCAGGATGTCGTAGAGGCCCTCCTCGAAGTACTCGTAGCCCATCGTCGGGACGACCTTGGTCTCGTCCTTCGGCGGGAGGCAGGAGCCGTTGTCCAGGGCGGCGAAGCAGAGCGTCGCGTCCACGACCGGGATGACGGGGGCGGAGGAGACGCCGGCGCGGAAGTAGTACTGGACGCCGAGCCAGTCGAGCTTGTTGGTCCACTCGGGGTGGGGCTCCTCGAAGGTCTGATCGAGGTCGGCGTCGAAGGCGCCCTGCCGCAGCGCCTCGACGAAGAGGCGGTGGTAGACGTACTCGATGCGGTCGGTCGAGGCCAGATCCTCGGGCAGCGTGCTGGGGGCGTTGTCGCGGGCGGCCTCGAAGCGGATGACGCTCAGGGTCAGGCCGACGTTGGCCGCGATCCCGTCGCCGTCGGCGTCGATGGTGTCGAACTCCTTCAGGGCGTCCATCATCACGACGTGGGCGTCGATGTAGTTGCGCACGACGGGCATGAAGGACTCCAGCAGGTCCAGCAGGAGGGCCTTGCCGGGGGGGAAGAGGCCGATGAGGTGGCTGGCGACGAGGTAGTTGATGGGCTCGTTGATCGTGCACCAGTCGTCGACGCGGTCGCCATAGCGCTCGGCGAGGAGGCGCGCGTGCTGGCGCAGCTCTTCGACGATCAGGGGGCCGCCCTCGGGGTGATCCCAGCCGCAGAGGTCCTCGTCCGAGGGCCCGTCCGGGCAGCCTCGTGAGCGGAAGTCGTCCATCCAGATGGGGTTGGAGAAGTGGTGGATGGTGATCATCGGGGAGATGTCCTTGGCGACGGCGGCGTCGATGACGGCGTCGTAATGGGCCAGGGCGGCCTCGTCGATCTCGTCGCGTCGGGGCTCCACGCGCGCCCACTCGACGCTGAAGCGGTAGGAGTCGAGGTTCATCTGCGCGACGAGGTCGACGTCCTCCTGGGCCTTGGTGAAGCCCATCACGGCGTCGCCGACGAAGGTGCCGACGCCGAGGCCCTCGGGGCGGGGGAGGGACCAGTGGTACCAGTCGTTGTTCGTGTTCTGGTCCTCGATCTGGGAGGCCGCGGTGGCGACGCCGAAGCGGAAGGAGCCGCGTCCGGAGTCTGCCGAGGCCGATCCCGGCGGGGCGAAGGTGATCGCGTTGGCGTCGACGGGCGGGTCGGCGGGCGGGTCGTCGCCGCAGGCGAGCAGGGCGGCCGCGCAGGCGACGCCGAGCATCATCGGGGTGAGGTGTGGCTTCGTCATGGGTTCACCTTGAGGGCGCGAGGCGCATGGCAATGCCGAAGCGCTCGGGGTTGGTGGGGTGCTCGGCGCGTGCGGCGAGGCGGAATCCGAGGGACTCGGCGCGCTCGATGGCGCGGGCGTCCCAGGAGCGGTTGGAGAGGTAGAGGTAGACGAGGCCGCCGGGCCGGAGCCATCGAGCGGCCTCGTCGAGCCACTCGGCGGGAGGGCGGAAGGCCTTGCCGGCCATGGTGCCGACCTCGCCGCGCGGGACGGCCTGGAAGACCTCGATGCGCTTCTTGTGGACGGCGACCTTGTCGAGGCCGAGCTCCTTGATGGCGAGCTGGAGGAAGGCGACGCGCTTCTGTCGAGGCTCGACGAGGTGGATGGGGAGGTCGGGGTGGAGGATGGCGAGCGGGATGCCCGGGAGGCCTGCGCCGGATCCGACGTCGAGCAGCGGCCCTTCGGGGGGGGCGCCGCCGAGGGAGGGGAGCAGGGCGTCGACGATGAGCTCGCGCTCGATGGCTTCGCGGTCGAGGGGTCCGATGAGGTTGGTGGCGCTGTTGTGGCGCAGGAGGATGTCGACGTAGTGGCCGAGGCGCTCGGTGAGGGCGCGGGGGTCGCTGGCGTGGGGGGCGAGGATCTCAAGGAGGTCCATGCTTGCGAGGTGTCCTGGTTCAAGTATTCGTTTTTACTTGTTTTTATGGATTTGATTCGGGGTGTACGCCGCTCTCGGAGGTGTCGTCGAGGCCGGCGCCGTGTTCGGAGGGGAGGTTGTTGCGGGTGTGCCCCCAGGAGGCGTCGTTGTCGGGGGTGGGGTAGGGGCTGTCGGGGTAATCGTAGGTGTCGAGGCCGGCGGCGTCAAGCATGACGCCGATGCTGACGGCCTGGGGTCTGGCGTCGAGGCATTCGCCGCTGACGTTGCCCATGCCGCTGCTGTAGTCGGATCGGGCGATGTAGTGGTCGTCGCCGGCGTTGTCAACGAAGAGTCCGATGCCGTTGCAGTTGGAGGCGCCGGCGCTCAGGGAGGTCATGTGGAAGGTGTCGTCGCCGCCTTCGCTGATGAGGGCGCCGAGGCTGTAGTCGTGTCCGGAGCCGAGGGTGACATTGCGGGCGGGTCGTGCGGCGCCGAAGACGTCGTCGCCGAGGCCGCCGTCGGCGAGGATGCCGATGGCGTAGTGTGCGGCGCCGCCCTGGATGTACCAGGAGGCGTCGTAGGTGTCGGCGCCGTCGGCGTCGGAGAGGATGCCGGTGCCTTGCCAGTAGCCGGTGCCCTGGGCGAAGACGGAGGCCTCGTAGGTGTCGTCGCCGTTGAGGTCGCGCAGGACGCCGAGGCCGCCGGAGAGGTGTTCGGCGGGGAGGCTCTGGCCGCGTCGCCCGAAGCCGGCGCCCTGACAGAAGCTGCTGTTGCCGTCCTGGGGGAGCTGGGGGGAGTGGTAGAGGCGCGTGCCGCCGAAGGCGGGGTCGCCGTGGTCGCAGGTGTATTGGTCGTCGCCGCCGTCGTCGAGGAGGAAGCCGGCGCCGCCGACGTAGCCGAAGCCCTGGGAGAGGGTGAAGGCGCGGCGGGAGTCGCGGCCCTGGCCGAGGTCGATCTTGAGGCCGATGCCGAACTGTCCGACGCCCTGGGAGCCGGCCTCGGCCAGGTAGGTGTCGTCGCCGCCGGTATCGAGGAGGACGCCGACGCCCTGGTGGGCGTAGCCCTGGCTGGCGACGAGGGATTGGTAGGTGTCGTCGCCGTCGCCGAGGTCAAAGAGCATGGCGATGCCGTTGCGGGCGGCGCCCTGTCGGCTGTGGGTGGAGAGGCTCACGGGTCCGTAGAGGTCGTCGCCTCGGTAGCGGCCGTCCTCGTCGGGGGGCAGGAGCCCGTCCGAGCCGGGTCTGAGGATGGCGTATGTGTAGCGGTCGTTGCCGGCGAGGTCGATGGCGAGGCTGACGGCGTTGGTTGCGGAGGTGTTGGAGGCGATGTCGATCTGGTAGGTGTCGTCGCCGCCGAGGTCGATGAGGAGGAGGAGGTCGCGTCCGTCGGGGGTGTAGAGGTCGTTGCGGGCGTCCTTGAGGAGGATGGTGCCGGCGGGGGTGCGGATGTTGTAGGAGAAGTCGGAGAGGTTGGTGAAGGGCAACCAGTCGATGGATTCGAGTGCGAAGGCGATCTGGGAGGCAGCTCTGTAGAGGCGCTCGCGGCCGGGGGCGCGGGGGCCGGGGTTGGTGGGTGTGAGGCCGAGGAGGTAGGCGCGGTCGGCGTCGTCGGTGAGGTCGTAGAACTGCCCGCTGGCGGCGATGAGGGCGCCGTTGCCGCCGTGAGCGCGCCACCATTCGGCGTCCTTGTCGCCGAGGGGGTCGCGGTCGCGGCGTGCGTGGAGGCCTTCGAGGATGGCCCACATCAGGGGCGCGAGGGCCTCGGGCATGCCGGGCGGGAGCGCGCCGGTGGGTTGGCTGCAGCCGGCGGGGTCGAGGGCGCAGATGGCGTTGAGGGCGTCGTCGAAGGTGCCGGGCAGGGCGTCGGGGTGGAAGGGAGGGGCGTCGTCGGGGGGTCGGTCGAGGAGGCGCGCGGCGTGCCGGATGGTGGCGGCGACGGGGTGCGGGTGTTGGAGGTGCTGGTCGAGGGCGCCGGCGATCTGGCCTTCGAGGCAGCCGGCGCGGGCGGGTGCGGCGCGGGCGGCTTCGAACCAGGACAGGAGGAACTCGTCGTCGAGGAAGCCGCCGGTGAAGTAGGTGGAGGCGCGCAGGTCGTCGAGGGTGAAGGTGAAGGAGTCGCGGTCGAGGTTCGTGGAGGCCAGGGCGCGGTCGAGGAGCGGGGCGTCGAGGTCGGCGCGGCAGGTTGGGGGTGAGGGCGTGGGGTCCCAGTCGAGGCCGGGCAGGCCTTCGGCGTCGAGGGTGAGGGTGTGGGCCTGGGGATCGCCGAGGCTGTTGAAGTTCAGGGTGAGGTTGGCGCGCGCGGGCCCGACGCGATCGGGGGTGAAGGTCAGGGTGATGGAGAGGTCGGCGCCGGGCTGGATGGAGTTGCCGGGGTCGACGAGGGTGGCGGTGAAGGAGGGGTTGTCGGAGTTGGCGGTGAGGGCCTCGATGGGGGCGTCGGGGGTGTTGGAGGCGCGGCAGGAGAGGGTGGCCTGGGCGGCGTGACCGAGGGGGGCGCGCAGCAGGGGCTGGGGGTCGCAGTCGAGGGTGTGGGGGAGGGGTTCGGGCTCAGGTGAGGCTTCGGGTGAGGCTTCGGGTGAGGGAGTGTCGGGTGGAGGGGAGGTGTCTTGCGAACAACCGAGCGCGAGCGTGGTCAGAAGGAGGGAGGCGGCGATGAGAGGGAGGGCTGTGAGGCGCTCTTGTTGACGCGATTTCATGACGACCCTACACCGTTGGAGCGAGAGAGATGGAGATGACAGCGGGTGTGAGAGTATCGCCGGGTGGCGCCGCGGGCAAGGTGGCGCGCCCTGGGGGTGATGGAGGGCGGGTTGTGACGGATGATGTGAACGAGCCGATCAAGGTGCCGAGTCAGCCGTGGGGGCTTTATTTCTCGGTGTTCGCGGGTGTGGTGCTGGTTTTCGGCGTTGTGACGTGGTTGCTGGGGCTGGGGCCCTTTGCGTACCGTCAGCTTGTGTACGGGACGTCGCAGGCCTACGTACTGAACATGACGGCGGGCGAGGTGGAGGTGACGCTGGACAGGGGGAAGCCGCTGAAGGTCAAGGCGGAGTCGGCGGAGCGGACGCCGATCCTGGGTGGGACGACGGTGCTGGTGGCGCGCGGTGCGGGGGGGGCGGTGATCGAGGAGGTGGAGGCCTTCGTGGACGGCGCTCCGGTGGTTTACAACGTGGGCGGCGCGCGTTGTCTGGTGTTGTCGGACGTGTCGAGCTTCTACCTGAAGAGTCCGGAGCCTGGGGTGAAGATCCTGGAGGTGTACAAGGAGGGTACGAAGGTCGTGAGGTTGCCGCATGATCGGGTGATCTGGCCGAGGGAGACGCTGCGAGACACGGTGCGGGGTGCCGAGGGTGGTGTGGCGTGGCTGGAGATCGTGGGTTGTTCGCTGCTGGAGCCGCAGGAGCGGGGGACGTTGGAGAGCTACTTGAACGTGCAGCTGACGGAGCGCAAGCGGATAGAGCAGGAGAGGCTCAAGGCCGAGGCGATCCGCCGCGCGATGATGCGGGGTGGTGGTGATGCGGTGGATGAGTTGATGTCCGCGAAGAAGGGGGCGCGGATGGAGATCAAGGCGGGCGAGGGAGCGGACGCGGGTGTGTCGCCCTGAGGGGCGGTGTGTGTGGGATCGTTTTGAGGGAGTGTGTCGGTGCGCGCGCCTTTGCACGAGACCCGTGATAAGCCGGGTTCTGGCGAGGGCGATCATTCATCTAGGCCCACCGTTGCCGGTGGGCTCAAGCGATCTGACCCGGGGCGCTGCGGACGGGCCGTCCGAGGGTCCCCGAAGGTTCCCTGTCCCCTGTTCGATCTTGCTCCGGATGGGGTTTACCGCGCGGCCCCCTGTCACCAGGGAGCCCGGTGAGCTCTTACCTCACCCTTTCACCCTTACCCCGAGCGCCGAGGCGCTGGCGGGGCGGTCTGCTCTCTGTGGCACTTTCCCTGTGGTTGCCCCCGGTCGCCGTTAGCGACCATCCTGCCCTATGGAGCCCGGACTTTCCGCCCGTGGGGCGTGTGGCCCCACCGGCGATCGCCTTACGGGTCTCGTGCGAAGGCGCGCGCGCGCCGACTTGGGTTCAGCGTTCAGCGCTGCCGTTGTCCGTGTCGGGGTCCTTGTGGATGAGGAGCCGCTGGCAGGAGGGGCATGCGATGAGCGCGGATTCGCGTTGGAGTTCGATGACGAGCTGAGGGGGGATGCGCATGAAGCAGCCCTCGCAGTGTCCCTTGGACTCGGCGACGATGGCCTGGCCATCGCGGCGGTTGCGGATGAACTCGTAGCGCTTGATGATGTGGATCTTGATGTCCTTCTGAGCGGCCTCGCGCTGTGCGGAGATGGTGGTGATCCTGTCGCCGAGGCGGGTGATCTGGCCTTCGGCGTCGTGGTCGGCGTTTTCGATATGGGCGCGGAGGTCGAGGATCTTCTCCTCCTTCTCGGAGATGGAGCGCTCGTAGACCTCGATGGCCTCCTTGAGGTGGTCGAGCTGCTCGCGGGTCTCCTCGACCTTGCGCTTGAGCTGCTCCATCTCCTTTTCGAGGGCGTTGTACTCCTTGGCGCTGGAGATATCCATGAGGCGCGCCTTGCTTCTGGTGTAGCGCTCGTCGGCCTCGCGGAGCTCTTCCTGGCGTTCGGTCTTGAGCGCGGTGGTCTCCTTGAGCTGTGCCTTCTGGAGGTCGAGGTCTGTGGTGAGCTTCAGGAGGATATCCTTATGATCCTGGAGCTGTTGGCGGATGCGTTCCATCTCCTGCCTGGACGAGTCCAGTTCAAGGTCGATGGTTTGAAGACTCTGGAGCAGCTCCAACTGTTCCTTCAATGGTCACCTCTCGGTCGTCCGGCGCCTTGAGGGGGGAGCGCCGTTCGTGGCAGGACATCGAGCCCCATGGCGCCAACCCCAGAGCGCAAAAAAGCCCGACGGCGGTCACCGGCGGGCTTTGGGGTTCGTGTTTTGGGGTTCGTGATCGGGTCAATTATGGGGTGTATCGTGCAGGGTCTGTTCAGCGTTCTGGAGAGGGTCGGTGGGGGACAGTCGGCCTCGCCGTATTCCCTGAAGTGAGTGGGCCCACCTGGGCTCGAACCAGGGACCGACCGGTTATGAGCCGGCTGCTCTACCAACTGAGCTATAGGCCCGCATGTGAGCGTTGTGCCGAGCACGGCCAAAACACCTCCCCGTACTACAGCCCATGGCATATAGGGGCAAGGGAACAGTTTG
Source organism: Pseudomonadota bacterium (assembly GCA_005804885.1). Taxonomy (GTDB): domain Bacteria; phylum Myxococcota_A; class Bradymonadia; order Bradymonadales; genus SYOX01. Next base: position 24,672 of record SYOX01000161.1, read on the forward strand.
TCAAGCGACTTGATTCCGGGGTGTCGATCGGGTGGCGGGTCATTGCCTGTCGAAGGTGATGTGGACTCTTGGGAAGAACTCCTCGGGCGGGATGAAGACGTGGAGGGTGTCGTCCTCAGGATCGTAGCAGCATTCGAGGCTGACGTCGTCGAAGACGACCTGGTCGCGGTTGACGGCGCAGTCCGGCCCGCTGGCGTCGAAGGCTTCGATCTCCTCGGTGCAGACACATTGGCTCTGGATGATGTCGGCCTCGCACTGGGACTTGAGCCCGGGGACTCCTCCGGCGAGCCGACAGCGATCGGGGTCGCAGGTGCTGTTGGAGGGGAAGCGGAACTCGCCGCGGAAGCCGAGGTTGGTGGCTCTGCAGGCGCAGCGGTCGTCGTCGCATGCTTCGATGATCAGCTCGCCGGTGGTCCTGTCGAAGCGCGCGTCGGCGTCTTCGCAACCCGTGCTGTCGTCGTTGACCTGGATGGAGCCGAAGATCCAAAGGCCCTCTGCGGCGTCGTTCTGGCAGTCGATCATGCCCTGCTGGGTGCAGAAGACGCCGGCTCGGGGGTCCGCGTCGGGCTCGGGTTCGCCGGGGCCGGGGTCGGGCTCGGCTTCGGGTTCGGCGGAGGGCGTGAAGCCCTCATCGTCGATGTCGACGCCGAGGTTGCAGCCGCAGGCGAGCGCGCCCAGGAGGGCCGAGGTCAGGGCTGCGCGGCTCATTGCTCAAACATGACGCGGACGCCGCACTCGACGAGCTCCGTGTTGCAGTTTCGGTTGCGGATGATGGGGTTCATGCAGTCCTCGATCTCCTGAAGGCGGTCCTCGCAGCTGTCCTGGAAGCACTGGAGGGGATCGGCGGTGGGCATGCAGTCCTCAAAGCAGGTCAGGGCGTCGGTGATGTTCTCGCTGTCGCAGAAGTTGCGGGCGCATCGGGCCATGCCGAAGCCGACGCACTCGGCGCACTCGGTGTTGCCCTGGGCGCACTGGATGAAGCAGGCGGTGTCGTTGGGCTCGTCGCACTCGGTGTTGCGGCAGGTGTCGAAGTCGCCGCACAGGGCCGGCTCCATGCACAGGGGCTTGACGTCGTCGCCCTCGGCGACCCAGCGCTCGATGAGGTCGATCTCGTCCTGGGCGAGCTTCGGGCCGCCCTGGGGCATCAGCAGGGGGTCGCCGTCGCCGAGCTTGAGGCGCTCGACGAGGGTGGAGGCGCCGGGGTCGCAGGGGACGAAGGTGGCCGGGTTGAGGGCCTCGGTCATGCGGTCGAGGCTCTCGAAGCTGACGCCGCCCTGGGGGTTGTCGCCGCCGTGGCAGCTGCCGGGGAAGTTGCAGCTGCGGGTGACGATGGGCTTGATGGCGCCGTCGAAGGTCAAGGCCGGGGGCTGGTCGGGCTCGGGCTCGGGCTCGCCGTCCAGCGGCGGGCAGTCGGCCTGCGCGGCGGCCAGATCGGCGGGCTTGCCGCAGGCCGACCAGCGGGCCATGGTCGCCTTCTCGATCTCGTTCATCTGGGTGCGGGTGTTGGGCGGCATGGGGTTGCTGGCGTTGTTGATCCGGACGATCGACAGGTCAGCGCGCGACAGCAGGCCCTGCTTGCCGCCCTCATCCTCAAGGACGTCGAGGCGGAAGGTCGCCGGGGCGCCGAGGCGGGGCGTGTCGGAGTGACACTCCAGGCAATAGGTCACCATCAGGGGGGCGATGTGCTCGGCGTGGTTGGGGAACTCGGGGACCTCATCAAAGAGCCCCACGGGCTCCTCGCTGCCGAAGCCAGGGCAGCCGGTCAGCGATGCGGCGGCCATCGTCAAAAATGCGCATCGGGTGAAAATTGCCTTCATGGAACGCTCCGCGTCGATGGGATCTTCTTCGAGGGGGTCGCCTTCGTCGCTCAGGTCTCTGCGCCTGGCCATCTCCCCTGGTCAACCTGGGAGGCCCCGTTCTTGCCTCTCAACAGCACTCTTTCTAACCCAGATCAGGCCCCTTCTACAAGGCGGCCGCCCGCCGCAGGGCGGGATGGGCGCCGCCTCTGTCCTCGGGCGGCGCGCCGACGGCGCAAAGGGCGTGGTGCGCCTGTCCCTGGATCGTGTTAAGTTCCGCGTGCGGAGGGTCGGCCCTGCGCGCTGACGCAGTCAAGACAGGAGAGAGCGATGTCCCGTGCGCTGATATTGAGGGTGGCTTTGCTGGCCACCCTGGCCTTGATCGCCTGCGATACCCCACCTCCCACGGCGGAGATCCCCTCGCCGCCCACCTCGTCGGTCCCGCCGCCGGCCGATCAGGGCGCGGCGAAGGTCGGTGAGGCGGGCGCGCCCGTCGATGGGGCCGCGCCCTCCGAGGGCCAGGCCGCCGCGCCCGCTGGCGATCAGGGCGCCCCCGCTGGCGATGAGGCCCCGTCGGGGGGTGAGGGCGGCGGGCTGCTGCCGGACCCGGACTTCGCGCTCAAGGTCCCGGAGCTCAAGGCGCCCGAGGGCGAAAAGCCCAAGAACCTGCTCGGCGGCGAGGGCGAGGGCAAGCCGAAGCTGCTCGACGTCGACCTCAAGGGCGAGTGAGGTGGCAGGGCGGGCGCCGATCGCGGTCATCCCCACGCCGCGCTCGCGCTGGTGTGGCGGCGAGGTCTTCGGGCTGGGCGATCCGGTCTCGGAGGCCCGCGTCCTGGATCGCCCGCTGTCCCAGTGGCGCCCGCCGGAGCGGCTGGTCGCGCTGTCGAGCGAGGGGCCGAGGTCCGGGCCGCTGATCCTCTGGGGTGAGGATCTGTGGGTGTCGGGCAAGATGCTCAGGGTCTTCGAGGCGGCGGCGCGGGCGGTCGGGGGCGATCGCCCGGTGCGGCTGGTCCGCCCGGTCGCCGGGCCGGCGGCGGCCAGCGATCCGCTCGGGCGGCTGCCGCGGGTCAACGGGGGCGCCGCGATCGGCTTTGATCTCTGGTACATCCCCGAGGGCGTCGAGGCGCCCTGGCCCGACCCGGAGGGGTGGCCCGAGGCGCTGGAGGAGGCCGTCGGGGTCGACGTCGCGGCGCGTGTCCACGAGATCCAGATCGACGTCGATCCGATGGTGTCGCCGACGGGGCGGATGGGGATCGCGTTCTCGGACGTGGCCGCCGCGCCGGTGGGGCACTGGGCGGAGTTGACGAGGACGAACCTGCTGGCGATCGGCGCGCAGGCGCTTGAGCCCGGCGCGCTGCGGGGGGCGCTGTCGCTGGCGTGGGCGGCGCTGCGGGCCGTGAGCCTGAACCCGCACAAGGTGCTGGCGCGGGCGACCCGCCGAGGGAGGGGCTGCTGGATCCACCCGTCGGCGGTGGTGGAGGGCTGCCACCTGGGCGATCGGGTCAAGGTGGACGCCTGCGCGGTGCTGCGCGGCTGCGTGGTGGGCGACGACGTCAAGGTCGGGGCGCTCTCCATCGCCGAGTTCAGCGTCATCGGTCGTGGGGCCGAGCTGCAGCGCCAGGCCACGGCGAACCTGTCGGTGATCTACCCCGGCGCGCGGATCGGGGGGTTGATCCAGCTCGGGGTCGCGGGCCGAGGGTGCCGGCACAAGTTCGGGGCGATCGGCACGGACATGAACCCGGTCGGGCCGGTCAAGGTCTTGAGCCCAGACGGCCTGCGCGTCGTCGACATTGGCTACCAGGGGGTCTGCCTGGGGCACGAGGCCTTCATCGCGGCGAACCTGACGATCGCGGCGGGGCGCCAGATCGAGGCCGGTCGCGTGGTCCTGAGCGAGTCCAGGGCCATCATACGCCGTTGATTTAAAAGGTTTTTCTGGTCAGCGATGGAGGCCCGCCCCGGTGCGCCCGTGCGGCCTTTGGCGTTGCGGCCTTCAGGCGTCCGGGTTGTCTGCGGGTTTGCGCTCAAGGGCCTTGGCGTCGTCCCAGAGGCGGTCCATCTCGTCGAGGGTGGCGTCGGCGGGGTGTCGTCCGCGCAGCGCCAGGGCGGCCTCGATGTGGGCGAAGCGGCGCTGGAACTTGTCGAGGGTGCGGCGCAGGGCGGCCTCGGCGTCGACGTCGAGCTTGCGGGCGAGGTTGACGAGGGCGAAGAGCGTGTCGCCGAGCTCGTCCTCGATGGCGTCGTTGTCGCGGTTGTCGACGGCCTGTTTGAGTTCGGCGATCTCCTCGTCGACCTTGTTCATGACGCCGTCGAGGTCGGGCCAGTCGAAGCCGACGGTGCTGGCGCGGGCGGTGATGCGCTGGGCGCGCTGGAGGGCGGGCAGGTGTCTGGGGATGCCGGCCAGGACGGCGCGGCCCTGCTCCTGCTTGCGGCGCTCCCAGAGGTGGAGGACGTGGGATGCGCCGTCGACCTGGGCGTGGGCGAAGACGTGGGGGTGGCGGTCGATCATCTTGTCGGCGACGGTGTCCAGGACGCTCTGGAGGTTGAAGGCGCCGCGCTCGTCGGCGAGCTGGGCGTGGAAGACGATCTGGAAGGCGAGGTCGCCGAGCTCCTCGCGCAGGGCGAGGTCGTCGCGGTCGTCGATGGCGTCGAGGACCTCGTAGGCTTCCTCGACGAGGTGGGCGCGCATGGAGGCGTGGTCCTGGCGCAGGTCCCAGGGGCAGCCGGTCTGGGGGTGTCGCAGTGCGCGGACGATGGTCTGGAGACGATCGATGCGGGCGTCGTTGCCGTCGGTGTCCATGGGGTCAGCTCGGGTTTTGGTGTCGATCTTGTGACGGCGCGGGTTTGGGCTTATAGTCCCGCGAGGCGACACAACGACAACCTTGTAAAGACGGCCCTCTGCAGGTGTCAACCATCCACTCAAACGCCCAAAAACCTTGTCGTAGCCGCGCGTTGTCTGCGGCGGGGCTCCTGCTTGGAGTGCTGCTGCTGTGGCCGGCGGTGTCTCTGGGTCAGGCCGATCCGCTGGACATCGAGTCGATGATCCGAAAGCGGCCGGTGGTCGGCGAGGAGAAGAAGGAGGAGAAGCCCGAGGTCAGGCCTCCGGACGAGAGCCTGGTGCAGCTGGGCGTGCAGTGGAGCCAGCGTCGAGAGGCCGACAACGACGAGGCGCGCGATCGTCTCTTCGAGGATTACGTGCAGATCGCGGCGCGGCTGGGGCTGCCGAGCCGGCCCTATGAGGCCAGGGTGCTGATCGAGGAGAGCGCGGCGGCGCTGGAGAAGGGCGACGAGGCCACGGCGCGCAAGCGGCTGGAGCAGGCCCGCCGTCTGGCGCCGCAGATGCCCATGGTCGAGTTCGCGCAGCTCTCTCTGGTGCTCAAGACCACACCGCAGGATGTCTTCGCGCTGGGCCGCCACCTGTCGGACGGCTACGCCAAGAGCTGGTCCTTCTTGCCGAGCCGCTTCGGGTGGGCCGTCAAGCTCGTGTCGGTCCTGTGGGTGTCGCTGTGCCTCTTCGGGCTGGCGCTGGCGCTGGCGCTGGTGGTGCGGCACGTGGGGTTGCTGGCCGATGATCTCAAGCGGGTCTTGCCGGAGGGCGTGGCGCGGCTCCAGGTGTTGTTGCTGCTGGCCTTGTTGCTGGGGGCGCCCCTGCTGTTGACGGGGTCGCTGCTGGTGTCGGCGGTGGCGGCGGCGGCGCTCCTGGGTGTGTACATGAGCTGGCCGGAGCGCGCGGCGGTGGCGGCGACGCTCGGTGCGCTGGCCTTGTTGCCGCAGGCCTTCGCGCTCAGCGGGGCGGGGATGAGCTTCCCGGGCAGCGAGGCGAGCGAGCTGGCCGCCTGGGGTTCCTTGGGCTGCGAGGGGGAGTGCGTCGAGGCGCTGGAGTCCCGGATCAAGGAGGGCGGCGATGTCGATCCGCGGATCGCGCACGCGCGGCAGTTCCTGCGGGTGAGCGAGGCGCTCAGGCGGGGTCCGGCCTCGGGTCACGCCGGCGCGCGGGCCACGCTCAAGGCGATGATGGACGACAAGACGCTGCCGCGTGAGATGAGGCCGGCGGTGCTCAACAACCTGGGCGTGTCCGAGGCGCTGACGGGCGATCTGGTGGCCTCCAGAGAGAGCTTCGAGGTCGTCGCGCAGATGAACCCGGAGGACTGGCGGTCGTGGATCAACCTGGCGCGGGTGGCCGAGATGTCGGGCGACAACGCGCGGGTCGAGGCGTTGGTGCAGCAGGCGATCAAGCTGGGCCAGGACGAGGCGGCGCAGCGGGCCACGGTCGAGGATCGCACGATCGGGGTGTGGTTTCATTTCGAGGAGCTGCCGATGGAGCCGCTCTTCGAGGCGCACCTGGCCTCGGTCAAGCCCGATGACGGGCTGGCCGCCGCGCACTGGGCGCGCCTCGGCGGTGATCTGCCGCTGGACTCGATGCCGCTGCTGGCTGGCGGTGCGCTCTCGGTGCTCTTCATCACCTCGTTGATCGGGCGAGTGGCCGGTGCTGCGCGCCATTGCCCGCGCTGCGGCGGGTCGATGGGCGAGGGCCGCTCGGATCTGACGGCCCGCGACGGCGAGACGTGCACCGGTTGCACGCGCTGCTTCGAGGGCCGGGGCTCGATAAGCTACACCGAGCGCGTGTCGCACGAGGGCAAGACGGAGCGCTTCGGGCGCGTGAGTCTGTGGTCCTGGCGTGTGGGCAATGTCGTCTTGCCGGGGCTGGGGGCGGTGTTGTGTGGGTCGGCCTGGGGGCTGATGCCGCTGCTGCTGGTGTCTCTGGGGGTCGGCGGCCTGTGGATGGGTCAGGAGATCCTCGGAGACGCGTGGCGGTCGTTGACGCTGTGGGCCGACGGGTCGGTGCTGATCAGCGGGGCCTTGCTGGCGTTGGCGGCGGTGGTGGCGCTGGCGCTGCTGTGGCTTGGGCCGCCGATCTACAAGCCAAGGGCCACGGCGGCCCCCGTGGCGCCGCGCAGGCCGCCGAAGCGGGGCCTGGACAGGGAGGCGGGCGACGGAGCGTTCGGTGAAGATGGCGACTGAAGGTCAACTCAGCGACACCTCGGTGGAGGCGCTGCTGCTGGATCTGGACGAGCGGCGCTTCACCGGGGTCCTCAAGATCAAGGCGGTGCTCGGGGAGGGTCAGGTCGAGGCGCTCAAGATCGAGCTGTCGGAGGGTGAGATCGTCCAGGTCGACTCGCCGACCCGCGCCGATGCCTGGCGCCTGGGTCAGCTGCTGGTGCGCGGCGAGCTCGTCTCTGCGGCGGACGTCGACGAGGCGCTCGAGCGCAGCAAGCTGCGCGGCAAGCCCCTCGGGGTGGTCCTGCTGGGGCTCAACAAGCTGCACCAGGGCCAGCTGGAGGACATCCTCCACATGCAGTTCGTCGAGGATCTGCACCGCGCGCTGGGCTGGAAGAAGGGGCAGTGGCAGCTTGAGGCCAAGGAGATCCCGCTGTTGCCGGGCGGCCCCGAGCCCCTCGACGCCGAGCAGGTGATCAAGGAGGGGCTCAAGCAGGCCGAGCGCTGGCCGACGATCCGCGCGCTGGTCCCCTCGCTGGACATGTCCTTCGTCAAGCGGATCAGCGGCCAGATCCAGCCCGAGGAGGCGCGGCAGAAGAAGATCGGGCCTCAGGAGCTCAAGGTCTTCAGCCTGATCCATTACAGTCGGAGCGTGCGGGATCTGGTGCCGCTGGCTCGCCTGGAGACCTTCGAGGTCTGCCGCTCGCTGGCGCTGCTCATCCACGGCGAGATCATCGCGCCCCACAAGGAGGCCGAGCCCGAGCCGGTGGCCGCGCAGCCGCCCAGCAAGGCGGCCAGCGGCGAGAAGATCCGCGAGGCCGCCGCCTTCCACGGTTTCACCGCCTTCCTCGTGATCGCGGTGCTGGCCGCTGGCCTCTGGATCTTCCTGTCCGCGCGCGAGAAGTCCACCCAGGAGGGCCAGCCCGAAGGCGGCGCCCAGGCCGCCGCCGTCGTCGATCCGATGCGAGACGCGTTGACAAGAGGCCAGATCGGTCGCATCTCAGCCGCTCTCGAGGTCTACCGCAGGCAGCGAGGGGACTACCCCCCTCGCCTTGAGGTCCTCGTCGAGGTGCGGCTGCTGTCCGAAGGCGATCTGAAGGCCCCCGACTACGAGGGGATCTACAAGTACCGGCCGACCGGAGAGACCTACCGTCTGAGCCGCCCGAAGAAGTAGAGCGCGAGGAGGCGCCGGACCCTTGGAGCACGAAGAGAGACAGCTCGAGTTCGACGACAACAAGGTCGCCGGCTATGTGTACGGACCCAGGGACGAGAACCTCAAGGTGATCGAGCGCCTGCTCGGGGTGCGGATCTCCGCGCGCGGGCCTCGCGTGCAGATCCAGGGCGACGCGCAGGCGAATCTGCTGGCGGCCCGAGCGCTGATGCAGCTCTACGACCTCGTCGCCAAGGGCCGCCCGGTGGCCCCCCTCGACGTGGAGCGGGCGCTGGCGATGCTGCGCGAGCAGCCCGACATGCAGATCGCCGACGTCTTCATGGACAACATCTTCACCTCCCACCGCAACAAGGTCGTCTCCCCCAAGGGCCTGAACCAGAAGCGCTACGTCGACGCGATCCGCCGCCATGACATCGTCTTCGGCATAGGCCCCGCCGGCACCGGCAAGAC
>SYOX01000162.1 GCA_005804885.1 Pseudomonadota bacterium
CGCAGGCGGCCCTGCGGACGACGGCGGCCCCGGCGGCAACGGCGGCACAGGCGGCAACGGCGGCAACGGCGGCTGCGGCGGCGGCGGCGCCGGCGGCGCCTCCTTCTCCGTCTACCGCCTCGAAGGCTCCAACCCCGAGATGATGGCCAACGTGGTCGAGTTCGGAAACCCCGGCGGCGGCGGCGCGAGCTGCGGCATCAACGGCCCCGTCGGCGCCGCTGGCGCCGAGTTCTGATCCGCGCCCTCACCCCAGGGGCTTGACCGAGCTCAGGCCCCGCGGCCCTCAGGCGCCGCAACCCAGAGCCCCCGCCAGCCCTCCAGAGCCCGTGTCCAACTGCCTGTAGTTATTGCGAGATCCGCGCAGGAAGGCGCGAGCCTCCCCGGGATCAATCCCCGAAGACGACAAGCAGCGCGGAGATACGCCATGAGCCGCCAGGGACCACGTCGGCGATCTGGTAGGTGAGGCGGTGCTCACCAGCCTCCTGCGTGGGATCTCTCAGGATCGGCGGCGTGACCGAGCCGGGGCACCAGTTGGCCCTCGGCGCCCGGACGCTCTGGATCGACCCGGTCGGGTTCTCCTTGCAGTAGTCGAAGTTCTGGAAGCGCTCCAGCGTGCAGAGCGTCGCGCAGTCGTCGCGCCAGGGCGTGAAGGAGGACAGGACCCTCCCGTTGAGCTTGAGGAAGTGCCCTCGCTGGCAAAACTCCTCCGCAGGGCCGATGCACGCCCCCGAGCTGTCCTCGCCGCCCCCATGGCCCGTGGCCCGATACTCCAGGCGCGTCTCGGTGACGCCCTCGGGCAGCACATAGGGCATCTCGACCACGCCCGACTCGTGGCCGTAGCCGCCGTTGAAGAGGGGCATGACGGCCAGCACCCGCCGAGGCGCCGGACCCTCGGTGACCTCGATCCTCGCAGAGACGTTCCACCCGCCCGCCGACCCCGAGACCTGGCCCGCGCCGTCCGACCATGTGCTGATGTGGGATCGCAGCGTGTGCGCCCCCGGCAGCCCGTTGGCGATGTCGGTCATGTCCACCTCGAAGTGCATCGGGCCGCCGAAGGGCGTGATCGCGCGCACAAGCTCGATGGCGGGCGGATCGCCCTCGTCGACGGGATCATCCATGAGGAACTCGAAGTTGCGGTCGAAGGCGTCGCAGTCCGCCGGCCAGTTCTGGCCCTCCGGCGGAGGGTTCTGCTGCCACTTCTCGAAGGGGAAGCAGGTCGTGTCCAGATCGACGATCAACGTGACCCGCGCGAAGGGCCCCGGCCCCAGGTCGAACTCGCCTTTCACGTTCTGGAAGTTCTCCATCCCGCCGATGCTCGTAATCCGGGCGTTGTCGAAGACCTCAAGGACCTTCACCTCCGGCTGCGGCTCGGGTTGAGCTTCGGGCTGGGCCTCGGGCTGGGCTTCGGGTTGCGCCTCGGGTTGCGCCTCGGGTTGCGCCTCGGGGGTCGGCTCAGGCTGCGGCTCCGGTGCGTCAGCCGCGCCATCGTCCGAGCAAGCCCCCAGCGCCGACGCGATGAGGAGGAGGAATGTCAGGTGTCGCAAACGCATGGCTGGCTCCGTGGTCTGGGTGCAGAGAGGTGACGCTCCCGCCAAGGTTAGACCAGATCGGAGCGCGTTTCCAGGCGCTTCGAGGATCGTGAGCCGCGCCGGGGAGAGGCGCGCGGAGGCTTCTCGCGGGTCACGGCGGGGTGCGTCTTGACCTCGTCAGGAGGGAGTGGCGGCTCAGGGGGAGTTGACGAGGGCTCGGGCGCGGTCAGCGTGCCGACCCGTGGGGAAGTGCTTGAGGTAGAGCTCCAGGGCCTCGCGGCGACCGGGAGCGGCGGCAGGGGCCCTGGTCGATTCAAAGTGCTCGACGAGGCCCCAGAGCCTGGGTTCGACCTGAGCCATGGCGTCCTCCACGGCCTGCGGCCAGCCGGCGTCGGCCTGGTTCGGGGCGCTGGCCGCGTCAAGGGCGTCCTGGATGGCGCTCAGGGTTTCAGCGTCTCGACCTCTCGCGGACTGCACCTCGACGAGGGCGAGCAAGGTGGAGAGGTTCGCGGATCGAGCGCGGGGCAGGGCGAGCAAGGCCCTCGCGAGCACCTCGGCTTCGCCCGATTTACCCATGTCCAGATAAATGATCACAAGGTTGTCCGCGAGTTTCTGAGCGCCTGGAGGATCGCCGGTCAGCTCCTCGAAGGCAGCCAGAGCCTTGGCGGGATCGCCGAACTGGGCGTAGGCCATGACGGCGTCCTTGGAGGCCTCGCGGGCGAGCTGAACGGCCTGGCGGTCTTCGGGGGTGGCTCTGGCGCTCTTGGCGATCTGAAGAAAGAGCCCCCAGGCGGCAGGGGCCTCGTTGAGGTTGAAGTGGCACCAGGCCAGCTTGTAGCGGGCAAAGGGGGCCAATGAGGAGGTGGGAGCGGCGTCGATGGCGGCGCGGTAGAGCTCGGCGGCCTTGAGGATGTTGTTCTCGTTGAAGTAGTGCTCGCCCAGGGCGAGCAGCGCCTGGTGGCGCATGGGAGACGAGGGGCAGCAGTCGATGAGGGCCTGCATGGCGCGCGCGGCCTCGACGCGCTGTCCGAGCTGGAGCAGGATCGAGGCGGCGGCGTACCTGGCGTCGTCGACGCGCTCGTAGCCAGGGTGTCCTTCGACGAGCGCGGTATAGATCTCCAGCGCCTCGGCCAGCGCGCCCTTGGAGCGAGCCTTGAGCTCGTCGATCTGGGTGAGCTGGGGTTCGGCGGCTTCTTCAAGGGACCAGGCGCGCCTTTGGAGATCGTTGGCCTCCTCTTCAAGGAGGAAGGCGAGCTGGTGCATGATCTCGGGACGGTCTGGATCGTCCGGGTCGAGCGCGGCGAGCAGCGCCCTTGTCCTCACCAGGGCCTCCGCGCCGGTATCTGGAGCAGGCCTTTCGGCGTGGGTCTGCTGGGGCGGGGCGGCGGCAGGGCCAGCCGCGCAGCCGGTGAGCGTCGAGGCCACCGCCAGGATGGCGAGTTGAGAGCATCGGGTCTTCCATCGGCGCATGTCTGGTCCTCCTTCAGGGCGGCGCGTCGGGTTGGACACTGGCCGTCGGTCCGTGTTCCCGCCGACCTGCCGGGGCGCTCCAGGCGCGGGCTCCGCAGCCCTCTCCGGTGCAGGTCGGCGCCGGATCAGCGGTCAGGCGGGGGAGGGGTGTCGAGCCCGGCGCCGAGGCCAAGGAGCGTCCTGGCGACGCAGCGCGAGGCCACGGCGGCCAGATCGGTGCAGAAGGCGTGGCGCTCGGGTGAGCGGAAGTCGCCAAGGGGAGCCGTGAGGTCATTGCAGACGATGGAGTCTCCGTCGCCGAGGCCAGTCTCCTGTTGCCACAGCGCTCTGTAGCGGATCATGGCCTCGCGCAGCGTATCGGTGACAGGGCCTGTGGGATCGGGGTCGCCGAAGACCTCGCCGAGGATGAGCTCGCCGGCCTTGATGGCGCCGCACTGGCCGTGGCCGGTGATGCCCCCGCGCCGCAGGGCCTGGTAGGGGGCGGTCTGTCGGCCAAAGGTCTCGGCGAGCGCGACCCCGCAGGATCGGTGCGCGACCTCGGTGCCGTCGTAGAGCAGGTGGGTGCGGTCGTGCGCCCACTGGAGGAGATCTTCGAGGGTGAGCTCGGGGTCGGGCATGGGAGGCCTCCGTCGTGAAGGACGCCAGAAATGCAACGGCGCGCGGTTGATGTTATGATGGGCGCGGAGACTGGGCAACACCCTCCATCCGGAGCATCGGGGAGGAGAATGGGCACACCCTTGTTGAGAAGCGCCTCGATATTATTGTTCATGCTGGTCCTGGTTCTGCCCACGGGGGTCAAGGCGCAGGAAGCCGAGGGCGGCGCACCGACGCCAGCGCCTCCCGAGTTCATCTGGCCACACATCACAAGCGCGGGGTGGGCGATGAGGCCCTTGCTCGCCTCCTTTGATCCCCTCGACGGCTTCTGCACAGGCAGGCCGGGTGGGATCGGGTCGTCGGTGACGCGGGCGCAGGACTTCAGGTTGTTGCCCAAGGGCGGTCGCCTCGTGGCCGTCCGCACCCCCATCGGACGCGGCGGGGTGATGGTGGCCGCGACAGGAGCGGCGATCGCGATCCTGCCGGCCTTCGGGGCCAACTGCGTGGCGGGCTGTTCGGACAGCCTCTTTACGGAGACGACCTTGCTCGGGGTCGGCGTGATGGTCTCGGGCGGGCTCCTGAGCTTGACCCAGGAGGGCATCCAATCGGAGGACCTCTCCGACGCCTCTTTGAGAGAGGCGCTGTTCCTGCCCTTCGGGCCGAACGCGGACACGAGCCTCTTCAAGAAGTCGAGGGAGCACATGCTCCTCGAGCCGCTCAAGCTCAAGGGGGGCGGCGGCGCCAGCATCACCATCGGCTTCTAGCGCCCGACGCGCCGTGTTATGATCGTCATCGCGGGGTGGGCGTGCAGCAGCCGCCAGCACCGAATTTTGTCGGTAATATCATGGATATAGACGCAGAGGGGCAGCGATGGCGGGGAACAAGCAGCGGCGTCAGCGCAGGCGGAAGGAAGAGGAGAAGAAGGCCTTGAGCATCATCGGCGGGATGCTGCTGGTCTCGATGTTGATCTTCATCGTCCTGAAGTCCTGCATGTGAGGACTGGGCCCGGTCCACGGCGCGGGCTCGAAAATCTGAGCGCGTCGGGCTGGTTGGGACGATTTTTTGAGATCGGCGCGCGAGGTGAGGGCGCCCTGGCACCGCGCCCGCGGGCGACCGTCGAGAGAAAGGGCCATCTTCGGGGGTTGGTATGGAGGATGCAGTGGGACGCGGTGAGGGTCGAGCGGACCTCCACATTCGACGAAGGTGGAACATGAGCAAGGCGATGAAGAAGGTTGAGATGGCGGCGAAGGTTGGCGCGGCGGTCCTCCTGGGTGGGGCGCTGCTGAGCGGCTGCGTGTTGCCCGGCGAGTTTGACGCGGTCAGCAATGAGTGCGACTCGCCTCGTTTTGACGTGGAGACGCGGGACGCGTTCTGCTCGGGCTCGCTCGAGTCGAGGGTGGTCCACGAGGAGGTGGGCTTCTCATCGGGGAGCCAGCCGCTGGTGCAGGCGCAGGGCGACTTCATCTCGATGATCCTGCCCTTCGAGCGCGGCGGCGGCGTGACGCTGCGCGTGATGGAGACGCGCAATGGGGGCGAGAGCTACGAGGAGGTCCTGAACACGGATGTCCGCCTGTCGGCGACAGGGACGCTGACCTCCTTCGCGCTGCTGGGGCTCGGGGCCGAGGGCTTTGATCCGAGCGCGGCGACGCTCGCGCTGGTCTACGGTCGAGAGTCGCTCCGCTTCGCGCGGGTGGGTCAGGGCGCCAGCGACGGCGTCGATGATGTCCCCCAGGAGGGCGATGCTGGCTTCGACGAGGATGTCGAGGTGCTCACGGGCGAGGCGCGCTCGCAGTTCGGCGGCGAGGGGTGCGAGCCGGACGAGGAGGGGCGGCAATTCCCCTTGACGGACGTGGCGGCGCTGAGCTCCAAGAACGAGCCCGGGAACAACTTCCTGATGGTGGCGGCGCGCTGCGCGATGGTCGTGTACGCCCAACGCGAGGGCGGCCTGCCTTTCCTGGTCAACCAGTACCCGATCAAGGCTCAGGACATCGAGCTGGATCGCCAGGGCGACAGGATGTTCGTGGCCTCGGGCCTGGACGGCCTGCAGATCCGGACGCTGTCGACCTTCGAGGCGCAGCTTGACGCGATCTTCGGGGACGCGCTGGCGCGAGGGGAGCAAGAGAGCGACCAGCCTGGCGATCCTGACGACCTGGCGCCGAGCGCTGAGAGCTTTACGCCTCTGGTCAACGGCGTCGACGGCTTCGTGAACGTGGATCCGAGCATCCAGGCGCTGACGAACGTGACCCAGGTCGCCTACACGGGCAAGAAGGTCTTCTTCATCAACTCGCCGGTGGACACGGGCCGCCCGTCGGATCTGTTGACCTACCTCGTCTCCGGGGATCTGACCGAAGGCGGCCTGCTTGAGAGCCGCCGCAGCGTGCCCATCGCCCAGGAGGACCTGCTGCCCGAGTCGGAGTTCCAGTGGAGCCTGGTGGGCCTCGGGGACTCGTTGGTGGCGGTGCTTGGAAACCGGACGGATCTGAGCACGGGCCAGCCGGCCACCAGCAGCCAGCTCAAGCTCTACGACGCGCCAGCGGACAAGACCCCTTCCTTCATCATGGACCTGCCCTTGACCGGCTCCGTCAACTCGATCCAGCTCAAGGACGGCGAGCTGTGGGCCTTCCAGCGCGACATCATCGCGGGCTACACCATCAAGGTCGGCGGCAATCCCCTCTGATCTCCACGGGCTCCTGCCACACCCCCCCTCGCCCGCACACTCGCCCGATGTTCCTCTTGCAAAAAAAGAGAGCGCCAGAAACTTCTGGCGCTCTCTTTTTCTACCTCTCTCTCTCTTCTCTAGAACGCGCCTGAGATCCCGATGAAGTCCGGGGCGAGGATGAGGCGGAGGCGCGCCTCGGGGTCGGCGGCGGTGGCGGCCGCGGGCTCCTCGGGGGACTCGACGGCGAAGAAGACGCCCGAGGCGACGGCGGCGGCGGCGGCCGAGAGGTAGAGGCCCAGCGAGATGTTGGAGAAGGCCTGGCCCCTGTCGCGGATGGATTCGAAGTCGGGGTCGCGCTTGCCGCCAGCCTCGTTGATGGTGTCCAGATCGTTCTGGGCCAGCACGCCGAAGGTCACCCCGCCGGCCAGCAGGGCGGCGGTGGTGCCGAGGCCCACCCAGGTCCAGACGCGCCCGTCGGGCTCCAGCGTGACGCTGAGGACGACCTCGCGGCCGGCCTCAAGCTCGACCTGCTGGGAGCGCTCGGCGTGCCCTTCGAGCGAGAGGGTGACCGCGAAGGTGCCGGGGGCGACGGCCTGCTGGAAGGGGGTCTGGCCGACAGCGACGCCATCCACGCGGACGATGGCGCCGGAGGGCTCCGAGTTGACTTCAAGGAGGCCAGTTCCGTCGTTGGCGCGCGCGCCGAGCTGTTCGCGCAGGTTGGAGAGGCGCTCCAGGTTGCGCTCGACGCGGTCGCGGATCTCATCGTCAGGTCCGAGGTCGAGCGCCCGCTGGTAGAGGACCTCGGCCTTGTCGAGGTGGCCCGCGTACTCGTGGGAGCGCCCGGCGTTGTGGGCCAGCGTGGGGTTGGGGTCGATCTCCAGGGCCAGTTCGAAGGCCTGGGCGGCCTTGTCCCACTCGCGCTTTGCGAAGTAGTCCAGGCCGAGGTTGTAGAGCTGGGCGGCGTTGGCCTTGCCCTGGCAGTTGAGCGCCATGTCCTCTTCGATGGCCGCGAGCGCGGCCTGAAGCTCCTCGGCGCTCAGCGCCATGGTGGCCTTCGCGGCGCTCGCCTTGGCCAGCGAGGCCTCGGCCTCGTCGCAGCGGCCCAGCGCCAGGTGGTTGCGGGCCTCCTCGATGTAGGCCACGTCGATCTCGCCGAGCTGGAGCAGGCCTCTGAGGATCTCCAGCGCCTTGTCGTGATCCCGGGCTTCGGCGGCCTCGCGCGCGGCCTTGAGCAGGGACTCCTGGGCCGGCCCGAGCGCAGCGCGCCCCTGGGCTGTCGCCACACCCGGCAGGGCCAGGGCGACGGTCAACAGCGCGGCTATCGCCGATGTCTTAGGCAATCTCAACCTCACCCTCCTTGGCGCCTGGCACATCCGGGGCCGCTCTCGGACGCGATCGCCCTCCGCAGCGGGCCGCCACGCAAGATAAACCCGCGCGCTCGTGGCCGCAACAAGCTGCCCTGGCCACCCTTCGCAGCGGCGTCGTTGCAAGTGGGGTGGCGGAGGTGGTAGCAATAGAAGGAGCCGAAGAGGATGACAGGGGATGAAGCCACCCATCACTTCCGCAAAGGTCTGAAAAGGGACATGAAATCGCCATGTTGAAGGACGAAACATCACCCCTCACCAGGGGTCTCCGATCTTCAAGCGCCGCTCTGAACCGCGCGCTGGCCGGGATCGCGCTGGCCGCGCTCCTGCTGGTGGCCTCGCCGGCCTCGGCCAGCAACTACTACCTCGTCGATCTGGAGCGCTTCGACAAGGCCCAGCTGGCCAGCTTCAGCGCGCAGCAGGTCGAGACCACCGAGCAGTTCCTCGCCTCGGCGCTCACGGAGCGCCAGCGCAAGGCTCTGGCCCGCAAGCTCAAGATGTCCGAGGAGGCGCTCCTGGATTTCGCCAAGGACTGCGAGCTGATGCAGATCATCGGCGTCGGCCCCAAGGCCACCAGGCTCCTCCGCCTCTCCGGCGTGACCAGCGCCGAGGATCTGGCGACCCGAAAGGCCGAAGATCTCCTTGTCCTGGTCAAAAAGACCAACATGGAGCATAAGGTTACGGAGACCGATCCCAACGTCAGCATCGTGGCCTATTGGATCGAGCAAGCGGCAAGGCTCCCTTACCGCGTCAACTGAGCCAGGCTTATCACCTGTGCCCGTCGTCGACGCTGGCGCCCAGGAAGGCGCTCTCGTCCCGGCGATCATCATTCGCTGAAGCAGAAGGAGGCAAGGATGCCTTTTCTTCTCAGAGCCCAGACCACCTACGATAGAGGCGATGTCGTCTCTACGGCCATCGTCCTGGCCGAAGGTCTCAAGCGCCACCCCGACAAGGTTGAGGCCTTCCGCTGGCTGCTCGATCTCTACTGCGAAGAGATCCCGCACACCGGCCTTGAGGAGGACGTCGCCGCCGTCATCGAGGCGTGCCCGGATCCCGAGGGGGTCTACCAGTACGTCTTCAAGCGACTGCTGCGCAACAACCGCGAGCGCTTCCTGGCCAGGCTCGACCGCGCCCGCCGCGATATCGCCGCGCGACATGGGCGACCCGTGACGCAGTGGGAGGTGCTGGTCGCCCCGGCCGCCCCCGTCATCGAGGCGCCCCGGGCCGAGGCGGCGCAGGAGGCCCTGGCCTACGCGACCACCTCCGCGAGCCAGCACCAGGCCCGTGGCGCGCTCCAGCCCCCCGGCGTGGCGCGCTCCCCCTTCACCCCGCCCGCGCCACTCCGCCAGCCGGAGATCGCCGAGTTCCAGCCCGCAGACTTCGAAGCGCCACCCCGCTCAAGAAACGTGGCGCGCAGCTCTGTGGCCAGGACGGCGCCAGCCCAGGCGTGGGCCGACGAGGTGCACCCGGCCTTGCTCGGGCGCGCCGAGTCCTTCTTTGAGGTCGAGCGGCCCCCCGAGCCCCGCCGCCCGCTGCCCTCCGAGCGGGACCTGGGAGCGCTGAGGGTGGCGGTGGAGAGGCCGGCGCCCGCGGTCGAGCGCGCCGCGGTCAACCCCATCCTGGACATGGACGCGATCAGGGGTCTGGAAGGAGACACGCCGCGCGACGAGGGCGAGGCGCGGGAGCGGCCCCAACCGCTGAGTGCTCCTTCAGGGTCAGGGAGGAGGGAAAGTGCTCCTTCAGGGGCAGGGAGGAGGGAAAGGAAGATCGCGCCGCCCAGGGTGCGTCGAGAGCTCAACTTCTCGTTGCCGCGTGTCAACCCGCGCAAGTTCTTGATCACGCTGGCGATTGTCGTGGGGGTGGCCCTGGCGGGGATGGCGCTCTACAGGCTGGCGACGGTCATTGAGCGTCGTCAGGCCGTGCAGAACGCCTCCGAGTCGCTGGAGCGCTTCAGCCCCGAGCTGCTCGGGCTGGCCGAGGTCGGGCTCGCCGAGGCGGTCGCCGCCGATCCCGGCTCCGTCGAGCTGGCAGGCCGGCTGCGGTGGACGCGCAGCCTCAGGCGCTACATCGCCGGCGAGGTCGAGGGGGCCGCGGCTGTCGCTCCGGTGGACGCGCAGATCCCCGAGGGATCCTCGACGGCGTGGTTCGTGGCCGCTCAGGTGATCGACGCGCTCAGCGAGGGTCAGCCGGAGGTCGCCGCGGGGTTGCTCCCGACGCTGGAGAGCGCCGCAGGGGACACGTCCAGCTTCCCGGTCCCCCTGAAGGGCTGGGTCGAAGCCGAAGTGAGGGTGGCCCGTCAGGACCTCAAGGGCGCTCTGGAGATCCACGAGCGGCAGGCCCTGGAGGGCTTCGTGCCCTCGATGGTCGGCGTCGTCGATGTGAACATCCGGCGCGGGGACGTGATCGCGGCGCGCAAGGCCCTTGAGAATCTTGAGCGCGCCGAGCCCGACCACCCCGCGGTGGCGGTGGGCGACGCGGCGCTGATCCAGCTCCAGCGGCTGATCAAGAACCCGCGAACCCCCGTCCTGGACACCCCGGAGTCGCTGACGACGGACGAGCTCAACGCCGCGGTGACGGACCGCCGCCTGACCTCCTGGGTGGCCCTGGCGGCGCCCGACTACGCCCGCAAGCATGCGCTGACATTGGACTTTCGCGCACACCCCGTCCTCAAGCTCTTCACCGCCCGCACGATGCTGCGCGAAGGGAAGGTGGCCGACGTGGCCGAAGGCGTCGGCGCGACGTCCGACAGGGCGGAGGTGACGGCGGATCTGGCGCAGGCCAGCGACTCCATCCTCCTTGGCGGCTTCGCCAACGCCGGGCGGCCCGATCTGGCCCTGGCGCACACCCTCGCGCCCGAGCAGGGCGGCGAGATCGGCGCCGAGATCTTCGTCAACAAGCACCCGAGGGAGGCGCTCATGCGGGCCACGCTGCTGGCGGACGTGGGCGACTACGCCGAGAGCAGGGCGATGCTCATGCGCCTGCTGTCCAACCCGAAGTACGCCGCCGAGGCCCGGATCAACGCCCTCCAGCTTCACCTGGCCGAAGGCCGGGTCGAGGACGTCGAGCGCCACATCGAGCGCCTCAAGGGCGAGCGCGGCGCGCTGGTCGCCGTCGCCGCGCTGGACCTCTATCGGGAGAACGCCGCCTCGGCCGCCGCCAACCTCGGCCCCGTCATCCCCGGGAGCCTCCCCGACGAGGCCACCTCGCCCAGCCTGCGCCGCTTTGAGCTGCGCGTCCGCCTGCTGACCCTCAAGGCGCTCGGTCACCACGAGCAGATCGCCGCGCTGCTGCAGGCCGTCAACATCTCGCCGGCGCTGCGCGCCCGCGTGCTGGGGCCGGAGAAGGGCGCGGAGCTCCTCAAGCAGGTCATCGCCTCGGCGCCCACGAGCATCGACGACATGCTCGATCTCGCCGTCGCCTTGCTCGACGCCGGCGATCCCGAGGGCGCCCGCGCTCAACTCCAGCGGATCCTGGCCCTCGTGCCGACCCACGCCGAGGCCAACCGCGTCATCGGCCGGACCCTGCTCAAGGCTGGCCGCGGCAAGTTGGCCGCGCGCCACCTGCAGGCCTCCGCGCGGGGCCGCGACGATCAACCCGAGCTCAGCCTCAGCGTGGCCGAGGCGGCCCTCCAGTCCGGCGACAAGCTCGGGGCGCTGGCCTCGCTGCGCGACCACCTCGACCGCTTCCCCGAGGACGCCCAGGCCCTGGCCCTGCTCGGCCAGGTCTACTACGACACCCAGCGCTGGACCGTCGGCCGCGAGGACTTCTCCGGCCGCCTCAAGCGCATCAACAAGGAGACCGCCCCCAAGGCCGCCGGGGAGGCCTACCTCCAGCTCTCCAGGCTCTGTGGCATCGATCGCGGGACAGAGAACGGCGCCGTGTGGCTCCGGGAGGCGCGGCGCCTGCTCGGCGAGCGGCCCGACGTGTTGCTGGCCGAGGCCGACTCCCTCCATGCCCGCGGCGAGCTTCAGCGGGCGATGGTCCTCTACCAGCGCGTCTCGGAGCTGCCCGGCGCACCCCAGCGCGTCCACCTGGCGCTGGGCAAGAGCGCCCTCAAGCGCGGTCAGCGAGTGTTGGCCAAAAATGCGCTGGAGCGCTATCTTAGAGACGCTCCAGAGGGTGAGTCGACGACGTGGGCGCGCGAGCAGGTCGAGAAGCTCGAAGATCTCTAGGCTCGCTCACGGCCTTTCCTTCGCTCCGCCACCCCTCCCGTCCTGGAGAGATCCGGTTGGATGTGCCTCAAGCGCGCGGAGCCCGCGCTTCGAGCCAAGGATTCGAGTGGGTCATGGCATCATTTTCGCCGGGCGATCTCCTCGACGGGACCTACAGGCTTGAAGGCGAGGTGGGGCAGGGCTCGATGGGGCTGGTCTACCGCGCCGTCGACGTCGAGCAGGCTCGACCGGTCGCCATCAAGGTCATGAAGCCCTCGGCGGCCTCCGACGAGCGGCTGCGGCGCCTCTTCCGGCGCGAGGCCCGCGCGATGGCCCGCCTGAACCACCCAGGGATCATCGAGGTCTACGGCTACGGGGTCTTCGAGAACCAGCCCTACCTCGCCATGGAGTGGGTCGACGGCCAGCCCTTGAGCCGCATCCCTCCGCCCTCGAACCTTGAGACGGTGGTGACCCTCTTTGACCGCATCCTGGAGGCGCTGGCCCACGCCCACGCCCGCGGGATCATCCACCGCGACCTCAAGCCCCGCAACATCCTGGTGTCCACCGCTGCCCTCAACACCGTTATCGAGCGAGGGCAGGTCAAGCTGGTCGACTTCGGGATCGCCCGGATCTTTGACGCCCTGGAGCAGCCCGCGCCGGCCCAGGCCCAGGACCGCTCCTTCGCCGGGATCGCCCGGGCTGGCCTCAAGATCGAGACCCGCCCACACGAGGTCCGCCTTGAGGGCACCCCCCACTACATGGCGCCGGAGCTCTACAAGGGGGTCGAGGGGATCATCTCGCCGGCCAACGACATCTACGCCCTCGGCGTGATCTTCTATGAGCTGTTGACCGGGCGCCGGGTCTTCGAGGTCGAGAACGAGATGGCCTTGATGGCCCTTCAGCTTCAAGGCGAAATCCCGCGCATCGAGCCTCGGCCCGAGCTGGGGATCGGGATCCCGCCGACAAGCCTGATCCGGAGGATGCTCGATCCCGACCCGATCAAGCGCATCAACCACGCCACCGACGTGCGGCGGGCGCTGATGTCGTGGTTCAGGGAGCAGCACAAGGCCGGCGCTTCGAGCGGCCGGGGCGGCACCGGGATCGGTATCCCCGCCTGGCAGGCCTCGGACCCGATGATGGAGACGCGGGCGGCGCCCAGCCAGGCCAGCGCCTTCAGCGAGCCCGAGATCAACCTCCTGGAGTGGCGGCCCGTGCCGCCGGTCGGCCGCGCCGGAGAGCAGGCCTGGCTGTGGCAGCACGTCGAGGCGATTGGCACGCCCGACGGGGCCTCGGTCATCCTCATCGAGGGGGAGCCGGGGGTGGGCAAGAGCCACCTGGCCCGCTGGATCGCAGAGACCTCCGACGAGACGGGCCTCAGCTCGCCGATGTGGTGCGCGCTGGGGACCAACGAGCTTGTCGACGCGCTGCGGGTCGTCTACGACCGCGTCTACCAGTCCACGGGGCTGGAGGGCGAGCACCTCGTCAGGCGCCTCGGCGAGGTGATCAACCACCAGATCGGCCCAGGCCGCGACGGCGGGGCGATCCCCATCGACGACGAGGTCCAGCGGTGGGTCCGGCTGCTGCGCCCCGAGGCGGGGCAGGTCGCCCTGCTGGACAGCTTCGACGAGCCCGACACGCTGCGCGCGGGGCTCTTCGGCGGGGGCTTCGACGAGGCCGAGGAGGTGGAGGCGCTCCACAGCCGCGCGATGCGCCGCGCGAGCAAGGTCAGGCCCGTCATCTTCGTCTTTGACGGCATCGAGTCGCGGCACCTCGACGGGGTCATCCGGCTGGTGGAGCACACCGTCCGCGCCCAGCGGTCCGGCGCCTTCCAGGTGCTGACGATCCTGACGGCGGTGACCGAGGTCTTCAACCAGCTCAACGAGCCGACGCGGCAGCGCATGGGCTACCTGATGGGGACCGGGCAGCTCGACAGGCTGGGGGTCGCCCCGCTGGACCCCGCCGACATCATGACCATCCTCGGGCGCTTCAAGGCCCTCGACGCCCGCACCCGCGAGACGATCCTGGTGCGCGCCCAGGGCAACCCCCTGGTGGCCAGCGAGCTGGGCGCCTACGCGGTCCGGGCCGCGAGCCGAGGCGAGGAGATCGATCTGGCGCTGGCGACCCCCGAGGGGATATCCGAGCTTTGGCGTCGTCGTATCACCATGATATCACTCGGCAATGTGATCGGTGAGGCGGCGGTCAGGGTGCTGGAGATCATCGCCCTGCTGGGCGCGCCGGTGTGGATGGATCTGATCAACACGACGTGGAACGCCCCGGCGCTGGCCCACCTGAGGGCGCGGGGCGACGAGGTGCCCGTGGCCTGGGATCTGTGGGTGGAGCACAACGTGCTGGTGGAGGACGGCAGGGGCGGGGTGGCCTTCCGGCACGGCTGGCTGCGAGACACCCTCATGGCGGATCTGGCAGGCCAGCCGCGCGCGGTGAGCTACCACAAGGCCGCGGCCTGGGCCAGGAAGCAGCTCGATCTCGTCCGCACGCCCTGGGACTGGCTGCGGATGGCGCGCCACCTCATCGCCGGGGGGCAGCACGAGGAGGCCTGGCCCTACGCGCTCGGCGCTGCCCAGAACATGCTCAGGACCGCGGATCTGAGGGCCGCCCAGCGGGCCTTCGGGGACTGCGCCCAGATCCTCGACGCGCTGGGCGTCCCGGCCACCGATCCGCGGCTGGAGCCCGTGGACGTGGGCCTCTTTCATGTCCTCTTCCGGCTGGGCGATCCGGAGATGGCCCGCGAGAGGGCCGAGCAGCTGCGCCTGAGGGGGCAGCGGACGGGCTCGATGCGGCAGCTCGGCATGGGGGAGCTGCTCCTGGGCGAGATGGCCATGCGGGTCTCGGCGCCCAGGGAGGCCGAGGAGCTCTTTGATCGGGCGCTGGCGCGCTTCGAAACCTCGGAGGACGAGGCCGGGCAGGCCGAGGCGCTCATGGGGCTGGCGAGGCTCGCGCTGCGGGGGGGGAGGGCGGAGGTCGCCAAGCGCAGCTTGCGGGCCTCGGAGGCCAGGATGAGGAAGGTCGGCAACCCGGAGGCGCTCGGCAGGGTCAGGATGCTGCTCGGCGAAGCGGCCTGCGCGCTGGGGCACCTGGCCGAGGCCGAGGGGCACTTCATCGGGGCCAGGGAGCAGTTCGAGCAGATAGGCGATCGGATGGGGCTGGCGCGGGCCTTGAGCGAGCTGGGGCTGCTGGCGCAGGCCAGGGGCGACGTGGAGCGCGCGGCGATGATGTTCGAGGATTACCTGGAGCAGGCCGAGGGGCTCGGGGACATCCCGGCGGCGGCCCAGGCCCGCGCCAACCTCGGCCAGGCCCGCCTCCACCTCGGCGACGTCGCCTCGGCCGCGCGGCTGCTGGAGGGCGCCCGCCAGGCGACGGCCGATCTGAAGGACTTTGGCGCGCAGTCCATCATCGAGGTCATCCTGGCGCTGGCGTTGAGCCGGATGGGCCAGTGGTCGCAGGTCAGCGCGCTGCTCAAGGGGAGCCTTGAGACGATCCACAAGATGGAGCTCTACGACGTCGACGTGGCCGAGAGCCTGGAGGCCATCGCGCTGTCGAGCGGCGCGGCCGAGGGGCTCGGTGAGGGGCTGGCGTCAATCGGCGAGGAGGCCGCGCGCCAGTGGCGCAACCTGGGCCATGTGGATCGCGCCCACCACGTCTCCCGGCGGCTTGGGGTGTAAATGCGTGGCCGCGTGTGCTAGGATCTCCAGTCGCTTCGCTGGCGAACCAACCCCGGCTAGCGCGCGACGATCCCGGCGCGTCGGCCAGCAGAGAGAGGTGGCCTCGCGCCCATGAAGATCTTCGCCGCAATGTCACTCGCCGCGCTGGTGCCCCTGTCGGGGTGCTTCATCGACTTCACCGAGGCCATCCCTTGCCGCGAGGACGCTCAGTGCCCCACCGGCTTCGCCTGTGACACCATCAACCAGCAGTGCGTCGCAAGCCAGGATCCCCTCGAGGCGCCCGAGCCCGAGCCGGCCCCGGAGGGCAACCCGGCGCCGAACAACGATCCGGGCCTGGACGCCGGCGGCGATCCCGACATCGGGCCCGTCGAGGACGTCGACGAGGGGCCGGTCGCCGACGTCGACGAGGGGGAGGGCGACGGCCCGTGTCCGCCTGGAATGGCCCACGTCGACGACACGCCGGGGGTCGAGCCCTTCTGCCTGGATCGCTTCGAGGCCAGCCGCTCCAACGCCAGCGCAACCAGCCAGGGCTCCGGGGCAGGCCGGGCCACCAGCCGCGGCAATGTCCTGCCCTGGACCAACCTCGACCCGGCGGCGGCGACGGCGGCCTGCGCGGCGGCGGACAAGCGCCTGTGCACGCCCCAGGAGTGGACGGCGGGCTGCGGCGGCCCGGAGGGGCGCAACTACCCCTACCACCCGACGCAGTACGTCGTGGGCATGTGCAACACCACCGGCTCGCTCCAGCCGACGGGGAGCCGTCCGGACTGCGTCTTTGCCGACTACCAGACCTTCGACATGTCCGGCAATGTCATCGAGATCGTCGACGCGGGCCAGGGCGGCCTGGCGCTGCTCGGCGGCTCCTTTGGCAACACGAGCGCCGTGCAGCTGACCTGCAAGGGCCCCGTGATCAACACCGCCGCCATCACCCAGATCGGCTTCCGCTGCTGCAAGTCCCTCCCCTGAAACATTTTCAGCTCTGCTTGACGTTTGTTCAAGTGTGCGCTAGTCTCTCCGCGTCGGTGGCCATCCTGGAAAGGGTGAGTGGGCGTGGAGGTGTCCTGTCTCTTGGAAAAAGGGGTGAGCTTGCTCACGCGGGAGCCCAGGTCTCTGGGCTGGCTTGGGCTGTGGAGCCTGATGGGCTACGCCGCGGCGCGCTTCTGGAGGCTCCAGCGGTCCTTTGAGGATCCCGCCGAGGCGCTGGAGCGCTTGAGGGCGGACCCGAAGGAGCCGGCGCTCTCGGCCTGGTCCACCCGCGAGCTGGCCCGCGCTGGCGGCCTTGAGGCGCTCGGAGAGGCGGAGGCGGATCGCGTCCTGGGCCTGGGCGGTTGGGTGGTGCAGATCTCGCGGACGTCGGGCGTCCACGGCGCGATGCCCTCTCCCTTCCCCTACCTTCAGGGGAAGGGAGAGGCCAGCTTGCTGGCCGGCGCGCCCGAGCGCTGGGCGGCGGTGGTGGGGAGCCGCCGGGTGGACCGCGTCGGGTTGGCGCTGGCCGAGGCCGTTGTCGATGAGCTTGGGGAGGCCGGCTGCGTGACGGTCTCGGGCGGCGCGCTCGGCATAGACGCCGCGGCCCACGCCAGAGCGCTCTCCGGGGGCCTCCCGACCGTGGTGGTGCTCGGCAATGGGCTCGCGCGGCCCTATCCCTCGGAGAACCGCGCGCTCTTTGACAGGGTCGCGGGGCAGGGCGGGGCGGTGGTGTCGCCCTTCATGAGCCAGGAGCCGGCCAGGAGACACCACTTCCCGCGCCGGAACCTCGTGATGGCGGCCATGTCGGCGGTGACGGTGGTGGTCAGGGCCGGCGCCTCCTCGGGCAGCTTGATTACGGCTCGGGCGGCGCTCCGGTTCGGGCGCGCGGTCCTGTCCGTCCCAGCAGACGCGGGCCGCCCCGAGCACGCCGGGACAAATATCCTCCTTACGGAGGGGGCTTTTCCGCTTGTCAGCGCCAGCGCGGTGTCCAGCCTACTGAGCCGGGTTCGGGCCGGGGAGCTCGTCCGGGGCCTTCAGATGGAGCTGTCCCTGGCGGCTCGGGGCGGCGGAGCCATCCGACAGGAAGATCGCGGCGGCGAAGAATTAGACGGGGAGCAGCGCTGTGTGTTGAATGGGCTGGCTTCGGGGCCAAGGAGCGCCGATGAGCTGGCGTCCGATTGCGGGTTGCCGCTGCCGCGCTTGAAGGGCGCGCTGCTGGACCTGGAGTTGGAGGGTCGCGTCTTGAGGATGGTTGGCGGTCGCTTCGGTCTGGTTTGACAGCAAGGCCGCGAGCCGTTATCGCTTCGTCGCCGGGCGTTCCTGGCGAGGTGTTCAGGTTGAGCGGGGTTGGGGGTTCATGAGCAAGAATCTTGTGATAGTCGAGTCGCCGAGCAAGGCCAAGACCATCAAGAAGTATCTCGGGGCGGGCTTTGACGTGACCGCCTCGGTGGGTCACATCAAGGATCTTCCCAAGAACGCGATGGGGGTGGACGTCGGAAAGGCCTTCAAGCCGCAGTACGTGACCATCCGTGGCAAGAACAAGATCCTCCAGGACATCAGGGACAAGGCGAAGAAGGCCGAGGTGGTCTACCTGGCTCCGGACCCTGATCGCGAGGGAGAGGCGATCGCGTGGCACCTGGCCCAGGAGATCCGCAAGGCCAACAAGGACGCCAAGATCTACCGGGTGATGATCAACGAGATCACCAAGAAGGGGGTCACCGAGGCGCTCCAGAACCCCAAGGAGGTCGACGAGCAGCGCTTCTACAGCCAGCAGACCCGGCGCATCCTGGACAGGCTCGTGGGCTACCTGATCTCGCCGCTGCTCTGGGACAAGGTCCGCCGAGGGCTCTCGGCTGGCCGGGTTCAGTCCGTCGCCGTGCGGCTGATCGTGGATCGAGAGGTCACCATCGAGCGCTTCGACATGGAGGAGTACTGGACGATCGAGGCGCAGCTCGAAGGTCAGGAGCCGCCGGCCTTCGCGGCCCGCCTCTCCAAGATCGGGGGCAAGAAGGCGGCGATCGCCGACGAGGCCTCCGCCAAAGCCGTGGCCGACGCGTGCCGCGCCGGCCAGTTCACGGTCGACACGATCAAGCGCAAGCAGCGCAAGCGGAACCCCTCGGCCCCCTTCACCACCAGCACGCTCCAGCAGGCCGCCGCCCAGCGGCTGCGCTTCACGGCCAAGAAGACCATGCAGGTCGCCCAGCAGCTCTACGAGGGCGTGGAGTTGGGCGAGGAGGGCGCCGCTGGCTTGATCACCTACATGAGGACGGACTCGACCCGGATCAGCGACGACGCCATCACGGACGTCCGAGCCTTCATCGAGGCCAGCTACGGCGCCGATCACCTGCCCGGCAAGCCCCGCAAGTTCAAGACCCGCAAGGGCGCCCAGGACGCGCACGAGGCGGTCCGCCCGGCCTCGATGCTCTACCCTCCCGCGGCCATCAAGGCCCACCTGAGCCGGGACCAGTTCCGGCTCTACGAGCTGATCTGGAACCGCTTCGTGGCCTGCCAGATGGAGGCCGCCCGCTACGACCAGACCACGCTCGACATCCTCAACGGCGATCACACCTTCCGGGCCTCGGGGTCCATCATGACCTTCGCCGGCTACCTGAGCGTCTACGGCGAGGAGGCCAACGAGGACGAGGGGCGCACCATGCCCAACCTCTCCGAAGGTCAGGCCCTCACCTGTCAAAAAATCGAGGAAGGGCAGCACTTTACCCAGCCGCCGCCGCGCTTCACCGAGGCGACCCTGGTCAAGGAGCTTGAGGAGCAGGGCATCGGCCGCCCCTCGACCTACGCCGCGATCATCTCGACGATCCAGGACAAGGGCTACGTCGACAAGGAGAAGGGCAAGTTCAAGCCGACCGAGCTCGGCGCCGTGACCACCGAGCTGCTCGTGGAGTGCTTCCCGGACATCCTCTCGGTGGACTTCACGGCCCGGATGGAGGGCGAGCTGGACTCCATCGAGGAGGGCTCGCTGGAGTGGACCGGGGTCCTGGATCGCTTCTACGAGCCCTTCACGGCGACCCTGGCCGAGGCGCGCGACCAGATGCGCAACCTCAAGCAGGAGACCCGGCCCACGTCGCTCCCTTGCCCGACCTGCGCCTCGCCTCTGGTCATCAAGTGGGGCAAGAACGGCTACTTCCTGGCCTGCGGGACCTACCCGACCTGCCGCTTCACCTCGGAGTTCGTCAAGGACGAGGAGGGGGAGATACAGATGGTCGAGGAGGAGGTCGAGGTCATGGGCCTTTGCGACAAGTGCGGCAAGGACATGATCGTCAAGTCCGGCCGCTTCGGTCGCTTCCTGGCCTGCAGCGACTACCCGACCTGCAAGAATACGCGCGGCTTCTCCATCGGCGTGCCTTGCCCGGAGTGCGCCTCGAGCATCATCGAGAAGCGCTCCAAGCGGGGCAAGACCTTCTACGGGTGCAGTGACTACCCGAAGTGCAAGTTCGCCGTCTGGCAAAAGCCCATCCCGCACCCCTGCCCGACCTGCGGCGCGGCCTACCTCGTCGAGAAGGAGGGCGGCGGCACTGAGCTCAACTGCACGACGTGCAGCGCGACCTTCGGATCCCTGGACGAGGTCAAGGTGATGGCGTCCGAGCTCCTCGACGCCGATCCCGACGGGGGGATTGAGGCCATCGCGGCGACCTGAGGGGGTGGCCATGCGCGACAAGCCCGCCGAGCGCGACGATGAGCCTCGATGGCCCGTCGAAGCCTTCTTGACCACGATGCGCGCCGAGCGCGGCGCCTCGCCGCAGACCCTGCGCGCCTACAGAGCCGACCTCCGGGGCCTGCTCGCCTGGCTTGAGGCCAGCGAGATCGGGGACAGGACCCCGGATCAGATCTCCCACAAGGATCTTCGCCGCTGGCTCGGCTCGATGGCCGAGTCCAGCGCCGTCAGCACCCTCTGCCGCAAGATCTCGACCCTTCGGACCTTCTACAGGCACCTCAACAAGCGCGGCCTGTGCGCCTCCAACCCCGCCGAACTCCTGACCTTGCCCCGCAAGGGGCGACCGCTGGCGGCGGTGCTCAACGTCGATGAGGCCTTCGCGCTGATCGACCGCGAGGGGGCCGGCGAGCCGCTGGAGGCGCGCAACAAGGCGATGTGGGAGCTGCTCTACGGCTCGGGACTGCGGGTCAGCGAGATGGCTGGCCTCGATCTCGGCGAGGTCGATCTGGAGGAGGGGTGGGTGGTGGTGGTGGGCAAGGGCAGCAAGGAGCGCCTGGTGCCCCTGACCGATCCCTGCGCCGCGGCGATACGGGCGTGGTTGCCGATCCGCGCCGCGCTGATCGAGGAGCACGCCAAGGTCGGCCAGGAGGCGCTCTTCCTGAACCACAGGGGCGGGCGCCTCAGCGTCCGCTCGGTGCGCAGGCTCATCGGCGACGATCTCATCAAGGCGGGCGTCCCCACCCAGATATCGCCCCACGGCCTCCGCCACAGCTTCGCCACCCACATGCTCGACGGCGGCGCAGACCTGCGCGGCATCCAGGAGCTCCTCGGCCACGCCAGCCTGTCGACGACCCAGCAGTACACCCACCTGTCGCTGGGCTCGCTGATGGCGGCCTACGACGACGCCCACCCGAGGGCGCGCCGCGATCCAGGCGAGGGACGCCCCAACCCCGTCGAGCGACGATCAGACCCCGTCGAGGAACCAGAAGACCCCGTCGAGGAACCAGAAGACCCCGTCGAAGAACCATAAGACCCCATCGAGGAACAATCGGACCCGCAGAGGGATGATCCGATCCGTCGGTGGAGGATCGTCCGCCGATCCTTGAGCGCGGTTTGACCTCAGTGGCCCGGTGCTCACCATGGGGGTCTGCGCCGGATGGGCCGGCGCCATGGAGGGGGCGATGACGACGATTCTTGCGATACGGCGAGGTGGCCACGTGGTGGTGGCGGGCGACGGGCAGGTCTCGATGGGCCATACAGTGATGAAGGGGACGGCCCGCAAGGTCCGCCGCATCCACCACGACAAGGTCATCTGCGGCTTCGCCGGATCGACCGCCGACGCGATGACCCTCTTTGAAAAACTCGACGGCAAGCTCGGGGAGTACGGGGGGAACCTGACGCGGGCTGCCGTGGAGCTCGCCAAGGACTGGCGGACGGACAAGGCGCTCAGGAGGCTGGAGGCGATGATGATCGCGGCCGACGGCGAGCGGATCCTGGTCCTGTCGGGCAGCGGGGACGTGGTCGCGCCGGATGAGGACATCGCGGCCATCGGCAGCGGCGGCGGCTATGCGCTGGCGGCCGCCCGGGCGCTCTCGCGCCACAGCGATCTGGGGCCGCGCGAGATCGTCGAGCGCTCGATGGGGATCGCGGCAGGGATCTGCGTGTTCACCAATGAAAACCTGACGTTGGAGGAGATCAAGGATGGCCAGTGAAGACCTCTCCGGCGCGGCGATGACCTCGTCGTTGACCCCGCGCGAGATCGTCAGCGAGCTCGACAGGTACATCATCGGCCAGCGCGCGGCCAAGCGGGCCGTGGCCATCGCGCTGCGGGACCGATGGCGCCGCCGTCAGGTCCGGGAGGATCTGCGCGACGAGATCACGCCCAAGAACATCATCATGATCGGCCCGACGGGGGTGGGCAAGAC
>SYOX01000025.1 GCA_005804885.1 Pseudomonadota bacterium
CGACGCCTTCAACATCCCCCTCATCACCCTCGTCGACGTCCCAGGCTTCCTCCCCGGCGTCGATCAAGAATACGGCGGCATCATCCGACACGGCGCCAAGCTCCTGTACGCCTTCGCCGAGGCCACCGGCCCCAAGATCACCCTCATCACCCGCAAGGCCAACGGCGGCGCCTACGACGTCATGGCCTCCACGCACATCCGCGCCGACATCAACCTCGCCTGGCCCAACGCCGAGATCGCCGTCATGGGCCCCGACGGCGCCGTCAACATCGTCTTCCGCAAGGAGCTGGCCGAGGCCAGCGACCCCGCCGCCGCCCGCGCCGACTACGTCCAGCTCTACCGCGACACCTTCGCCAACCCCTTCAAGGCCGCCGAGCTCGGCTACATCGACGCCATCATCCTCCCCCGCGACACCCGCCCGCGCCTCATCGACGCCCTGGCCATGCTCCAGAACAAGCGCGAGTCCAACCCCCCACGCAAGCACGGCAACATCCCCCTCTGACCCCGGGCGCACGAGGGCGACGATCCGCGATGTCGCCGATCCCTGCTGCGACACCGCAGTTGCGATCAGTAGCGGTAGGAGGTGGAAAAACTCGCGAACACCGACTCGGAGATGTTCTGGCCCCAGAGGATCTTGCCGCCCGTCAGGATCACCTCGTAGGCGTCCACCTTGAAGATCGCCCCGCCCGAGAACTCCAGCGCGTCCTTGTCCAGCCTCAGATCGATGAACTCCAAGGACGTCAGCGGGAAGGCCTGCGCCGGCGTGTCCGGATCGCCGGTGGCGAAGGACTTGCCGATCACCTCCCCCTCGGTCAGCGTCAGGGTCGCCTTTGTCGACGCGAAGAAGATGAAGTTGTCCCCCAGCAGCTGCCCGACCTTGAAGTCACCCACGAACTGCTGACCCGCCCCGCCAAAGCGGAAGTTGATCCCCGCCCCCGCCCGCGCGAAGGTCCGCGAGGGCGCGATGAAGGCCCCGAAGAGCACCGACAGCCGCAGATCCACCTGGCCGTCGCCCAGCGACACGTCGTCGGCCGCGTTGACATCCCCCGTGCGCTGCTCCACGAAGGCGCCCTCCTGATCGGGGTTGGGCACCAGCCCCGGATCGTCGTTGACGAAGGTGCCGCTGGGGCTCTCGTAGCCCCCCGGGATCTTCACCTCCAGCTCCGGCGTGATCAGCAGCGGCCCGCCCAGCAGGTTGTAGCGCACCGAGGCGTAGATGTCCGCCAGCCCCTCGTCCTGCTTGTTGACCGCGAAGGTCGGCAGGATCTGCCCGATCGTCGCCTCCGTCGTGATCGGATCGATGGCGATCGGGCCGACCGCCGTGACCGGATCGGCCGAGAAGGCCACCGCCTTGTACGAGAGCGCCAGCGAGCCCTCGAAGCCCTCCCCGAAGCCGTGCCGCACGTTGATCCCCAGCGTCTGGGACGAGAACTTGCCGTTGATCGGAAAATCCTGGTTCGTCCCGTCGGGCAAGAACTCCCGATCGGCGAACTCGGTGCGGAAGTCCAGCTGCAGCACCGTCGCCGACTCCGGCAACACCCACGGCGACCCCGTCGCGCTGGCGCACGCCAGCACCACCCCGAGCGCGACCCCCCAGGCGGCCGGCGCCGCACCCACTTGACCGCGATGCACTCTCATCCACCCCTCCCGATCTCGTCTGGTCGTCAAGCCGCCGTCATCGTACCCCCGGCGCGCCACAGCGACAAGAAGCCTTCGTTGGATAGGGTCGGCTTCGTTGTGTGGACACGCGGTCCCTCCGACGACCGACGGGTTGGGGGTCAAGTCGATCCCGACGGGTCGGCGTTGTTGGTTGGACACGAGACCCCGTCGGGAACAATTGATCACGACGGGTCGGCTTCGTTGGATGGACACACGGTCCCTCCGGCGACCGACGGGTTTGCCGGACCCACGCCGCCGACGGGTTTGCCGGACCCTGAACGGGTCCGGCTGCACCCGCGGCTACTCTGTTTCGCCCCTCCGGGGCTCTCAAGTGCGTATCCCGTCTCGGTAAAATTGATGGGCCAAGGTGGTTTGTAGCCCCGAGTCCCGTGAACAACAACCGATCGATTGGCCTTGTCCCTGTGTTGTCACATCCCCTTCCGCCCCGGCGGGGCGGCTCGGTAATTGGAGCCCCGCAGGGGCGAGACGCCGTCGGCATGATCGTAGCCGCGTGGTGCAGCCGCGACAGCGGCAAACCCGTCGGTCCCCGCAAGGACCGCGTGTCCAACCAACGACGCCGACCCGCCGCCATCGACGTGCCCACCCAACAACGCCCACCCGCCGTGATCGACGTGTCCGTCCAACGACGCCGACCTGCCGGGATCGACGTGCCCACCCAACGACGCCGACCCGCCGACGCGGCACCTGGGGATTGGCGATCTATGCAAGGGGCGCGGACTGCGGTATATGGCGCGCCTCACAGCGGGCCTCGGAGGCCGGCCTCAGGGGTTTGAGGGAGGTTGGAGATGGCGGATATCACCTTGCTGCTCGCGCTGCACAACCACCAGCCGGTGGGCAACTTCGGCTCGGTCTTCGAGGTGGCCTGGGAGCGGTGCTACTGGCCGGTGCTCAAGGCCTTCTACGAGGCCCCGACGGTCAAGGTGAGCCTGCACCACACCGGGCCGCTGCTGGAGTGGCTCGACGCCCACCGGCCCGAGTACCTCGACTGCCTGCGCGAGATGGCGGCGCGGGGCCAGGTGGAGATCCTCGGCGGCGGCTTCTACGAGCCGATGCTGTCGGTCCTTCCAGAGCGGGACGCGGTCGGGCAGATCCGCAAGATGGCCGACTGGTCCGAGGGGCGCCTTGGGGTCAGGCCGCGTGGGATGTGGCTGGCCGAGCGGGTCTGGGAGCCGGATCTGGCGCGGATCATCGCCGAGGGGGGGATGGAGTACACGCTGCTGGACGACACGCACTTCTTCAGCGCGGGGATGACCGAGCGCCCCATGCACGGCAGCTTCCTGACCGAGAAGGCCGGGGCCGCCATCCGGGCGCTGCCCATCTCCCAGGAGCTGCGCTACGCGCTGCCCTTCCAGCCCGTCGAGGAGACGATCGCGGCGCTGCGGCGGATCGCCGACGAGACGGGACGCCAGAACATCGCGCTGACCTACGGGGACGACGGGGAGAAGTTCGGGCTGTGGCCGGACACCTACGCCTGGGTCTTCGAGAAGGGCTGGCTGGCCGACTTCCTGGCGGCGCTCCAGGACAACGCCGGCTGGCTGGCGACCTCGACGATCTCGAGCTACCTCGACGCGAACGCGGCCCGCGGGCTGGTCTACCTGCCGACGGCCTCCTACGAGGAGATGGGCCACTGGGCGCTGCCGCCGGAGGCCGGCCAGCGCTTTGACGACTTCAGGCACGCGCTGGCCGACGAAGGGCGGCTGGAGGCCAACCGGCCCTTCGTCCGCGGCGGGATCTGGCAGGGCTTCTTGACCCGCTACCCCGAGTCCAACGCGATCCACAAGCGGATGCTGCGCGCCTCGGGCAAGCTCGAAGCGCTGCGGCGCGCCGGCGGCGCCGAGCAGGTCGTGGCCGAGGCCGAGGGGCACCTCTACAAGGCGCAGTGCAACTGCGCCTACTGGCACGGCCTCTTCGGGGGGATCTACCTCAACTGGCTGCGCGCGGCCCTCTACAACCACCTCTACAGGGCCGAGGCGCTCATCGACGAGGCCGCCCACGGGCCGACCTACCGGCTGTGCACCGTCGAGGACATCGACCTCGACGGCCGCGACGAGGTCGTCATCGACACCCCGGAGGTGGGGCTGGTGATCGCGCCGGCGCTCGGCGGGGCGATCCGCGCGATCAGCCTGCGGCGGCACGCCTTCAACCCGACCGACGTGCTCACGCGCCGGATCGAGGGCTTCCACCGCCTGCTGGACCGGGCCGTGGTCATGGACCGGCAGAGCGCCAGGGCGATGGTCGAGGGCGAAGAGGACGGGGGCAAGCCGAAGTCGATCCATGATCTGGTGCTGGCCAAGGAGCCCGATCTAAAGCGCCTCGTGATCGAGGACCCGACCGGGCGCTTCTGCGCCGTCGACGCGATCTACCCGACGATGGACCCCGTGGCGCTCGTCGATCAGCTCGCCCGCGGGGTCGCCAGGGCCTCGGTGCCGATCTACGGGGAGCGCTTCGCGCTGGAGGGCGTGCGCGAGGGCGCGACGCTGGAGGTCGCGATGCGCGCGCGGGTGCCCGTCAGCCACATCGGCGTGGGCCTTGTCGTGGACAAGCGCGTGGTGCTGTCGGAGGACCAACGCGCCTTCGATCTGGCCTACGATCTGAGCGCGGTCACGACCGTCAGCGGCCTCTTCACGGTCGCCTTCAACCTGACCTTGCTGGCGCCCGACGCCCCGGATCGCACGCTCCAGATCGACGGGGGGGCGCCGAGGGCGATGAACACATGCGGCGCCCAGGCCGGCGGCGAGGCGCTGATGACCGACGGCTGGCAGCGGCTGGCGCTGCGGCTCTCCAGCGCCGATCCGGCCGACATCCTCTACCACCCGATCGAGACGGTCAGCCAGAGCGAGGACGGCTTCGAGCGCACCTACCAGGGCACGAACGTGACCTTCTGCTGGCCGATCATGCTGCTGGCCGGGCAGCGGGAGCGCTTCCTGTTGAGCTTCGAGGTCATTCCGGCGACCGACGGGTTTGCCGGACCCACGCCGCCGACGGGTTTGCCGGACCCTGATCGGGTCCGGCTGCACCCGCGGCTACTCTGTTTCGCCCCTCCGGGGCTCTAAAGTGCTTGATCCATCTTGGTAATCTTGAGGGGCCAAGGAGGTTTGCAGGACCGAGGCCCCAGGACACCTACCGACCGATTTGAGCCGTCCGTGCATTGTCCCATCCCCTACCGCCCAAAGGGCGGCTCGGTAATTAGAGCCCCGGAGGGGCGAAACAGAGTAGCCGCGTGGTGCAGCCGCGACAGCGGCAAACCCGTCGGTCCCCGGAAGGACCGTGTGTCCACACAACAACGCCGGCCCGCCATGATCGATTGTTCCCGACGGGGTCTTGTGCCCGTCAACAACGCCGGCCCGCCACGATCGACGTGTCCACACAACGACGCCGGCCCGCCATGATCGACGTGTCCACACAACAACGCCGGCCCGCCATGATCGATTGTTCCCGACGGGGTCTTGTGTCCGTCAACAACGCCGACCCGCCATGATCGACGTGTCCACACAACAACGCCGGCCCGCCACGATCGATTGGTCCCGGCGGGGTCTTGTGCCCGACCAACAACGCCGCCTCAGTCGCGCCAGGCGGGCTGGGTCCAGGCCTTCTGGCCGCGATCCAGGGTCACGAGGGCGCGCAGTCGGGCGCCGGGGCCTTCGGGGATGGGGTGGGAGGCGACGGGGGCCGAGGAGGAGGCCAGCGTCCGGCCGCCGGGGCCGATGAAGTCGACGCGGTGAGGCCCCTGTCCGGCGGCGACGGCGACCAGGAGCGCCCCGTCGGCGACCTCGACGCGATCGATCAGGGCGCCTGTGGAGCTGTAGAAGTCGCCTCGGGCCATGGCCGCGCGGATGGCGGGGGCGGAGCGCTCGGCCCAGACCATCACGAAGCCGCGATCGCCGGTGTGGGCGACCTCGCCGGTGGCGCGGACGGCCTCGGCGTCGTCGTAGTGGTGGGCGTCGTCGGAGGCGACGCCGTAGATCCTGGCGCCAGCGTCCAGAGCGGCGTCCCAGAGGGCCTCGACGGGGGGGTGGTCGGCGTCCCCGGCGTTGTTGGAGTCGACGGCCTCGTTGGCGATCTCCAGCAGCAGGGCGCCGCGGCGGCCCAGTTCGGCGATGAGGGCGGCGTCGGCGGCGTAGTGGAAATTGGGGTGGTTGATCTGGGCCAGCCCGCCCAGGTCGCGGGTCTTGGAGAGGGCGAGCGAGAAGATGTCGAGGCGGCGGCTCAGGGGGGCGGCGGGCCAGGAGATCCGGGCCGGCGCCGTGGGATCGACGAAGAGGGCGTTGACGTGCAGCAGGCAGGCCATGCCGGGCTCGGGGGGCGGGTCGCAGTCGCGGCTGTTCTGGGTCAGCTCGACGCCGGGGATGACGAGCAGGCCCTCGGGGGACGGGGGCGCGGTGATGGCGTCGTGATCGGTGAAGACGAGGAAGTCGTAGCCGCGATCGGCGTACCAGCGGGCGACGGCCTCGGGCGGCGTCTGGCTGTCGCCGGAGCGGCTGGAGTGGGCGTGGGTCTGGCCTTTGAGGGCGGGGCGCGCGGAGGGCGCCGCCGGGGTCTTCGGCGAGCCCTCCTCGGCGGGCGCGGAGGGCGAGCGCGCGGGGCACCCGGCGCCGAGGAGCCAGGCCGCCCCGGCGAGCACGCTCAGCGCCCTGATCGTCTTGATGCTGGACATCGCCTCTCCTGAATTGAGCCCGCGATGATCAGACCGATGAGCGGATCGGGGTGGGGTTGTCCCTGAGTCATGGATCGCCTCCTGATGAGAGGGTGATTCTTGCCACACTCTCCAGACACCGGCAACGGCCACGCGATCGGTGCGCGGCTGCCTTGCGAGGTCGCTGGTGCTGCTCAAATGTTTCTATTTGTTGTTGACTCGCCGGTCAGGGCGAGGGAGGCTCATCGGCGTGTGTGTGATGGCGAGTCAACGGGGAGAGGTGAAATTGAGACTTGATGAGGGGCCCAGAGCCCGGCACGACGCTTTCTCCAAACACGCCTTCGAGCTTGTCCTGACCGACATCGGAGAGGTCCGCAGTCAGCACACCATCGACGCCGACGCTCAGTTTGGCGACGTCTGGTTCGTGTCTTCGAAGCGCCCTGCCCCGCCAGTCATCGGGCTGCTCGGGGCCCTGGTCGGGGAGCGCTGCCTGCTGGAGATCTACCGCGAGACCCCTGGCACCGACGATCTGAGGGCCGAGGTGGAGAAGGGTTTGACCTTGAGCCGCAAGTTGAGCCCTTCGCGCAAGGCCTCCACTCGGGTCATGACCTGGGTGCTCAGCCCCGGCAACCCGCGCAGCGCCCTTGCCGAGTTGGGCTTCGAGCCCGACAATCAGAGCATCCCCAGCGGCCT
Organism: Pseudomonadota bacterium; assembly: GCA_005804885.1. Taxonomy (GTDB): domain Bacteria; phylum Myxococcota_A; class Bradymonadia; order Bradymonadales; genus SYOX01. The sequence continues at coordinate 7,007 of SYOX01000025.1, forward strand.
GTATCGGATGCCGACGGGGCTTTGTCTGGCGCTGCTGGTCATCAGCGAGCTGCCCGTCAACGACGACACCCTGTTCTTGCGCCTCTTTGGGCGGGGGATGCACCAACAGCGCGCCCTCAGAGAGCTTTTTGACCGCAAGGACAGCGACACGACCCTGGCCGCCCTCTGGGCCCTGGTCATGCGATGGAGGATCACCGTGGAGAGCAAAGAACAGGACGACCGCACCGAGCTCGACGACGAGTTCATCGACAACATCGCATGGCTCAAGGAGTACGAGCGCCATCAACGCCAGACCGCCATCGCCGAAGGTCACGCCGAAGGTCACGCCGAAGGTCACGCTGAGGGCAAGACCGAAGAGCGGGAGCAGCTTCTGGATCTCGTCACGCGGGAGCGTCTGGGTCGGGCCCTGACCCAGACCGAGCGCGCGGCGCTGCGCCACAGGCTGGGCTCAGAGGGGCGCGAGGCGATCGTCCACCAGATCATGTCCTGCACCCCCGACGCCCTCGCGCGATGGCTCGCCGCTCCGCCTCGGGAGCCTCGACCCTGAAGGAGCACTGCGCTTGGACCCTCGACGCACCACGGCCAACCCCGTGCTGACCATCTGTTGAAGCCAGGGGGCCAGATGAAAGTTGCCCGAAGGCAAAGCGGTCGCCGCGAGCCTTGAGTCGAAGTTGACAGGCGGCGAGGCGCTGTGCTATGTCCGTGCGCCCGTGGTGACGCGGTTGATGATGTCTGATTCGAATGTCCCAATCGATAAATCGAATCCTCTAGAGGAAGAGCTGTCATGGCCAATCATAAGTCCGCTCAGAAGCGCATTCTCCAGAACGAGCGCCGCCGCCTGCGCAACCAGCACTACAAGTCCACCGTGCGCAACCTCGTCAAGGCGCTGCGCGAGGCCATCGACAAGGGCGACGGCGCCCAGGCCAGCAGCCTGCTGCCCGGGACCATCCGCCAGATCGACAAGGTCGCCAGCAAGGGCATCCTGCCCAAGAACCGCGCCTCCCGCATCGTCTCGCGCCTGACCCTGGCCGTCAACAAGGCCCAGGGCTGATCCCGGCGGTCTGGCCCCCGCGCCGGACCCCGATCACCCAGACAACGCCCCCGGAGACGACCCGCCCGCCGAGCCATCGGCAGGCGAGGTCGAGTCGCGTCAGCCGGCGCACACGGCCAGGATCATGCGCTCAAGCAGGATCTGATCGCGCAGCCGGCTGGACTTCAGGCTCCGATCGGTGGCCAGAAGCACGCCGAGGATGTGGCGCAGCTGCGGCCCGGTGAAGCGGCGGCAGGCATCCCGGAAGCGATCGACGAAGAAGGGGTTCATCCCCACCTCCTTGGCGATGTCCTGCTTGCTCAGCCCACGGGCCAGCGCCGCCTTGACCTGCCAGAGCTGGCGGAAGTGGCGCGCGACCATCATGTTGATCCCCACCCCCGTCTGGCCCTGCTCCAGCATCGCGGTCAGCAGGTCGAGCGAGGCCCTCAGGTCGCGCCGGGCCACCGCGTCCGTCAGCTCCCAGATGTCCTGGGTGCGCGTCGCGGCCACGATCTCCAGCAGCGCGTCGGGGTCGACGCGGCGCGCCCCCTGCCCCACCCCGAGGAAGAGGTCGAGCTTCTCCAGCGCGGCGTCCAGCGTGGCCAGGTCCGTGCCCACGGCCTTGATCAGGGCGTCCTCGGACTCCGGGGTCAGCGTCAGCCCCCGCGTGGCGGCCTGACGCTTGAGGAAGGTGCCGATCTCCCACTCCCGCAGCGCCTCGAACTCCTGCACCACCCCGACCGCCTTGGCCTCCTTGTAGAACTTCGTCGTCTTCTGCAGCTTCTTGCTGGCCGTCTGCCCGTGGCACACCAGGGTCGTCGACGGGCAAGGATTCTTGAGGTAGTCGGCCAGGACGTGGAGCTGGGGCGTGGGCACCGACGCGATGTCCTTGACGAGCACCAGCCGCCTCCCCCCCATCAAGGCCAGCGTCTCGCAGGCCCCCACCACCTTGTCCCCCACCACCTCCCGGCCGTGGAACTGGTCGAAGTTGAAGTCGTTGACGCCGCGCGGCAGCACCGCCTGCATCACCTCCCTGAGCGCCAGATCCAGCAAGAAGGTCTCCTCGCCGAAGATCAGGTAGCAGGGCGAGGGCGTCCCCCCGGTCTTCTTGATCGTCTTGAAGAACTGCCGCGCGCTGTCGCTGGAGTTGGCCATGAAGCTCTACCTCGGGCTCCTGGGCTGATCGGGGGCGCGCAGATCGTCGCGCTGCCGCCTCGGCGGCGCCCCGACGGCGCTCTGGTCCTCCTCCTCCTCGGGCGCCGCGAAGAGATCGCGCCCCGCGGCCCTCGCGGCAGGTTGCGCGACATCGGGCTCGGCCCACAGGGTGTCCACCAGCGCGTCGCCGCCAAAGGCCGCCACCTCCTCGCAGGCCGCCGCGAGGGCCTGGCGCCGCGCCGCGTCGACCTGCGCCGGGGAGCCCGAGGCGGCAAAGAGCCTGGAGCCCTCGGCGCGCTCCTGCCGCCAGACCTCCTGGCCGTCGACGCGCGCCACCATCACGACCCGCAGGGTCAGCTCGCCCTCGACCCGCCGGACGCCCTGGCCCAGATCGTCGAAGGCGACCGGGCGCTCCTCGACGGCCTCGATGACGCCCTCGATGACGAGCGCCGCGCCGCGCGGCTCCGAGACGACCGACCTGCCGCCGGCCGAGAGGCGATCCTGGAGCGCCCGCGTGCAGACCACCGAGAGCTGGCTCTCGGCCGTCCGATTCTCGAACATCGGCACCGCCACCGGGTCAAAGGCCGGCGGCAAGGCCCTGGCCCCCGGACCGATGAAGGTGTACCCGCACCCCGACAGGCACACCAGCGCCCCCATCCACCACGCCTTCGACCTCGACCACACCCTCGACCTCGACAAGCCCGCGCCCTCCCCGATCCGCCTGAACCCGAGGGCCATTCTACCACACCCGCGCCGCCAGAGGCACCAGGGCGCTTGCCCGGCGGCGATCACTCTGGTAGCTATTCTTGACCTCATGGAGCCCCGCCGATCCCAGGGAGCGCGATGAACACAGCCCCCCTCCCCTTAGCGCCCATCCGGCTCGCCCTCGTGGTCGCCGCGATCCTCGCCCTATCGACGCTCCTGCTCGGCGCCCCGTCTGCCCAGGACATCGAGTCGATCAAGGCCGAGCGGCAGGTGTCCTACATCGCCTCGCTCATCGACAAGGAGCCCTCGCTGCCCCAGCACTACACGCGCATGGCCCAGGCCTACGCCCAGATCGGGGACGAGGCCCAGGTCCTGCGCTACTGCGCCGAGGCCGTCCAGCGCGGCGGCAATGCCCTGGCCGCCGAGCTCCTCATCGGGGACTTCTACAGCACCCAGGGCCTCTACGAGAGGGCGCTGGAGCGCTACAGGACGGTGCTGGCCGGCTCCCCCACCCAGCCCCACGCGCTGACCAGGGTCTGGATGCTGCTCCAGCGGAGCCGCACCGACAACGTCGGCCTCGGCGCCGACACCGCGACGCTGAGCGCCATCCTGAACAACGCCGGCTTCTACACCGCCGAGCGCGCCCCGGCCAACAACCCCGCCGCCGCCGCCGCGCGGCTCAGCGAGGGCAACCGCCTGCTCAACGAGAACGACGTGCGCGGCGCCATCGCCGCCTACAAGGAGGCCGCCGACCAGGACCCCTGGAACCCCGACATCTACCGCGGCCTCGGCATCGCCTACGCCCGCGCCGCCGACCAGATCCGCGCCGTCGGCGCCTACCACCTCTACATCGCCCTGGCCCCCCCCGACCGCCCCGACGTCCCCAAGGTCCGCCAGATCATCGTCGACTTCTACCTCCAGGGCGGCGCCCGCTGACCCCGCACTCCAGCCCCTGTCCCTACACTCCACCCCCTGTCCCCCTCCGAAGGGCACTGCCCTCGCGGCGCAAGGCTGTCTCTTAGTCACATCTCATCGGAGCCCGTCGTGGCGGGGGTCGATGGACTGATGTTGAAATCAGCCCTGAGACATCTTTCCTTGGGGGCTCAGAAGTGGGTTATCTATCTGGTCAACGCTTTGAAGGGAG
>SYOX01000163.1 GCA_005804885.1 Pseudomonadota bacterium
CCGTCATCATCATGACCTCCAACATCGGCTCGCGCGCCCTCCAGGATCTCGCCCACGACCCCGAAAAAGCCCGCGGGATCGTCATGGCCGAGCTGCGGGGACACTTCCGCCCCGAGTTACTCAACCGCATCGACGACATCATCACCTTCCACGCCCTGGGCCGCGAGCACATGAGCGCCATCGCCGCCATCCAGCTCGACCGCGTCCGCGCGCTGCTCCGGGACCGCAGCCTCGAACTCGACCTGACCCCGGCCGCCCTCGGCTTCCTCGCCGACGTCGGCTTCGACCCCGCCTACGGCGCACGGCCCCTCAAGCGCGCCATCCAGAGCCTCCTGACCAACCCGCTGGCCAAGGCCCTGCTCGCCGGCGACTTCCACCCCGGCGATACCGTCCTCGTCGACCTCGACGGCGGCGCGCTGCGCTTCAAGGCGGCAGCCCGCGACCCCAAGGCGCACATCGCCTGAGCCCCCGACTCGGCCGGGGTTGACAACCTCGGCGTTTGACACAACCATTCTGACCGTTAAAGCGGAGAAGAGAGGTCCGCTTTACAACCACGGAGGGAGCATGACCCCCGAAGAGATCCGCGACGCGCTGCGACAGCACATCCCCGACGCCGAGGTGGCCTGCAAGGACCTCACCGGCACCGGCGACCACTGGCAGATCACCGTCACCTCGGCGCTCTTCAGCGGCAAGGGCCTGCTGGCCCAGCACCGCCTCGTCAAGGACGCCCTCGGCGGACACCTCAAGGACCGCTCCCTCCACGCCCTGAGCCTCAAGACCCAGACCCCGGCGACCTGAACGGCCGCCTCAACCCCCAAGGAGCGCAACGATCATGGCCAAGTTCTCCCTGCCCATCGCCGACGGCGGCGCACCCACCGACGCCACCGCCACCCCGACCACCGCCACCACCCCGGCCGCCCACAAGACCCGCGCCCAGGGCGGCACCGTCATGGACGAGATCGCCTACGAGGTCGCCTCCAACCGCATCGTCCTCTACATGAAGGGCTCCCCCCAGATGCCCCAGTGCGGCTTCTCCGCCCGCGCCTCCCAGATCCTCTCGAGCTTCAACGTCCCCTACCACACCGTCAACATCCTCGCCGATGCCGAAAAACGCCAGGGAATCAAGGACTTCTCCGACTGGCCCACCATCCCCCAGGTCTACATCAACGGCGAGTTCGTCGGCGGCAGCGACATCCTCATGGAGATGTACCAGAACGGCGAGCTTGAGGCCCTGATCAAGGCCTGACCCGCCCCAGGCCTCCCCCTCCCATCCCGCCGATCTCCGCCCACCATCTCCCACCATGACGCGGATCGACGCGCCTGGCCGGGCTGCGACCGCTGGACGGCGCAGCCCCACCGGTGCTATCACGGCAGGATGTTTCTTTGATCTCGACACCTTGGAGAACGACGCCGTGACCCCACGCCACCTCTCCTCGCGCCGCGCGTTGATCGCCGCGACCCTCCCCGTCGCCTGCGCCCTCCTGTTGACCGCGTGCTGCCTGCCCGGCGGCGTGCCCGACTTCAGCGAGGAGGCCAAGACCTGCGAGAAGATCAAGGGGCTCAAGACAAAGGACGGCGCTCAGACCTTCGACCTGGACGTCGACACCTGCACCTGGCGGCTCAAGGCCCTTGAGGACAAGCCCAAGGTCGCCTCCTGCTTCCGATCCTGCGTCGACGACGCCAGGTTCTCCGAAGACATCGGCGTCTGCTTCGAATCCTGCGAGCTGAGCGGCGGCGCCGGCAGCGTCAAGGCCTCCCTCAAGATCGACAGGAGCAACCCGCCCGGCGGCGTCACCTTCAAGGTCAAGACCAAGGCCAAGGCCAAGGTCGAGGTCCTGTTGAGCCCCGCCTACGGCGACCCGATGGCGCCCAAGAAGGCCAAGGCCGACAAGAAGGGCAAGGCCACCGTCTCCTTCGGCGAGGTCAAGCGCGCCACCTACAACGTCGAGGTCACCGTCACCCTGGGCAAGAAGATCACGAAGCTCAGAGAGCAGCTCACCGTCGACACCGGCGCCGTCGAGTTCGAAGGCATCTCGCCGAAGAAGGGGGGCAAGCCCGTCGAGTGCGACATCGCCCTGGAGAAACCCTTCGTGGACACCATCCAGGCCAAGGGCGCCCTTCAGAGCGACAAAGACCGCCTGACCCTGCGCTTCAAGGTCTCCGGCGGCAAGTCGATCTCGGTCAACGGCCAGAAGGCCAGCTTCAAGAAGGACAAGGCGAAGCTCACCCTTGACCTCAACGGCGCCGTCGCCGAGCTCAACGCCTTCACCGCCGCGGCCGCCTTCAGCCCCCGCGCCTCCCTCCCCTTCACCGTCGACGCCAAGGCCGCCAGGATCAAAGGCTCGCTCAGCTGCGCCGTCCCCTCCCTCTCCAGCAAGATCATCCCCTACAAGCAACAGCCCATCACCTTCCCCGGCGACCTGACCCGCGGCAACGGCGCCACCCTCCTGATCCGCTACGACAAGGTCCAGGAGGTCGTCGGCGACACCAGCGCCAAGATCAAGCAGGTCGACTTCATCGCCGTGGCCACCACCCGCGAGAAGAAGCTCTCCCCCTGCCCCTACTTCGACCCCAACACCGGCTCCAACGTCCGCGTCGACCGCGCCCGCTACGACGAGGACGTCACCCTCTACGACCGGCGCACGGGCAAGCCCTTGAAATCAAAGAGCTTCACGGCCTCCACGCCGGGCTGCCCGCTGACGATCGCCCCCGGCTCGACCATCAGCGAGTTCGCCGACACGACCAAGGTGACGGCCTGGATCGAGGCCACCGCGCGCGCCATCAAGTGAGGCCAGTGATGTCCAACGACCCCCAAGCCCCCCTACGTCAGACCGACGGCCCGCTGACCGACCCCGATCCCTACGAGGCGATCATGCAGGGCGACGACAAGGTCCTGCACCGGCAGAAGATGACCTGGCCCTGGTACTTCCAGCTCCTCTTCCTGCTGCCGGGCCTCCTGGGGATCGCCAGCCTGATCGGCGCCGGGGCTCCGCTGCTGCCCTTCCTGATGCTCATCGCCGCGATGACCTTCTTCTGGATGATGTTCTACGCCCTGCGCGTCACCGTCACCCCCGAGCGCGTCGCCATCCAGTACGGCCTGATCGGCCCCCGCATCCGGGTCGACGACATCGTCCACTGCGAGGCCGAAAAATACCCCTTCTGGCGCTACGGCGGCTACGGCCTGCGCTACTCGGTCATCGACGGCTCCTGGGCCTTCAACGTCCTGGGCGACAAGGGCAAGGCCGTCCGCATCCACTACAAGACTCGCCTGGGCACCACCCGCAAGATCGTCGTCTCCTCCGCCCACCCCAACGTCATGGCCGACGCCATCAACCGCGCCCGCCACGCCAAGGGCCACGACGTCCCCATGATCAGCGCCCTCTCCGACGCCGACTTCGGCCTCGGCAGCGCCGATCAAGAGCGCTTCGCCCTGCCCGACGAGCCCGCCCTCGTGCAGGAGGCCGACGCCCGCGCCGAAGCGGTCGAGGCCGCCTCCATCGCCAAAAAATCAAGTTAAAACAAAGCCTTTCGAGACAGCCCCCTCGCAACAGCCTCGCCCATCGCGCCTCTCCGGGGGCTCGTTGCGTGGGGCGTTCGAGCGTCAGAGGGCGGCGAGGATGGCGCGGTGGGCGGGTGTGTCGAGCTGATCGAGGAGATCGGGGGGGGGTTCGTAGGGGGCCGAGGGGAGCAGGCGGGCCTTGAGGTCGCGGACGCGGGCGGCGGCGGCGAGGATGCGGTCGTGGGCGATGGGGTCGCGCTGGCCGAGGTGGACGAGGTGGGCGTGGGCGCGGCGCCACTTCTCCTCGGTGTGGCAGATGAGGAAGATGTCGAGGCCGGCGGCCAGGCCCAGCTCGACGACGTCCTCGATGGGGTAGCGGTCGGCGATGGCCTTCATCTCGAGGTCGTCGGAGATGATGACGCCCTTGAACTTGAGGCGCTCGCGCAGCAGGTGGCCGACGCCGAGGGGCGAGAGGGTGACGGGGTGGTCGGGGTCGAGCGCCGGGATCAGGAGGTGGGCGGTCATGATCATGGGGATGCCGCTCTTGATGGCGCGCTTGAAGGGGACGAGCTCGACGGCGTCGAGGCGGGCGAGGTCGTGGTGGAGGACGGGGAGGTCGTGGTGGGAGTCGATGAGGGTGTCGCCGTGGCCGGGGAAGTGCTTGGCGCAGGGGACGACGGAGGCGACGTAGTGGCCGACGGTGAAGGCGCCGGCGAGCGCGGCGACGCGCTCGGGATCGCTGCCGAAGGCGCGGTCGCCGATCACGTCGTTGTCGGGGTTGGTGGAGACGTCCATGACGGGGGCGAAGTTGAGGTTGAAGCCCAGCAGGGAGAGCTCGGTGGCGATGACCTCGGAGACGCGGGCGGCCAGATCCGGGTCGTTGCGCTCGCCCAGGCGAGCCATGGCGGGGACGAGGGTGACGCCGTGGCGCAGGCGGCGGACGCGCCCGCCCTCCTGATCGACGGCGATGAAGGGCGGCGCGCCGTCGGGGGCGCGGCAGGCGTCCAGGCGGGCGTTGAGCGCGGCGAGCTGGCGCAGGCCCTCGTCGCCGGGGCCGATGTTGCGGGCGAAGAGGATCACGCCGCCGATCTGGCCGGCGCGCAGCGCCTCCTCGACGCCGGCCTGGGGGGCCTCGGTGCCGTGGAAGCCGACGATCAGGAGCTGGCCTGCGGCCTCGCTCAGGTTCTGGGTCATGGTCAGGCTCCGGGATCAGGCGCTCAGGTCGTCTCAGCGCAGGCGGGGATCTACAATGGAATGAAGACACCGCCCCTCACCCGAGGTGGGGGCGCCGTGGGCCTTGAGCCGCTCCTGAAGAGACTTCGAATCCGGGTGGGTCGCTTCCCATTCGGCGCGAAGACGCCGGGCCTCGGCTTGCCTTTGGGCGAGGTAGGCGTCGACCCTCTTGGTGTGGGTCAGGTACCAGGCCAGCGCGGCATAGATGTCAGCCAGAGCAAGAGAGGGAAGGCTCTCGGCGATCGACTCGGGTGTCAGCCCCTGTTGGTATCTGGAAAGGACAGAGTCCAGGGCCACGCGGCTGCCCAGAAAGCGGATGGTGCCCTCCTCGTCGCACCTGAGCGGCAGCGGGTGGGCTTCGAAGGGGAGGATGGACATCGTTGGGTTCCTGCGTTCGGTCGCGGTCGAGGGTTTTGAGCGTACCGGGGCCACGAGCCTCAATGCCCCAGGGTAACCACGCTCAATCTGCGAGGCAATTGTCGACGGCTGGGAGGATGAGCCCTTCAGGCTCCGTGGAGGGCGCCCGTTGGATCCTCAGGTCGTCTCAGCGCGGTTGGCCAGCCGGGGATCGAAGTGATCGCGCAGCGCGTCGCCGAGGAAGTTGATCGCCAGCACGGTCAGCGCAATGGCCAGCCCCGGGAAGACGGCGATGTGCTGGGTCAAGAGGAAGTAGTCGGCGCCCCGATCCAGCAGCGCGCCCCAGCTGGCCGTGTTCTGCGGCCCCAGGCCCAGGAAGGACAGCGTCGCCTCGCCCAGGATCGCGGTGGCCATGCCGAAGGTGGCCTGCACGATGACCGGCCCCATGCAGTTCGGGGCGATGTGCTTGAGCATGATCGACCAGCTCGGCAGCCCGAGCGCGCGGGCGGCCTCGACGTAGTCCCTCTCGCGCTCGACGAGCACCTGCCCCCGCACGAGCCGCGCGAAGCCCGCCCAGCCCGTGACCGAGAGGGCGAAGATCACGGTCCAGAGCGAGGGCTCCTGGGTGATGAAGATGATCAGGATCGCCAGCAGGATGCCCGGAAAGGACATGAAGATCTCGGTGATCCGCATGATGGCCTCGTCGGCCCAGCCGCCGATGTAGCCGCTGACGAGGCCGAGCAGCACGCCCACGAGCAGCCGCAAGAGCACCGTGATCGCCCCGACACCGACGGCCACGCGGGCGCCGTGGACGATCTCGGTGAGCATGTCGGCGCCGTTCTCGTCCGTGCCGAACCAGTGGGCGGCGCTCGGCGGCTCAAGCTGCTGGCGCACGTCCCGATCGGCCCGATCGTAGGGCGCGATCCAGGGCGCGAAGGCGGCGCAGAGCACCACCATCAAGAGCACCGCGGCCCCGAACATGGCCAGCTTCGAAGCGGTCAACCACGCGAGCCTCTCCATGCCCCTACCTCAACTTCACGCGGGGATCGATGCGCGTGTAGAGCAGATCCGTGGCCAGGTTGACGAGGATGTTGGCGAAGGCGATCACCAGCACGCAGCCCTGCACCAGCCGATAGTTGCGCGTGAAGATCGCCTCCAGCAGCAAGGTCCCGAGCCCAGGCCGCGCGAAGATCTTCTCCACGACGATCGCGCCGGCCAGCAGCGCCCCGAACTGGAGCCCCATGATCGTCACGACCGGGATGAGCGAGTTGCGCATGACGTGCCGCCCGATCACGATCCGCTCGGCCAGCCCCTTGGCCCGCGCCGTGCGGACGTAATCCTGCTCCAGCGTCTCCAGGACGCTCGAGCGCGTCATCCGCGATATCTTGGCCGCCAGCGCCGAGCCCAGCGTCACCGCCGGCAGGATCAAGCCCGAGAGCCCCTCCATCCCCGCCCCCGGGTCCGGCAGCCAGCGCAGCGTCAAGCTGAACAATATCAACAACATGGGGCCGAGCCAGAAGTTGGGGATCGAGATCCCCAGCAGCGACACCACCGCCGTGGCCGCGTCCACCGCCCCCCCGCGCCGCATCGCCGCCCAGATCCCCACCGGCACCCCGAAGAGCGCCGCCAGCAGCAGGCTGGCCAGGGCCAGCTCCACCGTCGGCGGGATCGCCGTCAGCAGCCGGCTCATGACCGTCACGCCCTGCTGATCGCAGAGCTGACCGAAGCTCCCGCTGCCGACCTCCTTGAGGAAGATCCAGTACTGCTCCCAGAGCGGGTGGTCCAGCTCTAGGCACTGCCGCAGGCTCTCCTTGTCCACCTCCAGCGCCGTCTCCCCCAGGATGGACTCGACCGGATCGCCCGGCACCAGCCGCAAAGTCAAGAAGACGAGCGTCGACACACCCCACACGACCAGCAGTGAGTTGACGAGGCGCCTGATCCAGTATTTGAGGTCGCTTGAGCGCGCATCCATCGCGGGCCACTGTGGCCCGAGGCGGCCAGGGCGGTCAAGAGCGCATCGCCGCTCAGGCCATCAAGCAGGGCAGCCCGTCGACTCTGAGCGCGTCGGTGTTGAGCCCCGCCGAGGCCATCGCCGAGGCCAGCACCAGCGTCGGCGACAGCGTCACGCCGCCGGACTCGACCGGCTCGCCCGTCGACGGATCGACGGCCCGCGGGTTCATCGCCACGTCGCTCGTGGCGCCGACCACCTTGTTGTGCGGCACCCCCGCGCCGATCATCAGCGCCGACGAGGACAGCGAGTGGTCGCGGCCGTCGCGGCTGTTGAGCGTCGGCGTGCGGCCAAACTCGCTGAAGCAGACGATCGTCGTGTGATCGAGCAGCACCCCGCCCTCCGGGTGCGGCTCGGCGGCCAGATCGTCGACCAGCGTGGCCAGCGCCGAGAAGCCGATCGCCTGGTTGGGCGCCTGATCGGTCTCCCAGGTGTTGTCGTGCGTGTCCAGGCCGCTGGCCAGCTCGATCGTCACCGACTGCGCGATCCCGTACTTGAGCGCCTGGAAGGCCATCGCCGCCTGCGACTCCGCGCCGGCCAGGTTCGTGATCCCGTAGCGCGCGCTCAAGGCCACCATCTCGGGGTCGTTGGCGTTGGTGAACTGAAAGCGCCTGTTGAAGCCCCCCACGACCAGCTCCCGGGCCTTGAACTGGGTCTCCTCGATCAAGGTCAAGAAGCCCCGGGCATTGCTGGCGGCCGGATCGCAGCCCTGGCGCCGCTGGCGGTACTCGTCCAGCCGCGCCCGCACCGCGCCCGCCGGCGCCTGCGGCCCGTCGGCCAGCGCCGTGATCAGGTCCGTGACGCTGTTGACGCTCATCCCCGAGGCGAAGGCCGGATCGCCCTCGTTGTAGCTCTCCACCCGCGCCACCAGATGCGGGATCGGGCTCAGGTCGCCCTGCTGGGCGACGATCCGGGTGCCCATCGACGAGCCCGCCGCAGACAGCCCGCGCGGCGCCAGCCCCGTGATGAAGTAGCGCCGCCCCACCTCGTGGGTCAGCGTGTCCATCGAGACGCCCCGCACCACGCACGACTTGTCAAAGTGCCGCGCGAAGGACTCCGCCGCCGGCCCGAAGCCGATGTTCGACCCCCGCGGCTGGATGATCGTCTGCGAAAAACCCACCGGCAGCCGATCCCAGGCCAGCTGGATCCGCGTCTGACCCACCCGATCCTCGGTGAAGACCCCCGGATCGCGCGGGTCCAACCCCAGCAGCGTGTCCCAACCCCCGCTGAAGTAACAAAAAATGAAGTTCCGCCCCACCTCGCCTGCCGCCTGACCGCGCGCCAGCCGGGGCAACCCCCCGCTGGAGAGCAGGCAGGCCGCCGTGCCCATGCCGAGAGACTTGAGGAAGACGCGCCTGTTGAAGTCCATGATGCAACCCTCTTTGCTGAACCCGTCAGTAGGCCATGAACTCAGGGGCCGTGAGCATGGCCACGCACACCCCCACCCAGGCCTGATTGGCGTCGTTGGTGTCCTCAAGAATGTCGTCGTGCAGCACCCGCAGCTCCTCGATGCCCTCCGTCGAGCCCTCCGGAACGTGAACCCCGTGCAGCTTCAGCCGCAAGAAGCGCAGCGTGGCGTCCGGGTCCCCAGGCTCCCGCGCGACGAGCCGCGCCGAGGCCTGCGCCGTCTGATCGTCCCGCGCGACCGCCCGGCTGCAGACCTGCCCGGCCATGTCGTCCATGAACTTGGCAAAGAGCGGGTTCGGCTCGCCGTTGCTCTCGGTCACCTGGATGTAATCGGCCTCCCCGAGCGTGCGCGACAGGCCGTCAAAGACGTTGACCTGACGCCCCTGGACCTCCGCCGTCCACGTGATCCCGCCAAAGAGCAACGGGATCGACCGCCGCAGCTGATCGACGCTCAAGCGCCTCGGCTGCCTCCCCTGCTCGGTCGCCTCCGGCGCCAGCGTCGCGCCGCCCAGATCCTCCGTCGGCGCCGGGGCAAAATCGTCCGCGAAGGTGTCCTCCACCTCGCCCGGCTCAGGATCGACCGCCGCGCCCTCGCGATCGGCGCCGCCGCCGCAGCCGACCAGCAACCCCACCAGGATCAACGCCGCCACGGCGCGCGACGCACCAAGACTCCAAACCCTTATCATCGCGAGACCTCCCGGCCAAAGCGCTCACCCTCGATGTACTCAGGGCGCGTGACGAGGCTCAACACCAGCTCTCGAAGGTCGTAATCGTTGGCGATGAAGTCCTCGGCCAGCGCCTCGACCACCGGCTCATCCTCGACCAGCGGCTCCCGACCCATCAGGCTGCGCCACATCTTTCGGGTCGTGCAGCGGGCGAAGTCCCCCGACTCGACCGCCTCCTGAGCCAGCGCCGCCGGCCCCAACTCGATGTTCTCCTCCCTCACCGCGTCGGCGAAGACATAAGGCAGCATCATGCCCACATAGGGCGCCTCGTCGGGGTGGCCCGCCTCGGTCAAATAGAAGAAGCGACACAAGGGGTTGCGCGCCGACTGGGGCGTCGAGCAGGCCCGGTTGAACTTCGGAAAGACGTCCTCGTTGAGCGACGCGAGCCCCGCCTCGGCGAAGCGCCCCCAATAGGCCGCCGCAGGCTCCACCGACACGTGGCAGAACTTGCACCCGCAGCGCTCGGTCAAGTTCGGCTCCTCCGAGCAGGGATCGTCCGAGGCCGGCAGGCCCCCCGGCGGCGCCTCGAAGTACTGGCACAGGAAGGCGTTGTAGAAGCGGTTGGCCCTGCTGCGGTTCGTCTGGAACTTGACCAGGTAGCCCGGCATCGTCAACACCCCCGCGTGGCGCTCGCCCCGCTCGATCTTGACCCAGCGATCCCCCTCATCGAAGCCGATCTCCGGCACCTCGTAGCCCTGCGTCGGCAACCCCAGGAAGTTGCCCCCCCCCGTCCGAGTCTGGAAGCGCAGGTAATGCGACAGCGGGCCGTTGATCTCCATCTCCGTGCCCAGCAAGAAGTCCGTGTAGGGCCGACCCTCCCGCACGACCTCGTCGCCGTAGCGCAAGAGCTGCTCCGAGAAGGACCGCACGATCTCCAGCCGCGTGTCCAACTGCCCCACCCTCACCTGACAGAAGGACAGGTTCGGCCCGCACCCGCAGCGCGCGTCCTGAGCCCCCGTGCTGCTGCACTCCAGCTGCGGCTGGTTCGGGTTGGCCAGGTTGGGCACCCGCAGCGCCTCCTGCGCGTCAAAGGCGCACACCCTGACCGTGGTCGTCGGCGCCCAGTAGGGCGACACCTCCACCCACCCCTCCTGCACCACCCGCCCCTCCGTCGGGTGCGGTGTCGTCAAGATCTCGCCCTCCCGGCCGAAGGCCGCCGGCTCGTCCTTGCACGGGAAGCGCCCGCCCCGATACCGATCCGAGCGCTGCGGCGCCCAGAAGGCCGGCGACGCCAGCGCCCCACGGTCCCCCGGCCCGACCAGGTTCCAGATCACCGCCGTCAAGCGCTGGTTGTCCAGATTCGTCCACAACAGATCCCGGTGGTAGGCCCTCATCTGATGCTCGAAGTCCTCGCCCTCCAGCATCGACTCGATCACCGCCAGATCAACCTCGCCCGCGGCCACGACCGCCTCAAGCTCCTCCACCGTCGGCAGCGCGCCGCGCAGATCCAGGCTCGCCCGGCGCAGATACTGGAGCGACGACTGAAGCTCCGAGCCCTCGCAGACCTGCGCCGAGGCCGGCGCCGCCCACCCCGCCAGTGCCACCCACGCCAACGCCAGCGGCGGCCACGCCAAGATCCGCCACATCGACCCCGGCGATCCCGACGATGCCGACCGCAGCGATCCTGACGACGCCGACCGCAGCGATCCTGGCGACGCCGACCGCGGCGATCCTGGCGACGCCGACCCCGGCGACCCGCTCGCCTCTCTCGATCCCTTGCCCATGCTCATCCGCTCTCCTCCCCCGCTGCCCGCGTCGATCTCACCGACACCCCTCGTCAAACCCCGCCGCGCCAACCCCTCAAGGCGCAAAGCCGCCCTCGATCCACCGACGCACCAGCTCGGCGCCGCCGCCCACCAGGGGCCGACCGTCCGCCGGCATCCGCCCCGACTCCAGCTCGTCGACGATCTGCTCGGCCTCCGCGACCCACTGCTCGTAGCTCACCATCACATGCGCCACGCCGCCATCACCGTGGCACCGCGCGCAGTTGTCTTCCCCGAAGCCCGCCACCCGATCCTCGAAGCCCACCACCTCGGCTTGACCGCCCGCGCTCCACAACGTGACGCCGTCGCTCAACCACAGCGCGCCGTCGCCCGTCACCTGCGCCCGATCCACACCGCCGAGCCCCTCGGGGCGCTCACCGACAGCGACCGCGCCGCCCTCCAGGCGCGCGATGGCCTCGGCGCTCACGACCCACACCGCCCCGCTGGACGGATCGACGGCCATCGCCTCGATCCCCGCCGCGCCCGTGTCGCCCGCGTCCTCGCTCAGCGCCACCGCTCTCCACGCCGCCGCCTCGGGCGACACCGACACCCGCTCCACCAGCGCCCCCTCGTCCAGGCCCAGGATGCGCCCGCCGGCGCCGGGCAGCGCCACCTGCACCGGCTCGCCGTCGAGCCCGTGCAGCGACCACCCCTGCCCCTCCTGCCTCAACACGCTCAACGCGCCCTCGACGCCGACCAGGAGCACGTCCGTCGACCCCTCAAAGGCGTGGATCGCGCTCGCGCCCCCGAGCCCCTCGAAGGCCAGCAGCGAGGCCCCGTCAAACACCAGGAGCCCATCCTCCGTCCCGATCCAGACCTCGGCGCCCCGCGTCGCCAACGCCGTCACCGACGCCCCGGCGAGCGCCTCGTCCAAGGTCGTGTCCTTGAGCGCGCCGTCCCATATCTTCAGCCCGCCCTGCCCGCCGACCAGGAACCCGACGCCCTCGATCGCCACCAGCCCCGACACCGGCGCCTCGTCCACCCTCTCCAGGCCGCCTGCCCCCTGCACGAAGAGCCCGCCCTCGCCGCCCGCCGCGACCCCGAGCGCCACGTCGCTGGCGACCAGCAGACCGCCCGACACCAGCCCCTCGGGCAGCTCCTGCGCGGACAGCTCCAGCGACAGCTCCTCGACCGACGCAGGGCGCACGATCGGCGCTTCCGAGGGCGGCGCCTCGACGCCGTCCTTATCCCCGGCCTCGCCGCCGCACGCCGCCAAGGACGACGCCAACGCCAGAGACGCCCACGACGCCAGCGCGATCTGTCGAAACCGGATCGATCTCATCCCGCACCTCCGAGGCATCTCGACCGCCCCACGAAACGACGTAAGCTTGAAAAATCAAATGATATCAACGAACTGCCGAACACACGACCGACACGCGATGTTCAGGGAGACACGCGACCTGGCGCGTTCGTTAAAAAAATCGTCCCCAGGCCCGCGACTCTGCACTGCGGCTCTTCATACGACAAGTATGTCGGGTCTGGCGCCTGTCGGGGAGGTGTCTTGTCGTTCACCCCCAACCTTGGGGGTTCACGGGTGTGGAGCAGGCCGTGAACAGGGATGCAGATCCCGCTCGCCCCGGGCTCGCGCCCGGGGCTACAATTTGTCCAGGAACGCCCCTTCGGGGCTGGCGACGGGGCGTCAATCTTCCAGGCGGCGTGTCCCTGGACACCCAGACCTTGAACCCATCGTGTCCGTCGTGATCTGTGACAGGCCCCTGCGAAGGCATCCGCCCCGTCGCCAGCCCCGCAGGGGCGTCCCTTCCCTGTAGCGCCGGGCGCAAGCCTGGGGCGGCCCAGTGCGCTGGCCGCACGATCAGAGCCTGCTCCACACCCCTTGGGACTACTGGCACAGATCGACGCTGAAGACGAAGGGGGCCGAGCCGGCGCAGGTGAAGGTCTGGCCGTTGAGCGAGCCGGCCAGCGCGCGCCCGTCCTCGCTCTCGACGATGAAGACGAAGGGCTCGGCCTGCTGGACGATCTGGCCCTGGGCGTCGGACACGGGGGCCTTGAAGGGATCGCAGGCGACGAAGGGGGCGCCGAGGGCGGCGGTGCCGGCAGGGACGGCGTCGGTGCTGACGTCGCCGACGAAGACGCGGGCCTGCCCCCAGCAGTCGTCGTTGACCACGACCTTCAGGACGCACTGCCCCTCGGCGCAGACCTCGCCGGGGCAGCCGCACCCGGCAGGATCGGGCTCAGCGGCCTCGCCACAGCCCACGCAGGCCACGAGCGCCGCCAGGACAGGGGGCGTCCACACGAGAGGCGCCGACGCGGGCGACGGCGCGAGCAACAACAGGCGCGGCAGTCTCAAGTTCAAGCGATCCACCGTGGTGTTCAGGGGAGGGGCGCCAAGAGGCGGGGGGTCAGGGGCGGTCGATGCGGTCAATGAGGGTGTCGATGAGGGCGCGCTCGACGGGGTCGATGTGGCCGTCGAGGGAGGAGGCCGCGCGCATCTCGATCAGGAGGGCCTGGAGGGCTTCGCGGTCGAGCAGGGCGAGTCGGTCTTCGATGGAGTCGTCGATGTTGACCTTGGTGAAGACGTCGGTGCGCTCCTCGTCGGTCATCTGAAGCTCGTTCATCACGGATTGCAGGAAGGAGCGCTCCACATCGGTCAGCACGCCATCGACGATGAGGATCTGGGCGATGATCTGGCAGAAGGCGATCTTGCTCTGGACGTCCATGGGCGCGCTCCGGGGGATGGGGGATCGGGCTGGGGGAGCATGGTGCACAAAGGGCGCACTTTGCAAGGGTCGGCGCGCATCCTGGTGCTGGGTGATCAAGGCGAGGCCTTGGGGGTGGTCGGTGTTGAGGGGAGCGGGGAAAAAGTGTCCTTGCCCATTTCCCGGCGCTCGCTCCCATTGTATGCTGGCGCGCGACCTGGGCGGCCATCGAAGAGGGATCTTGATCGATCTATTGAACAAGCGGGCGGTGCTGATCACGGGCAAGGGGGGCGTGGGCCGGAGCACGATCTCGGCGGGGGTGGCGATCGCGGCCGCTCGGGCCGGTCGCCGGGTGCTCCTGGTGGAGATCGGCGAGCCCGAGAGCGGCTACTCGCCGCTGGCGCGCCTCTTCGGCCGCGATCGCCTGCCGGAGAAGATCGAGCCCATCGGCCGGGGTGTGCGCGGGGTGCTCCTGTGGACCCGCAATGGGCACGAGGCCTTCCTCAAGACCGTGATCCCGATGCCCGCGCTCGTCGGCGCGGCGGTGCGCTCCAAGGCCCTCGGCAGGCTGCTGGAGGCGGCGCCCTCGTTTCAGGAGATGGGCATCTTCTACCTGCTCCTGACGCTGCTCAAGGCGCGCCGCCCGGAGGGGGGGCTGGAGAACGAGCTGCTCGTCTTCGACATGCCGGCCACGGGCCACACGCTGGCGCTGACGGGGCTGCCCGACATCCTGCTCAAGCTGATGCCCACCGGCCCCATCGCCGAGGCCCTCAAGGAGGGGCAGTCCTACATCTACAACCCGGCCCTGACGGCGACCTGCGTCGTGACGCTGCCCGAGACGCTGCCGGTGACCGAGTGCCTGGAGCTGATCGAGGGGCTGCGGGCCACCTCGATGCCCGTGGCCTGCGCCATCGTCAACAAGCTGGCGCCCCAGGAGTTCACCGAGGCCGAGCACGAGGCCGTCGCCCCCATCGTCCAGGCGCACAAGGTCTTCGGCGCCGACCGCTTCCTGCGCCTCTCCCAGACCCGCCGCTCCCTGGATCGGCTCCGAGGCGCGGTCGACGTGCCCATCCTGACCATCCCGGAGTTCCCCGAGATCGGCGACGACCTCCTGGACGCGGTCAGCGGCGCCTTCCTCCCCCTCTCTCCGACAGGAGCGCCATGACTGGGCCGCTGAGCGCGCTGATCCGCGACCGCCGCGTCATCATCTGCTGCGGCGCCGGTGGCGTCGGCAAGACCACCACCGCCACCGCGCTGGCCCTGGCCGCCGCCCGCGGCGGCCGCAAGGTCCTGGCCCTGACCATCGACCCCTCCAAGCGCCTGGCCGAGACCCTCGGCGTCGAGCGCAACCTGCGCGAGCCCGTCTCCCTCTCCCCCGAGCGCCTCGCCGCGGCCGGGATCGCGGCCCCCGGCGGCCTGGAGACCTGGATGCTCGACCCCCAGCTCATCTCCGACCGCACCATCTCGGGCCTGGCCGACGACCCCCGCGAGGCCGCTCGCCTCAAGGAGAACCGGATCTACAAGCAGATCAGCCGCATGGTCGCCGGCATGCAGGAGTACACGGCCATGGAGGCCCTGCACGGCTTCCTCAAGGAAGAGCGCTACGACCTGATCGTCCTGGACACGCCGCCCTCGCGCCACGCCCTCGACTTCCTCGACGGCCCCCGGCGCCTGGAGCGCTTCTTCGATGGCCGCATCTTCCAGCTCTTCAAGCCCTCCGAGGAGAGCGGCTTCATCCGACAGGCCGCCAGCAAGCTCATCGGGCAGGTCCTGTCGTCCGTCTTCGGCGAGAGCAACTATCGAGATCTACAAGAGTTCTTCGTCGCCTTCGCCCCCCTCTTCTCCATCCTGACCCACAACGCAGGCGACATGTTCCGCCGCCTGTCCGACCCCAAGGACTGCGGCTTCCTGCTCGTCTGCTCGCCCTCCTCCGAGGCCATCGTCGACGCCCTGCACTTCCGCGACAAGACCAACGAGCTCGATCTGCCCTTCGCCGGCTTCATCCTCAACCGCAGCATGGCCGGCGAGACCGACCGCGTCATGCCCCACGCCGGCCTCTTCGGCCCAGACCCCTCCCCTTTACAGCGCGGCGCCCTCCAGAAGCTCCTGCGGCTGGCCCACATCGAGCAAGCCGAGGCCGCCCGCCACCTCATCCTGCTCAACGATCTGACGAAGGCCGCCGGCAAGGCCGCCTTCGCCACCGCCCTGCCCAACTTCCCCTCCGGCGCCAACGACCTCAGCACCCTCGTCGAGCTCGCAGACGTCGTCGACTGACCGCCGCCCCAGGCTCGCGCCTGGGGCTACAGACTCGGGCACGCCTCTTCGAGGCTTACGACGGGGCATCAACCTCCAGGGGTGGTGTCACCCCACATCAGCGGCGCTCGATGTTGAGGCCATCGTGTCGAGCGACACGATGCTGCGGGCTGGCCCAGAGCCTGTCGTCAGCCTCGAAGAGGCGTGCCTTCCGCTGTAGCCCCGGGCGCGAGCCTGGGGCGGCGGCTGCGTTGGGAGGGTATTTCAGGGGAGGGGCGCGCCGACCCTGGCCGGGGTGGCTGGGGTCGGGCGAGGGATCGCGGCGCCGCTGAGGGGCGCCGGGATCGGGGGGATCAGCGGCGGCGGGTGATGAAGGCGCCGAAGGCGACGAGGGCCAGCGAGAGCAGCCCCAGGGGCAGGCGAGCGGGCCGCGCGGGGGCCTGGGCGCAGGCGCAGGCGTCCACCTCGCCGCCGCCGGTGGAGGGCGTCGGGGAGGGGAAGTTGGCGTTGCTGCGCTCGATGGCCTGGTTGATGACCATGGTGTTGTCCGCGATCACGTCGCCAGCGCCTTCCTCGCCCATCTGGCGGATCTCGCGGTTGGCGGGCAGCTCGCCCTCGGTGTCAAAGGGCCACACCTGACCCTGGCCGCGCACGACGACGCCCTGGGCCAGCTCGACGCGCCAGGGCGCGTCAAACTGGGAGAACTCGGGCGAGCACTCGATGGTCTGGTCGGCGACGTGGACGTTGTTGACGTCGGGCAGGGAGGTGTTGAAGAGGAAGGAGGGGTCGAGGGTCATCTCGCGGGCCGACATGGTGGTGAACATGCGCGACAGGTAGGGCTGCGAGTCCAGCAGCGCCTGGGTGGCCCGCATCGGCTCGATCAAGTTCTGCTCGATCGCCGCCAGGAAGGTCCCCGCCTCAAAGCCCTCGAGGTCGCTCTGGTTGACGAGATCGAAGCAGAAGATGCAGGCGGCGAACTCGGCCAGGGTGACGTTCTCGGGCAGGACGATGTTGCCGTCGAGGGACTCGGCCAGCCCGTCCCAGCCGGAGTAGGAGCTGGCGATCTCGGCCAGCAGCTGGCCCTCGCGGCCAGCCCAGTCCTGGCCCTGGATGCGGTCCCAGTTCTCGGCCTCGAAGGTGCCGAAGATGGTCTCGGCGAAGGCGGACGAGGCGCCGGCGAACTCGGTGACGAAGCCCTGGCCGCCGGACTCGTCGGCGGCGACGTTGATGGTCTGGGCGTAGTTGGAGTTGGGGTTGAACCAGTTGAGGACGGCCTCGTTGATCTCCAGGTGTCGGTAATTGCCAGGGATGGCGCGGTCTTGCCCGAGGACGAAGGTCATGATGCCCATGTTGTCGTTGACGGCCACGGCGGTGGGCCGGATGGGGATCATGGGGTGATCGGTGGTGTAGGTCAGCACGACGGGGCGGATGGCGCCGGCCTCGGAGGACTTGTTGAGGCGGAAGGCGATGAGGTTGAGGCCGTCCTCGAGGTAGGGTCGCAGCACGTCGGGGCCGATGGCGGTCACGTCGTAGCCGTTGTCCGAGAGCCATTGCACGGCGACCTCGGCCAGATCCTCAAGCTCGGGGTCGACCGCGATGACCTCGTAATCGTAGGGGCCCACCGAGCCGGCCCCGACGACGGTGACGCCTGGATCGTTGTTGGCGCCTTCCTCGGCGCCGTCATTGTCGGCCTGGGGGGCGGGGTTTCCGGCGCCGCCGCGGCCGAAGCCGTTGTCATTGCACTCGCCTTCGATGATGCGGTTGAGCTGGTAGTTGGGGTTGGTGGCGGCCTGGAGGCGCGCGAAGGCCTGGTTGGAGGAGACCTCGACGTCGGGGACGCCGGGGACGGGCAGGACCCAGGAGAAGGAGTCGGCCGGGCCGTTGTAGAGGATCTGGACGACGGCCGTGACGGTCCCGTCCTGGTTGTCGCTGAAGATGATCTGCTCGGCCGTCTGGTTGACCACGCCGGTGTTCTGGTTGCAGAACAGGCCCCCGCAGGCCTCAGCGCGCTGGGCGGGTGCGAGCAGGGAAAGGCCTGCGGCGAGGGTAGCCGCGCCAAAGACAGCCTGGGGAGCCCAGCCTCTCATGGAAGGAAGTGTAGACATGTTGCTTTGATCCTAGGAGAAGAAGATATCAAGAGCCCGCACCGGAGATACTAACGCGCGTTTGCACGATGATCAACTCCCGAAGTTCCGCACCGAGGACGAAAGAGGTATCCTCGCCGCCATGAGCCACCGAACGCCCATCAATGCCCCGTGGATCTTGTTCGTGACGGCTCTGGCGGGCTGCGCGCCTTCGCAGCCGCCCTTGCCCTCGATTACGGAGGTGGCCCGGGAGGTCTTCCCGCCCTTCCGGTCGGAGGCGGCGCGCAAGGCCCCGGAGGCGCTCGACGCGATCTACATCGAGCCGGAGGGGGCGCAGCTTGACGCCGTGGGGGCGCTGACGGTCACCTTCAACCAGCCGATCATCGCGCTGGACACCCTCGGCGGGCTGGCCCAGCTCAACCCGCTGCGGATGGAGCCTGCGGTGGAGGGCCGGGTGGAGTGGATCGGCGCGCACACGCTGCGCTTCACCCCCGAGGCGCCGTGGCCGGCGGCGACGCCCTTTACGGCGTGGCTGACGGAGGGGCTGGAGGGCCTGGAGGGGGGGCGGCTGGAGGATGAGCTGGTCTGGACCTTCGCGACGCCGCGGCCCCGGATCTTGAGCGTGGAGCCGCGCAGCGCCGAGCGCCGCGCGGACACGAAGGGCCCGATCGTGTTGCGCTTCAACCAGCCCATCGATCTGTCGACGCTGCGCGAGCGCCTCGCGCTCACGGCGGCCCAGAAGCCCATCGCCTTCAACCTGAGGGTCAAGGGCGAGGGCGAGGAGGGCGAGATCCTGGTGATCCCGAACGGCCCGCTGCCGATGGGGGTGAGGGTGGAGGTGACGCTTCAGGCGGGGATACGGGGGGTCGAGGGGCTGCTGCCGAGCTCGGCCACCTTCAGGCACGCCTTCGAGACGCACGGGCCGCTGCAGGTGGTCGACTCGGGCTGCATGGGCGTGCGCGCGTGCAGCGTCGAGGGGGAGTTCGCCTTTGTCTTCTCCAACCCCCTGGCGCCGGGGGCCGCCGAGCACGTCCGGATCACCCCTGAGCCGCCCGCTCGCGAGGGCGTGCTCATCCGGGTCGAGGGCGACACGCTGCGGATCTCGGGCGCGCTCGTGCCGGACGAGCGCTACAAGGTGGACATCGACGAGGGGATCCGGGACACCTTCGGGCAGACGCTGGAGCGGCCCTGGACGCGGATCTTCCGGGCGGGCGACTACGCCCCTTCGATGGCGCTCGACGCCCGCGACGCGGTGCTGGGGGCTGACCAGAAGGTGATCGCGGCGCAGTTCGTCAACGTGGCGCGCGCGAGGTTCTCGCTGGCGCAGGTCGACGAGGCGAGCCTGGCCGACGCCTGGCGCCTGTCCAGGGGCGAGCCGGTGGAGGTCTCCGGCGCGCTGTCGCGGGTCAGGGGGCGCGCCATCACGACGGGGGCGCGGCCCAACGTCCCGACCGACCTTGAGCTGCCGCTGGAGTTGGCGTCGGGCGTCGGGCTGATCTCGCTGGAGGCTTCGGTGCGCGGGGCGCGCTGGGAGCCTTACGACCTCAAGGTGGCCGGCCTCGTCCAGAAGACCGATCTTGGTCTGCAAGTATGGACAGATTATGATCAAATGCTCGTCTGGCTGACGCGCATCTCCGACGCCGAGCCGCTGGCCCGCCGCCGCGTGGCGCTGCGGAGCGAGGCGGGGGCGCTGCTGTGGGAGGGGATGACCGACAGCGCGGGGGTGGTGATCGCGCCGGGGCTCAACCGCCTCGACGCGCCGCCGCCCTTCTTCCTTATCGCGGGTCAGGGCGGGGACTTCGCCTTTCGGCGGATCGAGGGGCGCAGCGCCGTCCACGACCGCTGGCTCAAGGGCTACCGGCAGACGCGCTTTGCCCGGACGCCGCAGCGGCTCGTCGGGCAGCTCTTGACCGATCGCGGCCTCTATCGGCCCGGCGACACCGCCCACGTCGAGGGGATCCTGCGGCTGGAGGATCGGGGCGGGCTCAAGATGCTCCCGGCGGGCGCAGGCCAGGTCGCCGTCACGGTCTTCAACCCGATGGATCGCCAGACCTTGAGCGCGCGCGTGGCCCTGAGCCCCCAGGGCGCCTTCCACGTCCCCGTGAAGATCGACGCGGTCGGGGACGTGGTGGCCGAGGCGGACGGCGCCGGCCACCTGGGGACCTGGAGGGTCGAGGCCGCGCCGATCGGCCTGCCCGGCGTCGCCCCGCAGGGGCTCTCGGCCTCCTTCCTGGTCGAGCGCCGCAGGGCCATGGCCTCCTTCGAGGTGACGGTCGAGATCCCGCGGCAGCACCACCTGCCCGGCGGCGCGCTGGAGGCCCTCGTGCGGGCCGAGCACGCCTTCGGCGCCCCCCTCCAGGGCGCCGAGCTGACCTGGACGCTCAGGGCCGCGCCCGGCCTCTTCGAGCCCGAGGGGCAGCGCGGCTTCGACTTCTCCCCGCTGTGGACCTCCATCCAGCCGCCATCGACGGCGCTGCTGACTGGCCGCGCGCGGCTGGACGAGGGCGGCCAGGCCACCCTGTCGATCCCGCTCGATCAGGCGCTGGGCGACCGCAGCCGGACCATGCGGCTCGACGTCGAGATCGCCGACGAGCTCGGGCAGCTGAGCGCCGCCTCGGCCACGACCCAGCTCCACCCCGCCGCCGCCTACTTCGGCCTGGGCCTCGACGGCACCCTGCCCGATCAGGGGCGGCGCTTCGAAGTGAGGATCATCGCGGCTCGCCCCCACGGCCAGCGCGCCGCCGATCTGCGCGCCGTCGTGCTCCTGGAGCGCGCCCGGCGGGTGGAGGGCGAGGGCGCGCAGGCGGCCGCGACCTCGTGGGAGGAGATCGACGGGTGCGAGATCACGACCCTGGACGAGCCCCGCGTCTGCGCCTTCACCCCCCTCCACTCGGGCCGGCACCGCCTGCGCGTCACCGGCGCCGACGAGTACGGCAACCCCATGGCCGCCGCCGTGCCGCTCCTGGTCCAGCCCCAGGGCCCGTCGACCGCCGAGCCCCGCGCCGACCTCGAGATCACCCTGGATCGAGACACCGCGCGGGTCGGCCAGAGCGCGCGCCTCTTCATCCAGGCGCCTTTCAAGGGCCGCGCCATGTTGACCCTGGCGCGCCTCGGCCTCATCGAGCACCGCGACCTGGGGATCATCGGCCCCGAGGCGTCCATCGACATCCCCGTCACCGACCGCAGCGCCCCCAACCTCGAGGTCGCCGTCGCCATCATCAAGGGCTCGGGGCCCGACGGCCCGCCCGCCGTGGCCTTCGACTCGACCTCGCTGCGGGTCGCGCTCGATCGGCCCCGCATCGACCTGCGGGTGCTGCCGGATCGGCAGGTCGTGGCGCCCGGCGCCGAGGCCACCTTCAGCGTCCGCGCCGCCGACGCCGAGGGCCGGCCGGTGGCCGCCGAGGTCAGCGTCGCGGTCATCGACGAGGCCGCCCTGGCGCTGGCCTCGCAGGGCAGCCCGGACCCGCTGGGCGCCTTCTGGTCCCCGAAGGAGGCCGAGCTGGCCGCGATGGATCTGCGACAGTCCCTCGTCAACGACCGCGCCCGCGCCCCGCTGACCAGCGTCCGCGAGCGCGGCGCGCCCCTGCGCGACCCCTGGGCGCCCGCCTCGGCGCGCGACGCCCTGGGGCCCGCTGCCCCCCTGCCCATCCTCCTGCCTGCCCCCGGATCGCGCCAGGCCCGCGAAATCCTCTTTCACGACGCCATGTTGGCCACCGACGAGGGCGGCTCCCTCCAGATCACCTTCAAGACGCCCAACGCGCCGGGGACCGCCTGGCGCGTCGTCGCCCAGGCCCGCGCCGACGGGCACCGCTTCGGCGCGGCCCTCGGCGCCCTCTCGCTCGAAGGCCCCCTCGGCGTCGAGATCGTCGCCCCCGCCTTCGCCCGCGTCGGCGATCGCCTCACCACCCAGGCCCTCGTGCGCAACCCCACCGACGCTCCCCTCGACGTCCTGCTCTCGCTGGAGGCGCCCGATCGGGAAGCCCTCGCGCCCGAAGGCCCCTCGCAGCAGCGCCTCACGGTCCCGCCACGCACTCGCCGCGGCGTCGCCTTCGGGTGGCGCGCCCTCCGACCCGGACAAGCCGAGATCGCGCTGCGCGCCTCGGCCGACGCCGCCCCCGCCCTGACCCAGCGCGCCCGCGCCCAGCTCACCGTCCTGGCCCCCGCCTGGGTCGAGCGCCGCTCCGCCCTCGGCGTGGCCACCGGCGCCCTGAGCCAGCCCTTCAACCTGCCCGACGGCCTCCACGCCGAGATCGGCGGCCTCGAGCTCACCTTCGGGGCCGGCCCCGTGGCCCTCCAGGAGCTCGCCGATCAGCTCCTGCGCCTCCCCCCCGTCGGCCTCGACCACAACGCCGCGCGCCTCATCGCCGCGCTGGCCCTGGCCAGCCCGCAGCTCAAGCGCCAGAGCGCCCTGTCGACAAACCCCGACGGGATCATCAAGGACAGCCTCGACCGCGTCCTGGCCCTCCAGCGCCGCGACGGCGGCTTCTCGCCCTGGCTGGATCGCCCCTCGTCGGCCAGAGCGACCGCCTTCGCGCTCCTGGCCTTGCGGCTGGCCCGCGAGCGCGGCGTCGCCGTGCCCGAGTACGCCATCAGCGCGGCCCTCGATCGCGCCGAGGAGGCCTTGCACAAGCGCATCGAGCCCGACACCGGCCTCCCGCTCCACCCCGCCGAGCTGGCCTTCACCGCCGCCGTCCTGGCCGACATCGACCCCGGCCGCGTCCGCCTCGAACCTGACCTCTACCCCCTCGTCGACCGGCTCGACGCTCTGCCGGCCTACGCCCGCATCTGCGTCGCCCTGGCCACCCGCGCGCGCCTCAAGCGCGATGACCTCCCCCCCCAGGCCGCCCGGATCCTGGACGATCTTGCCGACAGCGCCACCCCCGACAACCCCGACGCCGCCTTCTCAGAGCCCGAAGACACCCAGGTCGTCCTCCCGCACCCCCTGCACACGGACCTGCGCACCGCCGCCATCGTCCTCCACGCCCTCCACCGGCTCGCCCCGGATCACCCCCTCGTCCCGAGCCTCCGCGCTCGGCTCATGAAGGCCATCACCCGCGGACAGCTCCTCAACGCCCACGAGCTGGCCTTCACCCTCCTGGCGATGCAAAACGCCCCCCCCTCGGGGCCGCCCGAGTCCACCAACGCCCGGCTCTGGATCGGCCAGCGCTTCGCCTTCGAAGCCACCCTCAACCCCACCTCCCCCGAGGCCCGCAGCACCTTCATCCCCATGCGCGACCTCCTCCAGAGCCGCACCGGCGAGCTCGTCATCGCCGCCACCGGCGCCCCCGTCCACTACCGCGCCTCCCTCCTGAGCCTCCCCGCTGACCTCCGGCCGCCCCCCGTCGACCGCGGCGTCGCCATCACTCGCGATCACGTCAACCTCAACGGCGCCACCATCGACCGCGCCCGCGCCGGACAGCTCGTCCTGGTCCGCCTGACCATCGCCGCCGCCGCCCCCTTCAGCGCCACCCTCATCGAGGTGCCGCTGGCCGCCGGCACCACCCCCTTCGGACCCCTCAACGCCCGCAAGGGCCCCCCCGGGCGACACCCGGCCCCCCTCGTCGAGCACGCCGAACACCACGGCGACCGGATCTTCCTCCTGCTGCGCGACCTCAAGCCCGGCGTCTACGAGCACACCCTCACCCTGCGCGCCATCCTCCCCGGCGACTTCACCCTGCCCCCCACCACGGCGCGCGACCACGCCCGACCCGAGCGCTTCGGCCAGAGCCCCGTCTCCCAACTGACCATCCTCCCCCACCCCACCGCCCCCTGATCCCTCAAGCCCCACTCCACCGCCCCTTGATCCCTCAAGCCCCACCCGACCGCCTCCTGATCCCTCAAGCCGGCGCCTCGGCCGAGCGCCACGGCGCGGTCAACTCGACGATCAAGCCCCTGAGCCAGCGATGGCCCGCGTCGTCGTGCATCCGCTCGTGCCAACCCATCTGGACGTCGAAGGTGCCCACCTGGACCGGCGGCGGCAGCATCCTCAGGTCGTGGGCGCACATCACCGCCTCGCACAGCCGCCGCGGCGCCGTCAGGATCAGATCGCTGCGCGACACGATCCACGGCGCCAGCATGAACTGCGGCACCCGCACCGCCACCCGACGCCGCGCCCCCAGCGCCTCCAGCGCCGTGTCCACCACCCCACCCCCGCGCCCGGTCGGCGCGATCAA
Source organism: Pseudomonadota bacterium (assembly GCA_005804885.1). Classification (GTDB taxonomy): domain Bacteria; phylum Myxococcota_A; class Bradymonadia; order Bradymonadales; genus SYOX01. The sequence goes on from SYOX01000163.1 coordinate 24,160, forward strand.
CACATGCGGCAAGGCCACGAAGGTCTCCAGATCCAGCACCTCGCCGACCCCAGGGTGCCCCCGCCGCACGAGGCACGCGAAGCCCTCCCGAAAGAGCAGCCGCCTCCGCCCCCCACCGACCGCCCGGTCAACCCCCACCGCCAGATCGATCTCTCCGGCCTCCAGCGCCTCCTGGGCCGCGCCGACCGGCACCACGTCGAGGTCCACCCCAGGCGCCTCCGCCCGCAGCCGCTCCAGCATCGGCGGCAGGAGCAGCGCCTCCAGGAAGTCCACCATCGACAGCCGGAAGCAACGCCGGCTCGTGACCGGATCAAAGGGCTCCGGCACCATGAAGGCCAGCTCCGCCGCCCGCAGCGCCCGACGCACCGGCATCGACAGCGCCTCGGCCCGCGGCGTCAGCACCATCCCGCCCGCGCCGCGCACCAGCAGAGGATCCTCGAAGACCTCCCGCAGCCGCCTCAAGGTGTGGCTCATCGCCGACTGCGTCACGCCAGCCCGCGCCGCCGCCCGCGTCACGCTGCGCTCCTCCAGCAACAACCCCAGCGACACCAGCAGATTCAAATCGATCGCGCTCAACTCCATCCCACCATCATGAATCAGGCTCATGAATACATCAATGACATTCGCTTGATTGATGAACGGGATGCCTCTAGATTGCAGCCATCAACCACGGCGCGCCGCCACCGCGGGCGCCCCAATCGGAGAACGACCCATGACCGTCGCCATCAACACCCCCAACGGGAACATCGGCCGCGCCCTCGCCCTCCAGCTCCTCGACGCCGGCACCTCCGTCCGGATCCTGTCGCGCACCGCCGACAAGGCCGCCGACCTGGTGTCGCGCGGCGCCGAGCTGGTCCTCGGCTCGACGGACGACCCCGCCGCGCTCAAGGCGCTCTTTGAGGGGGTCGACGCCATCTTCTGGCTCAACCCCCCGCTGCTGCACCGCGACGACTTCTTTGAGTGGAGCGAGGCCGCCGCGCGCCTCGGCGCCGCCGCCGCCGTCGAGGCGGGGGTCGCCCGCGCCGTCGTGATGTCGAGCATGGGGGCGCAGCTCCCCGAGGGCACCGGCCCCATCGCCAGCGCACACCGGGTCGAGCGGGCCTTCTTCGCGGCGCTGCCGGACGTGACCGCGCTGCGGGCGGGCTTCTTCATGGAGAACTTCTTCGGCAACCTGCCCACGATCGCCTCCGAGGGCCGGATCTACCACGCCGCCCCCCAGGCCGCCCGCGTCCCGATGGTCTCCACGGGCGACATCGCCGCCGCGGCCTTCGACCGCCTCCAGAGCGCCGACTGGTCAGGTCACCACCGCCTCGGGGTCCACGGCCCCGCCGACCTGACCCACGACGAGGCCGCCGCGCTGATCGGCGAGGGCCTCGGGCGCAAGATCGAGGCGGTCGCGGTCCCGCCCGCGGGGCTGGAGCAGGCGCTGCTCGGCGCCGGCCTGCCCCCCAACGTCGCCAGCCGCTACCGCGAGATGTTCGAGGCCATCCACAGCGGCCTGCTCACCGTCGAGGAGCCCCGGTCGGCCCAGACGACCACCCCGACCAGCCTGACCGACTTCGCGCGCGCCGCCATCGCCCCCGCGCTGGCCTCCATGGGCTGACCGGCCAGCGACCGACACTGGCGCTCGGCGGCTCCCGCCTTAGCTTTAAAGGCAGGAGCCGCCACGGAAGCGCCCGAGGACGCTCGGGACAGGCGCTCCATCAAGGCCAGGATGGCAAGCAGACGCGCCAAGCGATGATGCCCCTGAGCCTCTCACACCACGCGCCCCTCCGAGCGCTCTCCATCCCCGAGGGCACCGACATCCTCTTGTCGGGCCGACACCACACCACCCGCAAGCCCGTCACCTTCCATCGCGATCACGTCGTGGCCACCAACGAGGAGTACGCCACGATCGAGCTGACCGTCGACGGCCACATCTGGACCCTGATCGTCCCCCTCAAGGCCATCGAGGTCGCGCCGACGCCCGCCCCCGAGCAGCTCTCCCTGCCCGTCTTCGAGGCCCGCGACGCGCTCGACCTCGCGGCGCGCGCGCGCCTGGACGCCGAGGCCCTCGAAGCCCTGCGCGCCTCGGCGCCCGCGCACCGCCTCAGCGCCGCGCCCCACCGCGTCAGCGTCCCCTCGGACGCCGAGGCCGCGCGCACCTACACGGTCGAGATGGTCGAGCCCGACAAGGCCCTCGGCTGCTCCTGCCACGACCACACCTTCAGGCGGCGGCGCTGCAAGCACATGCGCCGGGCCGAGCTGATCGACCTCTGGGATGAGGCCGTCGAGGCGCTCCTTGAGCGCGGCACCTCGCCGCAAGAAATCCTCCGGACCTGGCGCGCCCAGGTCAACGACCTCGGCGTCGAGGTGGCCATGCTGCGGACCATCGCCGCAGCCCAGGTCGGCGGCCTTCGCATGGCCGAGGGGGCGTAGCGCTCAGAGCTCTGGCGCCGCCCCAGCCGACATCATCCGCCCCGACGAGGCCGAAGGATCCTGCCGATCAAGGGACCCGGCACTCCTGAAGGATCTGGAGGTCGTCGACGCGGTGGAAGTTGGTGTAGTAGCCGGTCGTCCCCGAAAAACCGATGAAGCCGCCCTTGAAGCGCAAGCCCTCGATCACGCCGTCGATGACGGCCTGGCCGTCCAGCGAGACCTGGACGTGGCTGCCCTGGACATCGATGGCCACGTCGTGCCACTGGCTGTCCTCGATGGTGGGGATCTCGGCCCAGAGGTAGTGGGTGCCGGGGTCGGCGTTGAGCAGGACGCCGACGTGGTTCTCGGGCGTGGGGTCGTTGAAGGGGTCGCCGTTGGGGACGATCCGGTTGTCCCAGGTGTCGAACTCGATGTGGAAGGACTCGACGCCGTGGTTGGGCTCGTAGATCCCGTAGCCCAGGCCGCCGCCGCTGGCCGCGCGGTCAAAGAGCCCCCGCAGCGCCGAGGGCTCGCGCACGTTGAAGATGTTCATCGCGAAGCCGTCGGCGCCCGTGCCGCCGCCGGTCCATATCTTGAACCGGATGGACACGTCGCCCGGGTTGATGAAGCGCGAGATGTTGTACATCGCGCCCTTTCGGCCCATCAACGGGCCCGTCATCTCCAGCCAGCCCCCCGGATCGCGGAAGGCGTCGCCGTAGACCTCCCAGACCGCAGGGTCCAGCGGGCTGTTGAAGTCCAGCGCAGGCTCGACCTCGCAGATCCCCACCTGGATCACGTCCTGAACAGGCTCAAAGAGCTCCGACTCCACCCGCAGCGAGATCAAGTGCTGTCCGGGCGTCAGCGCGCCGAACGACAGACTCACGCGCCCGGCCCCATCCGGCGTCGACAGGCCCAGCTCGCCCTGCGTGCTGGAGAACCAGCTCACCCGCAGCGCCTCCAGCGGCACACCGCCGCCGCTGACCACGCCTTCGAAGAGGATCGGCGTGCCCACCCGGAACACGGCCCCTCGCCTCGGCGCCCTAATCTGCGCGCTGGGCGCGGCCTCGGGCTCCGCGACGTCACCGCCGAGGTCGGGCTCATCGGCGTCCAGCTCTGCAACATCGCCCTCCACGACATCGCCCGCCCCGTCGGCCTCAGCGTCGTCGATCTCGGCCACGTCGGGCTCGACGCGCACGTCGCTCGCGGCGTCTTCCACCTCCGGGGCCGCGTCCTCGGCCGCGTCGCCACCCGAGTCCCCATCCCCCGATCCGACGTCAAGGTCGTCGCCTGCGGGATCCTCCTCCTCGGGCAGCACCTCCTGGCAGCCCAGGCCGAACCCCGCGATCATGACCCAAGCGACAAACAAGCGCCCCATGGACCCCTCCAATACTCAACGAAAACAAACCCTTGAACACTCTACATGGCGAGCCACGGCGCTTCAAACGGCGCGGCGTCACCCTCGGAGGCAGGGTCAGGCCAATCGATCACAGGCCAATCGATCACAGGTCAACGATCACAGGTCAACGATTCAAGGCCGCGATTTTTTCGCCAGGAAGCGCCTCCTTGAGTCTCAAGATCTTGATTTCACTACGGATCTGGACCAGCCCTTGTCAACGGCGAGTCGGCGAGACCTCGTAGATGGGGATGGTGCGGACCTCGACGAGCCCGAGGCGGACAAGCTCCTGAATGGTGGGCGGGATGGCCGCGAACTGGCGCAGCTCGCCGCGCATCAGGCCCACCATCGCCCCGACGAGCGCCGAGGAGCCCAGCAGATCCTCGGCCATGCGGCGCAGCGAGGCGGCCTTGGCCGCAGGCGGATCGGCGCCGCTCATCAGCGCCTTGAGGTCCGCGGGCTCGGGCATCGAGCGGGCCTCGCAGACCAGGCGGACGATGTGGGACAGGGCCGCGACGTCCTCCTCGTGCTGGCGCTGCTCCGTTCGACGCAGATCGGCCATCATGGCGTCGACGCTGGCCTCGTCGGGGGCGTTGTGGATCGCCGCGACGCTCCAGGGGCCGGGCACCGGGGGCACGGGCGGGCGCTCGGGCAGCGCGACGCCCTCGGGCCGCGCCGACGCGGGGTTGAGCGAGAGCGGGCGAATCGGCCCCTGGCGCCCCGTGGCCGCGTCGAGCGGGAAGAGGCTCGGCCCCTGGGCGGAGGGCAGGATCGCCAGGGCGAAGAGGTGATCGGGCCGATCGACGCGGCCCTGGTCGAGCACCCACCCGGTGGCCAGCAGGCAGGGCACCTCCAGGTGGCGCAGGATCTCCATCACCATCGTGTTGAGCTCGTAGCAGATCCCGCGCCCCAGCAGCGCCTCGTCCCCGGAGGCGTGCAGCAACTCCAGGTGGTGGTGGCCCTTGCCGGGCCGCAGGCTTTCCAGCTTGCGGGCGACCTCGGGGCGGTCCATGAAGTCGTCTTCATAGAGGTAGCGATGCTGGACGAACTGCTGGACGGCCAGCGCCCGCTCCCAGCCGGTCGGCCTGCGAGAGCGCTGCGCCTCGATCCAATGGCGCACCTCGCGCGGCAGCTCCCCGAAGGGCAGCGTCGGGATCGTCAGGGCGGGCGAGGCGGCGATCCCGGGCGAGCCGGCGCCGGTCAGCGCGGGGACGGCGAGCAGATCGACCTCGTAGCGCACCAGCACGGGCTCGGCGCCGGCGATCTTGACCGTCAGCATGCCGAAGGCGTCGACGTGGACGGCCTCGATGGCGTCGGGGTCGCCGCCGACCACCTGCGGTGACCCCTGGAGGGCGCCGTAGAGGGGCAGCGGGAGCTGGCTGGTGCCGGGCATCAGGCGGCCTTCGAAGGCCGCGCTGCGGCCCGAGGGTCGCGCGGGCGCGAGCGAGCGCCGCTCGGGGGCGCCCTGGGGGCTCCAGTGCTGGGTGGCCTCGTCGAAGGTCGCGCCGAAGCTGTGGACGGCGTAGAGGAAGGGCACCGGCAGGCGGCGGGGCTCGAAGGTCATCCCGGCGATGGTCGGCGTGGCGGCCACCGCCGCCCTCGATCGCGGCGTGGCCCAGAGCTGCGGCGGGATCCCGGCGCTGGGCGCGAGGCTGTTGGCGCCCTGGCCGGCCCAGCCGGGCAGCGGCGCCTGGTGCGGCTCGACCGCCGGCACCTCCGAGGTCCCCAGCCAGCGCGAGAAGCGCTCCCACATCGACGGCTTCGCCCTGCCGATCGACACCGGCTCGATCTGCGGTCGCGCGGCGGGTTCGCCCTCCCTGACCGGCTCCAGCGTCGCGCCGGGCGGCTGGGCGCCCTCGGCGGGCTGTCGGGCCCGCGCGCCCTCGGCCAGCTCGTGCAGGTCTTTCGCGTCGGCGCCTGGCAGGCCCTCGCCTGTGTCGCGCCAGGGGCCCTGGGGTTGCCAGGGGCGAGGCTGGCCGGTCTGCGGGTCGCGCAGCGCGGCGCGGTCGAACTCCGCCAGCCGCTCCAGGATGCGGCGCGCGGGGGCGTTGTCGGCGCCAGGGGTCTGGAAGGGGTCGGGCGGCGGCGCGGCGGGCTGGCTCGTCGCGCGGGCCGCCGGGTCGCCGGATTCGCCCTGCGCCGCGCCATCCTGGCGGCGCTGGACCAGATCCCGCATCAGGTTGTCCATCACGTTGGAGATCGAGCGGCGGCCTGGCTCGCCCGAGGGCGCAGGGGTGAACACAGGTACAGGTTCCCCTTGGCGATCTTCGCGGGCCGCCTCGATGGGGGCGAGGTCGGGGGGCGCCGAGGAGGGGGCGCGCAGGAAGCCCTCGGGGAGATCGTCGAGGGAGGCGGCCGACAGCAGGGCGACGAGCGCCTCGGTGAGCTCCGCCGGGGGTTCGGTCAGGCCCAGCGCGTCCAGCAGCAGCACGGCGGCCCGCTGGGCCATCTTCGCCTCGTCGTCGCTCTCGGCCGGGAGCCGCGCCATGAGGTCGGGCGAGCGCCAGATGTCCATATCGCGGCCAGCCAGCGCCTCGAAGCGCCGGGCCAGCTGATTGTGGAGGCCGAAGTCGAGGATCTCGCCGAGCCGATCGCTGAGGCGATCCTTCGGGCTGCCGGCCTCGACGCGGGGGAAGTGCCGCCGATCGAGGTAGGCGTGCATCCGCGCCGCCGACCGCAGCGGCAGCAGGATCTCCACGATGTCGACGAGCTGATCCTCCCCCGGGCCGTCGTAGAGGCAGGGCATCAGCCCCACGGCCAGCCCGGTGGTGTGCCCCGTCGGATCGGTGAGCACCTGGGTGTCGACCAGCAGCTCCTTCCTGTGCGGGTCGTAGACGGCGGCCACCTTGGTGTGCACCGCGCCGACCCCGCGCAGCAGGTAGCGCACCCGGAGCTGCTCGATGGCCCGCAAGGAGCCTGTGCGCGCCAGCGGCCCGAGGCGCTCGCCGTCGACCCAGTGGGCCGCAGACAGCAAGGCCCGCTGCTGGCGCACCCTCGGCAGCACCTCCAGCAGCGCCTTCAAGACGCCTCTGAGCCCATGAACGCCGTCCGCGAGCGCCTCCGTGCGATCCTGCCCGGCCTGGGCGTCGACCGCGACGGTGTAGGCCTCCCGAAGGCGGGCGATCCCCATCGCCGCGTAGAACTTGTCGATGTTGAGCCGCTCGCCCTCGGCGCCCCGCGCCACGAGGTGCATCACCCCCACCTCCTCGAAGAGCGCCTCCAGCGTCGGGGTGTCGCTGCGCAGCAGGCTCGCCGCCGTCGCCGGCAGCAGCCGGAGCCCGCCGCTCCCCCCCCGGCCTCGCTCATGGCACAAGATCACCGGAGAGGTGCGCGCCACCGTCAAGCCGGACTCGCCGAGCAGCGCGGCGCAGGCCAGCAGCATCCGGGGCAGCGCCGGGTCCTGCTCCAGCACCGCCGCGTCGCCCAGCGCCAGGATCTCCCGGCCCACCTCGGACAGGAAGGCGGCCACGGCCTGCGGGCGCACCTCGGCCTCGATCTTGAAGGCCTCGCACAGCTTCGGGCAGCTCCGACGCCCCCAGTCCCAATAACCCCGGCGGCCCCCGAAGAGGCTCAGCGCCAGCACCCCGACGACCTTGCGGTGGTTGAAGAAGCGCCCGTCGTCGGTGCACACCCAAGCCCGCTCGTCCAGCACCGACAGCAGGCGCTTGCGGTCGATCCACCCGTCCGCCAGCCCCTGCTCGAACCACTGATAGACCCGGAAGGGCACCGGCTCGTCCCGCTGCGCGCGGTGGTCGATGTGCCTCACCACGTCCTCGATCGCCACCTTGTCCGCCCCCCGGAAGCCCAGCGCCCTCACCAGCGCCTCCCCGAGCAGCGTCATCACCCCCTCCGCGGGGTAGAGCTCCGGGAAGGCCCCGACCAGCGCCTCGATCTCCGGCGCCCAGCCAAAAAGCTCGCCCGGCCGCCGCGGGTTGCCCGCGCCGTCGACGATCCACGGCGCCACGCCCAGCGGCAACGCCGCCTCGACCTCCTGCGGCCGCTCGGCGTGCAGGTGGCCCACCAGCCCCGCCAGCCCCATCAAGGCCGACGGGCTCGCCCCAGCCCGCTCCATCGCCCCGCGCACCCGCTCCAACGAAGGGGTCCGGGCAACCCCAAGTCGAAGCAAGAACCCATGAACATCAACAGGATACCGATCAGATGGGCGCGCGTAGGCGGCGCCCCAGAGCGCCTCGACGAAGCGGGCCACGCGCCCCGAGGGCAGCAGCAGCTTGTCCGCGGCCTGGAAGGCGCCAGCCTGATCTTCGAGCGGCCAGGAGGCGGCGCCCTCGACCTGAAGCAAGGCGCGCAGCCTGTCCTCCGGCCAGTCCCCGACCTGCCTCGCCAGCCACGTCAGGATCTGGGCGGCCCGCTCGGGCGCGGCCTCGCGGACGGCGGCGCCGTAAGCCGGGCCGAGGTGGTGTCGGACGAGCTCGTCGATGGGCGGCCGGCCGACGTCGAGGTGCCGCGCGAGCAGGCCGAGCGCCTCGGCGGGGATCTCCGGGTGCGGCCGCCAGTCGATCCCAAGGTCCGGCAGATCGGGGTCGATGACCAGCTCGCCGGGCGTCAGGAGGCTGTCGCGCTCGGTGGGGAAGAGGCGGCTGGAGCGCAGGAGCTTGCGGCACTCAGAGTCGGAGAAGATGTCGCGCTCGCGGGCCACCAGCCAGCGGTAGAAGGCCGCGCGCCGCGCGGGGCTCGACAGCACCGGGTGATCGGCCAGCCCCGCGCCCTCGGGCGCGTCGCCCTCCAGCGCGATGAGGATCTCCCAGGGCGCCAGGACCTTCAGGGCGCGGTCGAGCGCGGGCGGCAGCGGCCCCAGCGACGGGTGGAGCAGGTCCGCGTGGCAGCCCAGCCCCTCGACCAGCGCCAGCGCGTCGGCGTCGGCCCGCTGGAGCCGATCCAGGCGCAACCGGCCGACCGCGTCGACCAGCGGACAGACCTCGGGCGGCGGCGCCTGGTCGTCAGGGCAGAGGATCGCCAGCAATGACGCGATCTTATGGATCGAGGACAGCGCGCCGGGCTGCTCCGACAGAGGGCGCAGCGGTCGGGCGAAGTTGGCGACGAGGGCCCGGGCGAGCCCGGCCTCCGAGCCGGGCGCCATCAGCGGGCGCAGGGCCTCAAGGCGAGCGCGCGCGTCGGGGTCGAGCCTGCGGGCGTCGACGGCGGCGCGCGCGGGGCTGCCGGGCTCGGTCAACTCCAGCAGGCGTTCGGCGTCGACCACGTCGGCGGCGCAGACGACGGCGCCGCCGACGGTGCGCCAGATGTTGAGCGCCTGAAGCTCGGGGTTGGCCGGCGGCAGGCCGGGGCGCGGCGCAGGCGAGAAGCGAGCCGCGAGCGCCTCGCGGCCGTCGATCAAGAGGCGCTGGACCCGATCGAGCAGCGCGGGGGCCTGCAATGGGGCCGCCGGGGCGCCCGAGGGCGCGGGCTTGAGCGCGGACAGCACGGCCACGACGGTGACGACCCCGGCCATCGTCGCCCCGGCGGCCTCAAGCAGCGGCAGCGCGAGGGCCTGGGCCTTCGGGTCGAGCGCGCGGTAGCCCGCCGCGTCGAGCAGGGGGCGGACGACCTCCTGGCAGGGCTGGACGGCGCGCGGGTCGAGGTCCTTGCCGCACAGCGGGCCGAGGCGGCCGCGCTGGTCGGGGTAGATCTTCAGGCCCGCGGCGCGCTCCAGCGAGGCGCGCACGAGCCTGGGGGTCGATGCGGCCAGGAAGGCCAGGGTGGCGTCGAGGCCCGCCCGGTCGCCGATCAGCGGCAGCCGGGTCTGGGACGGGTCGCGATCGGCCAGCGCATCGCCGAGGCCCGCCAGATCGTCGATCAGGGCGCTGGCGTCGGCGAGCTTGAGGCGATCGCCGAGCTTGAAGCGCTCGATGACGGCGGCCGAGAGCCCCTCGGGGGCCAGGAAGTCGCGGCCGGGGTGGTCGCCGTAGATGGCGCGCAGCGCCGGGGACTCCGCCCGACTGAGTCGATCGACGGGCCGTATATGCGCGCGATCGCTGAGGAAAACCGGCAGCGTCGCGAGCCGCTCGGCGCCGCGCTGGCCGAGGCGCTGGCCGTGATCGAGGAGGAATCGCAGGACCCGCTCGACCAGGGCGGGGGTCGCGGCGATGGACAGCGGCGGGCGGGCGGCGGGGTCGAGGGCGGAGAGCACCTCGGCGGCGCCGACGCGGTCGACGGCGAGGCCCTTGAGGTGGGCTCGCTGGCGGAAGGGCTCGCTGAGGAAGGGGGCCAGGGGGAAGAGCGCGCAGACGTCGTCGTGGGCGGGGATCAGCGCCGCGTCGGGGCCGCGCAGCGGGCGCGGGCGGCCTTGGAGGTCGGGCCAGATCGGCAGGTCGATGAGGGCCTTGCGGGCGCGCTCGGGGATCTCCTCGCAGGCGTCCTCCAGCAGCGCGTGGAGCGCGAGCGTCGTCGGCCCGTCGAGGTCAAAGAGCGCCGGTTTTCGGGCGAGGTCGTTCACGAGGGCGTCGAGGTCGAGGGCGGGGGTCTGGAGGCGGTCCAGCAGGGTCGCGGCCGGGCCGGGCTGGGCGGCGGGCGCGAGCAGGGGTCGGCGGTCGGCGTAGAAGTCGCGCAGGCGAGCGCCGGGGTCGCCCGGGGAGGGGGCAAGGACGCCCTTGAGGTCGTCGGGGCGAGCGGCGGCGGGGTAGAGGCGGCCGTCCCCGGCCGGGAAGAGGGGGAGGCGGCCGACGCGCAGTTGGAGGGCGTGGGGGGCCTCGCAGGCGAGCGCGAGGACGCGGCCCAGGCGAGCCTCGGCGTCGGGCGGGGCGCCGGTCGAGGGCTTGCCCGAGGCCAGGCCCGCCAGGGCGTCGCTGGCGGAGGGCAGCGGGGCGGTGCGGCCCTTGAGGGCGCGCTCAAGGTCGCCGACGAGGTGCTCGACGTCGATGGAGGGGACCTTGAGCCAGTTGAGCAGGGCGGTGACGCGGCTGACGCCGCGCAGCTCGCCGGGGCAGGCCGCGTCCAGGTCCGGGTGGATGAAGGCGCGCTGGCCCTCGTAGACGGCGCGGATGTCCTCGTCGCCGCGCGCGATCCCCTTGGCTCTGTGGAGGCCGCCGAGGGCGTCGGGCAGCAGCGGCAGGGCGCGCAGGCGCTCTCTGAGGCGCTCCAGGGCGAGCGACTGGCCGGCGCGGTCGAGGGCCTCGATGGCTTCGAGCAGGAGTTCGAAGAGGGGGACGAAGGCCGCGGGATCGCCGCTGGAGAGCAGGGGCGGCAGGGGGCCGCCCGGGGCGGGGCGCTGGCCGTCGGGCAGCGCGCGCAGGTGGAGGTCGAGCGCCTCGACGACGCGATCGGTGTCCAGGCGCAGGCAGCCCAGGCCGCCGGCGATCAGGGCGGCGCGCGGGTCGACGGCGGGGTCGAGGACGTAGAGGTCGCCGGGCCTGGCCTTCGGATCGAGCAGGCGCCGGTCGACGGGGGCGCCGCCGAAGAGCGCGGCGACGGCCTCCGAGGCCAGGATCGTCTCGGCGGGCGCGTGCAGGGCGCCGTCGAGGCAGGGCAGCAGCGCCGCGCCCTGGAGGGCCTGGGCCATGTGGGCGGGGATGATCCGGAAGATCGGAGAGGTCAGGTCGGCGGCCAGCGGCAGGACGCCGAGGAGCCCCAGCGCGCGGGCGCGGCGCTCGGCGGGGTCGAGGTCGTCACCGAGGAGTCGGGCGGCGAGCCGGGCGAGCTGGGCCGGGACGTTGCGCAGGACCCACTGGTTCCAGGGCGAGTCGGGGTTGAGGCGCTCGCGGTCGACGGGGACGTCGAAGTGGCCCTGGACGAAGAAGCGCAGGCCGGAGTGCTCGCTGGTCGGCAGGTAGCTGTAGATCGTCGAGGCGCCCTCGGGCAGCGGCGCGGGGCGGCCGAGGTCGTCGAGGTGGACCCCGACCATGAGCCGGGTGCTGTCGGGGCGGCCGGCCTCGCGCCCGCCCAGCGGGTAGCGGATCTCGTCGTCCTGGATGGCGTAGGTGCGGGTCCAGCCCAGCGGCTCCTGGCGGATGCGGGCGCCCGCGCGGTCCTCGACGACCTCCTCGTGGACGGCGTGGGCCGAGGGCCCTCCGGCGTCCGCCGAGAGCGAGAAGTCCAGCACTTCGATGCCGCGAAGCGTCAAGAGGACGCAGGGATCCAGCGCGCAGGCCTTCTTGTAGAGGGCGCTCGGCGAGCGGGCGGCGTCGGCGGGGTCGCGCAGCGGCAGCACGAGGGTGGTGCCGCCGGGGGGCAGGTCGGCGGGGCGCTCGGCCAGCAGCTTGGGGATCGAGACGTCGGCGATCTCGAAGCGGTAGACGTCCGAGTAGATCCGGGGGCGATCCGTGATCTCGTAGACGGACTTGAAGCCGACGCCGAAGAAGCCGATCTGCTGCTTGCGCTTGGTCGTCTGGCCGATGGAGGTGACCCCGACGAGGTCGCGGGCGTCAAAGGGCAGCCCGTCGTGCCAGACCACGACGCGGTCGCGCTCGAAGGCCACGCGCCAGATCGTCGCCCCGGAGTCCTCGGCGTTCTGGAGCAGCTCGATGAGGAAGTGCCCCGGATCGGTGTAGACCCGGCGCGAGAGCAGCTCCTCGGCGTTGGCCTGCGAGACGGCCTTGGGCGCGTCGCCCAGCACCCGGATCGCGGCCTCGGCCAGCTCCCGCCGCCGCGCCTCGAAGCCCTCGGCCACGCCCGCCCCCGCCGCGATCTGCCGCAGCGCCTCGGTGGCCGAGGCCGGCACCTGGGCCAGCAGGTCCACCGCCACCGCCTCGATCCGCCCCTGCCGGAGCAGCTCGCCGCACCGCTCGATGACCCCGGCGACGTGGGCGTCGCGCGCCTCGGGCCAGTTGTGCTTCAGCGTCCGGTCCAGCAAGCACATCGACGACAGCCTCGGCAGCGGCACGATCCGCAGCGCCTCCAGAAGCGTGTCGCGCAGGTGCTCGCGCGAGGCCGGCGGGGTCCCCTCGGCCCCGACCAGCTCCTTGAGGATCTTGTGGACCGCCGTCTCGTGGCGCTCGATGAGGAAGCGGGCGAACCAGCCCCGCTGCCGGGCGTCGGCGAACCAGCCCTCCCGCAAGAGCGCCCTGCACAGCCACGCCAGCGGGGCGTGGTCGCGCACCAGCGCGCACATCTCCAGCAGCCCCTGGGCGCCCCCCGCAGGCAGCGCCTGGCCCAGGTGGGCGAGCTGCTCATCGAGGGGCATGGCGGCGAAGGCCGCGGGGTTGAGCGCTTGCGCGTCGTTCATGGATCACCCCGTTGATGTGGTACAGAACTCAAGCTCACCGCGAACCGCGCCTCCTGCGGGCGAGGTCAGGCCGCGCGTGTCGAGCAGGCGCGGTTGCAGGAGAAGCCGAAGAGTGCCACAAAGGCGGGCAGAGATGAACGGGGGTTGACAACAGCGGGGACGATGAGTGACATGGGGGACGGATGGAAACTTCACGAACCAAGATCCGCTGGAGTCAATGGTCACGGTGCCCCCGTGGTGCTGCGCAGGCTTCAGAATGAAGATCC
>SYOX01000164.1 GCA_005804885.1 Pseudomonadota bacterium
GGCGACGGCGGCGCGCAGGGCGGCGGCGATCTCTTCGAGGTGGGGCAGGGCGCCGGCGCGGGCCTCGATGGCGATGGCGGCGTGCTCCTGTCCGTCGACGTCGATGGAGAAGGCGGCGGCGCAGCCGGTGCGCAGCATGGGGTGTGCGCCTTCGGCGGTGGCCTCGATGTCCTGGGGGTAGTGGTTGCGGCCTCGGACGATGATGAGGTCCTTGAGGCGGCCCAGGACGAAGAGCTGGCCGTGGCGGACGAAGCCCAGATCGCCGGTGCGCAGCCAGGGGCCGCCCTCGTCGGGGTCGAGGCCGAAGGTCTGGAGGGTGTCGTCGGGGCGGCGCCAGTAGCCCTCGGCGACGCAGGGGCCGGCGACCTGGATCTCTCCGACGCGGTCTTGGGGGCAGGGGGCGCCGCCTTCGGGGTCGATGATCCGGACGCGGGCCTCGGGGTGGAGGTCGCCGGAGGCGGCCACGGCGCGGCCGGCCTCGGGCGCCGCGGGCAGGACGTGGCCGCGCTCCAGGGCGTCGGGGTCGAGGTGGAGGAGCCGCGGTGGGGCGTCGATGGGGCCGCCGCTGACGAAGAGGGTGGCCTCGGCCAGCCCGTAGCAGGGGTAGAAGGCCTCGGGCTTGAATCCGCAGGGGGCGAAGCGCTCGGCGAAGCGGCGCAGGGTGTCGGGCTCGATGGGCTCGGCGCCGTTGAAGGCCAGGCGCCAGGTGCTCAGGTCCAGCCTCGCCAGGGCCTCGTCGGTGACGCGCTGGGCGCAGAGGCGGTAGCCGAAGTTGGGGCCGCCGCAGTGGGTGCCGCCGAAGCGCGTGATGGCGTCGAGCCAGACGACCGGATCGGCCAGGAAGTCCAGCGGGGAGAGGAGGGTGGCGGGGTGGCCGGCCAGGACGGAGACGAGGCTGGCGCCGATCAGCCCCATGTCGTGGTAGAGGGGCAGCCAGTTGACCGCGTGGCTGTCCGGGCGCGCGCAGTCGAAGGCGCGGCGCATCAGGTCCATGTTCTCAAGCAGGTTGGCGTGGCTGACCACGACGCCGCGCGGCTCGCGGGTCGATCCCGAGGTGTACTGGAGGAAGGCGGTCGAGGAGGGCGTGATCGCGGGGGGGCGCCATGAGTCGCCGGCGCCTGGCCCCCGGGGTTCCACCATCCAGGTCATCTTCGCCAGCGCCGGGGTCTGCTCAAGGACAAAGGTGAAGAGGTCGCGGATGGCCGGGGTGGTCATGACGATGTCGGCGCCGGCGTCCTCGGCGATGACCTGCAGGCGCGGCAGGGTGCGGGCCAGCCGGGTCGGATCGGGGGGGTAGGCCGGGACCGCGACGCAGCCGCCGTAGGCGCAGCCGAAGAAGCCGGCCAGGAAGTCCAGGCCCGGCGGGTAGAGCAGCAGGATCCGGTCGCCAGGGCGCGCGCGCTCGGCCAGGGCCGCCCCGACGGCGCGGGCGCGCTCGGCCATGGCGCGGTAGCCGACGCGCTCGTCGCCGGCCCGGGTCACGAAGGTGTAGCCGACGCCCTCGGGGACCCGCTCTCCGGCGCGCTCCAGCGCAGAAACGAGCGTCTTCATCCGTCCACCCACCGCTGACCCCCCCATCCTCCCGTCGGGAGGGCGCGCGGTCCCTCCGCGAGCGCCCCATGCTCGCGCATGGGGCTCCGGTTTGTCCAGGCACGCACTCCACCCCCTGTCCCCCTCCTCGTTCCACGAGGAGGGGGGACTCTTGAATTACGGCTTCGGGTGGATCGCACACTCCACCCCCTGTCCCCCTCCTCGCTGCGCAAGGAGGGGGAACGCTCGTATTCCGGGCAAGGTGGATAGGGGGTGGGCTCGTTGGGTGGGCATGATGATTCGGGGGTGGGCCGCAGCAGCCATTGCCGGGATCGGTGGCCGCCTGGGGCGGGTCGTGATGTCGTCGGGGCGGGACCCGATCCACCGTGCCCGTAATACGAGCGTCCCCGACCCACCGTGTCCGTAATACGAGCGTCCCCCCTCCTTGCGCAGCGAGGAGGGGGACAGGGGGTGGAGTGCCGAACCACCGTGTCCGTAATTCAAGGGTTCCCCCCCCCTTGCGCCGCGAGGGCAGTGCCCTTCGGGAGGCAGTGCCTCTCGGGGGACAGGGGGTGGAGTGTGCGGCGCTCCCTTGACTGCGGCGTGGGGTGGGGTCAGGCTTCGCGGGGGCACGGTGCCCTGCGGGGATCGAGGGGGTGGGTTTGGAGCAGCTCGACGGTTGCTGGCGCGGCTTGAGAGGGCTGGCGGCGGCGGTCAAGGCGTCTGGGGACTCGGCCGGGGCGCGCTGGGGCCTCGATCTCGACCGTGGGGTCGTGGTGAGCCCCGCAGCGTCGGGGCAGGCGCGGGGCGTCGAGGGCGTGGACGTGTGGATCGACGCTCGGGCGGGGGTGGAGCCCCCGGAGGGCGACGGGCGGGCGTGGTTCGTGGATGAGGGCGGGCCGAGGCTGTCGGAGGTCAGGGCCGGGGGGCTGTCGGCGGCGGCGGTGTCGATGCTCGGGCTCTACGGGGTGTACGCGCTGTCGGCGCTGCGGGCGCGGAGGCTGGGGCGGTCGGTGACGGTGGGGCACTTCGCGCAGTCGCTCGACGGTCGGATCGCGACGGCGACGGGGGACTCGCGCTGGATCGGGGACAGGGCCAACCAGGTGCACGCGCACCGGATGCGGGCGCTCTGCGACGGGATCCTGGTCGGGATCGGGACGGCGCGGCGGGATCGGCCGCGGCTCAACGTGCGGCACGTCGAGGGCGACGACCCCGTGCGGATCGTGCTCGGCGGCCACGCGGGGGAGGTCGAGGGGCTCGCCGGGGCCTCGGGGGCGCCCCTGTGGCTCGTGGGCGCGGGTGAGGCCAGGGGCGTGGAGGTGATCGAGGCGGAGGGGGCGGTGGCGCCGGAGGTGTTGCTGCGGCTGTTTTTCGAGCGGGGGATCGAGACGATCTACATCGAGGGCGGGCAGGAGACGACCTCGGGCTTTCTGGCGGCGGGGATGCTGGACGTGGTGCAAGTCCACGTGTCGCCTATTGTTCTGGGGGGAGGGCAGAGCGGGTTTGCGCTCGATGGGATCGAGCGGGTGGAGCAGGCGGTGCGCTTTGCGCGCTCGGCCTTCGTGCCGGTGGGGGAGGGGGTGATGTTCGTGGGGGTTGGCCCCCTGGTGGGCCGGTGAGCGAGGCGAGGGGCTTCTGGTGGCGCTCCGCGGGCGCGGGGGAGATCCTGGGTGAGCCGCTTGGCGTGCTGGGGCAGGGGGAGTGCCTGATCGCGGCGCGGTGCTCGTCGATCAGCCTGGGGACGGAGCGCCTGGTCGCCACGGGGCAGGTCCCGGAGGCGATGGGCGAGGCGATGCGGTGCCCGCACATGGGCGGCGCCTTCCCCTTCCCGGTCAAGTACGGCTACTCGCTGGTGGGGGAGGTGATCGAGGGGCCGGCGTGGCTGCTGGGGCGGCTGGTGCATGCGCTGCACCCGCACCAGGATCGGTGCAGGGTGGCGGCGGCCGAGGTCTTCGAGGTGCCCGAGGGGGTGACGGAGGAGCGCGCGACGCTGGCCAGCAACCTGGAGACGGCGGTGACGGCGCTGTGGGACGCGCGGGTGCTGGTGGGCGAGCGGGCGCTGGTGGTGGGCTTCGGGATCGTCGGGTCGCTGATCGCCCGCTTGCTGGCCTCGGTGCCAGGCGTCCGGCTCGTCGTGGCGGACAGCTCGCCTGAGAAGCTGGCGATGGCGCAGGCGATGGGCTTCGAGGCCACGGCGCCGGGCGAGCTGTCCGGCGGCTTTGACCTGGCCTTCCACGCCAGCGGGTCGTCGGGGGGCTTGCAGGCGTCCATCGATCAGGTCGGCTTCGAGGGGCGCGTGATCGAGGTGAGCTGGTATGGGTCGCGGGCCGTGGAGGTCCACCTGGGCGCGACCTTCCACAGCCAGCGCAAGTCGATCCTGTGCTCGCAGGTCTCGAACCTGCCGCCGCACCAGCGCGGTCGCTGGGATTACCGCCGCCGCAAGGCGCTGGTCTTTGACCTGCTCAAGGACCCGGGCTTCGACGCGCACCTGACCGACAGGATCGCCTTCGAGGCGCTGCCCGGGTGGTTCTCGAGGGCCCTGGCCGATCCGCCTGTCTCGCTGGCCCAGCTGGTGGTATACGAGGGCCAGGTGGAGCGAGCTTGAGGCAGGAGGGGGGATGGAGGAGTCGATGTTCAGGGTGGGGGTGAGGGATCACGTGATGATCGCGCACTCGTTGGGGAGCCCGACCTTCGGGCCGGCGCAGGGGGTCCACGGGGCCACCTACGTCATCGACGTGGTCTTCTCCAGGCCGACGCTGGACGGTGACAACATCGTCATCGACATCGCGCGGGCGCACGAGATCCTGGGGGAGATCAAGGGGTTGCTGAACTACAAGAACCTCGACGAGGTCGAGGTTTTTGCGGGCCAGATCACGACGACGGAGTTCCTGGCGCGGTGGATCCACGGCCAGATCGCGGCGCGGGTGGTGGGCTTCTTCGCGGGCGGGTTGAGGGTGACGCTGAACGAGTCGCACGTGGCCTGGGCGAGCTTTGAGGGGCCGGTGGGCGGCTGAGCGGGGTTCTTGTCGGGGGGGCGCGCGGTGGCGTTGACGATCTCTCGGGCCGAGGCGCGGCGGCTGATGCTGGGGCAGGCCGGCTTGCTGTCGATGCGGCCCGAGGCTGGCCGCGAGGGCGTGCGTTCGATGCTGTCGGCGCTGCGCTGCGTGCAGCTCGATCCGCTCGACCCGATGGGGACGAACGCCGATCTGGTGGCGATGGCGCGGGTCGAGGGGGTGGGGCGGGGTGACATCCACCGCCACGCGCACCCGGGGGCCTTTGAGCACTTCGCCAAGGAGCGGTGTCTGCTGCCGGGGTCGGCCTTCCCTTATTACCGGGACAAGATCGCGATGACGCCGTGGTGGCGGCTGGGCGAGCGGCTCAAGCGGCTGTCGCAGGGCCTCATCGACGAGGTGCTGGCCGAGGTCGAGGCGCGCGGGCCGGTGGAGGCGGGGGCGCTGGAGGACAGGGGCCAGGTCAGGCCGCTGGACTGGAGCGGGTGGAAGGGGACGTCGAAGGCGGCGTCGATGGCGGTCGAGGTGCTCTGGACGCGGTGTCAGATCGTGGTGTGCGGGCGCTCGGAGGGCGGGCGCAAGCTCTACGACGTGCCGAGGCGCGCGCTGCCGGAGGTCTTTGACGCGCCGGGGGGAGACTTTGACCGGTGGGCCTTGCTGGAGCGGGTGGAGGCGGCCGGGATGCTGTCGAGGGCGTCGGGGCCGCACTGGTCGATGCTCTCGGAGGTGCGGACGGGGCCGCTGGTGGGGGAGCTGATCGAGGAGGGGCGGATCGAGGAGGTGGAGGTCGAGGGATCGCGCAGGCCCTACCTGATCCCGGCGGGGGCGCTGTCGCGGCCCTTCGGGGAGCCCGACGAGCGGCTGCGGATCCTGGGTCCGCTGGACCCGCTGATCTGGGATCGCGGGCTGGTCGAGCAGGCCTTCGGCTTTGAGTACCTGTGGGAGGTGTACAAGCCAGCCCAGAAGCGTCGCTGGGGCTGGTACGTCTGCCCGCTGCTGCACCGCGGGGCCTTCGTGGGGAGGATCGAGGCGCGGATCAAGGAGGGGGAGCTGGCGGTGGAGAGGCTCTGGGTCGAGGCGGGGGCGGAGCTCGATCTGGGGGAGCTCAACAGGGCGCTTGAGCGGCACGCGGCGGCCTGCGGGGTGGGCTCGCGCCCGGTGGGCGGCCCGACGGGTTGAGGGGCTTTGCGCGGCCCGATCAGGCCTCGGGGTCGTCCTTGGGGGGCCTGGGGGTGGCGACGACGGTGGTCAGGGCGCTGTGGGGGGAGCTGTCCTGGCGGACTTCGAAGAAGGGCAGCGGGACCTTGAGGTCAAGGGGGACGGACATGGGGATCGACATCCGGTGGTTGCGCAGGGCCTGGGCGAAGTGGGCCGCGTCGCGGAAGCGGTCTTCGGGCTTCTTGGCCAGGGCGCGGCGGATGGCGGCGCCGAAGAAGGTCTGGTTGTAGGGCGCGGGCAGGTCGGGGATGGGGGCGCTGACCTGCTTGACGACGGTGTCCATGGCGTTGTTGCCGCGGATGGGCTCGCGGCCGGTGAGCATCTTGAAGGCGATGCAGCCCATGGCGTAGACGTCGAGCGCGGGCGTGATGTCGGGCCTGTCGCTGGCCTGCTCGGGGGCCATGTACTCGGGGGTGCCGGCCACGAAGCCGGTGTCGGTCAGGCGAGCGAACATGGCCGAGTCCCAGTCGCCCTTGAAGGCCTTGGCGATGCCGAAGTCGAGGACCTTGATCGTGGGCTTGTCGTCGAGCCGCCGGTCGTCGCAGACGAAGATGTTGCTGGGCTTCAGATCCCGGTGGACGATGCCCCTTCTGTGGGCCTCGGCCAGCGCGTCGAGGGCCTGCGTGATGACGTAGAGGGTCAGGGCGGCGCCCTGGGGGCCGGATTCCTTGAGGATCTTGGACAGGTCGCGGCCCTTGAGCAGCTCCATGACGGCGAAGGGGAGGCCGACGGGATCGGCGCTCTGGCCTTCCGCGCGGGCCCCGACGTGGAGGCCTGAGTCGAGGAAGCGGACCACGCCGGGGTGGTTGAGCTGGGCGATGAGGCTGGCTTCGCGCTCGAAGCGCTCCAGGACGCTGTCGATGACCATGACATCGGGGCGCAGGAGCTTCAGGGCGACCACCTGACCCGGCTTGTCCCGATCCCTCGCCTCGAACACGACCCCGAAGCCGCCCCGGCCCACCTCGGCCACGATCTCGTAGCGCCCCTCGATGAGGTCGCCAGGGGCAGGGATGGGGGTGACGGTCCACATGTCGAGGTCCAGGCTCCTTGTCCACGCCACGGGCGCGCCGGCAGTGTACCGCGGCGCCCCGCGCATTGCGACTTCCTGCCTGACCTGGACAAAGGTCAAGATCTACGCCCGCTTATGATGCAGCCGCCCCCTTTGCCCCACGCTCACGCCTTGTCCTCCCGGCGCGTCGGGCGTAGGATGGGCGCGGCTGAAGTTTGTTTCAGGCTATCGCGGCGCGATCTTCATACGAAGGTGGGCTCTGCGCTCGGCGGGCGTCGCTTTGGTGCGAGGCCGCCGACGGCATTGCGAGGGTGGGTGGTGAAGGATCTCGGAGGGCAGGGGGTGCGGGTCGCGGGCGGCGTGGCGGTGAGCCACTGTCGGGACTGCGATCGGGCCGTGATGCCGATGATCGAGCGCTGCCCCTACTGCGGGGCGAGCTTCCCGACGGACGAGTTCCTCGGGCAGACGATCCGGGGCAACCTGCGGATGGAGACGATCCTCGGCGTCGGGGGCATGGGGATCGTCTACAAGGCCATCGAGACACACCTGAACCGCCCGGTGGCCGTCAAGATGCTCTACAACACGGGGATGCTCGACGCTCGCCACGCGGAGTACTTCATGCGCGAGGCGCGGGTGCTGGCCGAGCTGCGCCACCCGAACCTGGTCTCGGTGCTTGACTTCGGCTGCCTGGAGGACGGGACCTTCTACCTGGTGCTGGAGTACATCCCGGGCAAGCCGCTCGACGTGGTGATCCAACACCAGGGGGTGCTGGCGCCGGGGCGGGCGGCCAGAGTCGTGGTGCAGATCCTCAACGCGCTGGAGCAGGCCCACGCGATCGGGGTCATCCACCGGGATCTCAAGCCCGGCAATGTCATCCTGGAGCCCGTGGCCGGGCAGGAGGACTTCGTCAAGGTGCTCGACTTCGGGCTGGCCAAGGTGCTGCCGACGAGCGAGCGCAGCGCCCTTCAAGGCGGCCCGGTCACGGAGGTCGGCGTGGTCGTCGGCACGCCCCAGTACATGTCCCCCGAGCAGGTCCAGGGCGGCGCCGTCGACGGCCGCTCCGACATCTACGCCGCCGGGACCATCCTCTTTGAGATGATCACCGGGACGCTGCCCTTTCGCTCGATGGACTACATCACGATCATGTCGAGGAAGCTGTCCGAGGAGGCGCCCCGGCCCTCCTCGCGCCTCGACGGCCTGGAGGCGCTCGACGCGATCTGCGCCCGCGCGCTGGCCCGTGACCCGGAGGCTCGATACGTCAGCGTCGCCCAGATGCGCGTTGATCTCCTCGCGCAGCTCCCGGCGATAGACGCCATCGCGCCG
The DNA here is from genome assembly GCA_005804885.1 of Pseudomonadota bacterium. Taxonomy (GTDB): domain Bacteria; phylum Myxococcota_A; class Bradymonadia; order Bradymonadales; genus SYOX01. The sequence goes on from SYOX01000164.1 coordinate 8,092, forward strand.
CCCTCGCCGCCGGCCACCCGCCCGAGGGGCGCGGCGGCCGAGGCGGCCCATGGGATAGGCCACACGACCGTCGTGGCGCTGCGCTTCACCCGCAGCCACGATCCAGCCGACGCGGCGCCGATCCCGGAGCAGGTGCTGGCCTTCCTGGAGGGCTTCACGCTGGATCTGGGGGGCGCCTTCATCGCCTCGAAGGGGCCGGTGGCGCTCGGGGTCTTCGAAGATCCTGAGCTGGGCTCCTCCCTGGTCCCAGCCGCGACGGCGGCCATACGCCTGACCGAGCAGTCGCTGCGGCGCTACCCGCTGGCGCGGATGGGCGTGGGCATCGCGCGGGGTTTCTTGAGCCAGGAGGCGCTCTTGCGCTCCTCCTGGGGGGGCTGGGAGCCGGTCGTCAGCGAGGCCATCGCGCTGTCCGAGCGCGCCAAGCACGGCCAGATCCTCGTCGATCCGCTCAGCGGGCAGGCCGTGGCCGCCGCCCTGCCGACCCGCGAGGCGGGCGGCGCGCTGTCGCTGATGACCGCCAACACGGCCCCGACCTCGCGGGTCGCAGCCGCCGTCGCGATGCCCTCGCGCGTCAGCGTGGAGCTGCCCGCGCTCGGGTTGCTGGGGGTTCGCCTGGATGGGGCCTTTGTGAGCCTCGTCGATTCCAGGCTGGGCAGCGCGCTGATGTTCTGGGGGCCTGAGAAGCTGGGGCACCGGCACGCCCTGGAGATGGTGCGCGCCAAGGCGCGCCGGCTTCACATCCCCGTCCTGGAGTGCGCCGCGCACGCGAGCTTGATCGACAGGCCCTTCCGGCCCCTCTTTGATCTGGTCGATCAGATCCTCAGCGCCACCAGCGAGAGCCCCTGGCAGGAGTGGCACAAGCCGGCGGCGCTGTGCAGGATGCTGGAGGGCTTTGATCTGGACCCGATCGAGCGCGAGGCCCTGGCCGAGCAGTACTTCGCCGGGACCCCCGAGGATCCCTGGATGGCGCTCTGCGGGCCCGACGGGGCCTCCTTCGAGGACCTGGCCCGCGGGCTCTATGTCCTGCCGCCGGTGCACCGCCAGCGCTTGTTGACCTCGGCGCTCAGGGCCTTGCTGGGCTTCGTGACGGCCGCCGGCAGCGTCGTGATCCTGATCGAAGACCTGGATCGCGCCGATCCCTGCACGCGGGCGTGCCTGTCTGGCGTCGTGCAGCTGGCCGGCGAGACGGCGTTGATGGTGGTGGCCACCTCCCGCCAGGAGGACGCCGTGGGGAGCTTCGAGCCGCTGGAGCTCAAGCCGCTGGAGGGGGCCGGGCTGGACAGCTTCTGGGCCGCGCTCGGGGAGGGCGAGCCGCTGTCGGAGGAGGTGCGGTCGGCCTCTGCGGGCTCGCCGCTCTACCTGAGGTTGTGGCGAGGGTCACCGACGCGGACGGTCCCCGTCGGGATGGGGGCGCTGATCAAGCACCAGATCGACCGCCTGCCGAGGCCGGTCTTCCTGCTCTTGACCGTCGCCAGCGCCATCGGGGAGTACTTCGAGGAGGAGGTGCTGATCGGCCTCTTCCCGCAGTCCCGCTCGCTACTGGCGGCGCTGACGGGGGCCGCGGCGGGGGGATGGGTCGAGCGCTGCCCGCACGACCCGGGCATCTGGCGCTTCTCGCACCGCGCGCTCCACAAGGCCGTCTACGGCCGGCTCCCCTTCGAGGAGCGCCGCCGCTACCACCGGCAGATCTTCGAGGGCCTGCCCGCGCTGCCCTCGACCCCCCGCCGCCAGCTCCTGGCCGCGCGCAACGCCATGCTCGGCGGCCTGGAGGCGGAGACGGCGCGCGGGGCGGCGCGCCTGGGCGATCGCTTCGCGATCGCCGGGGATCCTTCAGCCAGCGCGCGCTGGTACGGCGTCGCGATCAAGGCGGCCGACGCCAGCGCGTCGATGGACGATCTGCCGCTCAAGGCCGCGCTGGTGGCCTCGATGGGGCCCTCGTCCGATCAGGCCCTCGAGCTGCTCGCCGATCGACGCCTTGAGGGCGTGGCGGGGCTGCGCGCCGCGCTCATCGCCGCGCGCCTGCACCGCCACCGCGGGCGCGCCGCCGAGGCCCAGGCCTGCGCGCTGGCGGCGCTGCCCCAGGCCAGCGCGCAGCCAGCCTTCAAGGCCGCGCTCTTGTTGGAGATTTCCAAAGGGGCAGCGCTGATCGACGATCTCCAGGGGGCGCGCCGCGCGCTGGACCGGGCCCGCGTCCTGTGCTCGGGCGCGCTCTCGCTGCCCGACGACCTCCAGAACTTGATCTGTCGCGTCAAGGTGGCCCACGGCGAGCTCTGCGCGCGCAACGGCGACACGGCGGCGGCCGAGGGGGCCTTCAAGGAGGCCGTCAGCGCGGCCTGGGCCATGCAGGATGAGGTCGGCCTCATGAGGGCCTTCGCCCGAGCCGCCGCGGCCCTGCTCCGCCTTGGCCCCTCAGCCTTTGTTCTGAGCCTGGGGCGGTCGATCTTCAAGCGAGTCGAGCAAGGCCTGCGGCTCCCTCACAAGATCGAGCTGTGGACCATCTTCGGCTGGGCGCAGTGGGCGCAAGGCGACCACGACGGCGCGCGGGGGTCATTTGACTTCGCCGCGAGGCTGGCCCGGGTCTCCGGGTGGGGCGAGGCGGCCGCGGTGCTCCACGATCGGGCCAGGGGGCGAGGTCTGGAGGTGGTCCCGAGGGCCGATCGCTGGCTGGAGCCCAGCCGCGATCCGACCGACTGAGCGCCGGATCAGGGCGCTGGCGGCTCGGGGAGCTGGGCGGGTTCTGGCGCGGCGCAGGCCGGATCGGGGACCTGGAGCGCGACGCGGAGGCCGTCGGCGCGCTCGGCGTCGTCGCCTGCGAAGAGGATCGCCTGGCTTGCGAGGGCGGGTGCCTCCAGCAGCAAGGTGTCGCCTTTGAGCTCGACGCGCACGGCCTCGCCGGCGAAGGGGTCCTCGGGCAGCGACCCGCCCAGGAGCGCGGCGAGCTGGCCGGGATCGGGCGGCGTGCCGTGGCGCAGCGCGTGGAGGCGGGCCGCGGCCAGCACCGCGAGCATGTCCAGGCGCAAGTTGGCCAGGACGAACTCGGCGTCGTAGCGGTCGTAGTTGGGCAGGCCGATCTGGGTCAGGGGGTTGAGCTTCTTGCTCAAGCGCTTCGTCACCGCCTCGCGCTGGGCCACGCGCTGGGGATAGGGCCGATTGAAGCCATCGAAAATCTCCTTCCACATCTCGTGGTGGTTGTGGGCGTGATCGTTGAGCAGGATGCGCTCGATGAAGTCAGCGGGGAGGGCGTGCGGCGGCGCGGTCGTCGGTATGGCGAGCCCCTCGCGGCTCGCCAGCAGCATCGGGGTCACCATCAGGTACTCGCCCACGAAGGCGTCGAGCGGGTTGAAGGGGTCCAGGCGCAGCGCGTTGAGCTCATCGAGGGTGGCCTTGGCCTCGGCCTCGGTCAAGTCGCAGGAGAGCAGCAGCTTATGGAGGCTCCTGACGGCTATCTTGTCGATGCTCACCCCGATGAGGCCGCCGATGAGGCCGCCGCCGTGGGACATGTCGAAGCCCTGCCGGAGCACCACGGCGCCGCTGCGGCCGCGGGCCGGGGGGTCCCCCAGGCGCGCCTGGAGGTGGCCGCGGATCAGGGTCAGCTTGGCGAGCTTGATGAAGGGTTTCATGGCGCGCATGTTGCCGCCCCCGCTGCTGGACCAGGGATCCCAGATGGAGACGGGGCTGCGGGCGTCCTTGCGTCGGGTGGCGCGCTCCAGCGTGTCGATGGCGCCCTCGCAATCCTTGAGCGCGAGGCAAAGGGTGTCGTCGAGCTGGTTGAGGAAGAGGTCCCTTTGCCCAGGGATCTCGCCGGGGGCGTTGATCTTGTCGACGATCCCGAGCGCGGCGCAGCTCTCCGGCAGACTCCGGCCCGCCTCGCGGTCGACGGGGGGAGACAGGGCCGAAGGGGCGATCACGGCCAGCGCGCGGTTCATGCTCTCGTTCAGGTCGTCGTCGTTGTTGTCCTGGAGGGTGGGGCAGCCTTCATAGGCCTGCTGATAGAGGGGCGCGGCGGGGCCGTCTTCGAGGCCCTGGGCCGTCGCCGCTTCAGGGCGGGGGTACTGGCGGGCCTGTGAGGTGGCGGCGACCTCTCGATAGAGGGTGAGGATCTCCTCGTCCGGGGCCTTCTTGAGGGAGAAGACCAGCGCCGCGACGGCGCAGACGCCGATCAGGGCCAGCAGGGCGCCGACCATCAGCAGGCGCGGCTTTTCGGGGGGCGTCTTCATGGGGCCTCCGGCGCGGCGAGGGAGAACTCCAGGCCGTCGCGCTGATGTCGCTGTGCGATGCCCAGGGCGGGTGCCATCCCAGGATCGAGGGCGTAGCTGGCCAGCCTTATTCCGCCGGGCGTGTTTTCGAAGGCGAAGGCGCCGCCGACGAGCGGGTCGCCGGGCAGCTTTTCCCCTGTAATATCAGACAGCTGGGTTGGGCTGTTGGGCAGCGCGTGGTGTCGCCGCAGGTGGAGGCGCGCGGCGGCCAGGAGTTCAAGCAGGCCGACGCGGGCGGCGGCGGCGTGGATGAGCAGGGCGTGCTGGCCGTGGTCGGCGGCGGCGGCGCGGACGAGGGGGTTGGGGCTGGTTTTTTGATCCTCGAAGAGCGCGTCGAGGCGCGCGCGTTGCTGGAGGCCGCCGAGGCGAGAGGCCTCGATGGTGTCGGCCAGGGTGCGCTCCTGGATCTTGAAGGCGTTGCGAAGCAGGAGGGCCTCGACGAAGTCGGCGGGCGGCCTGGGCGGCGTCATGGCGCCGGGCGGGGGATCGAGGGCGTCATAGAGGCGCCACATGGGGACGATGGCGAGGTACTCGGCCTCGGCGGCGGCCTTGAAGGAGAGGGGGCGGGCGTTGAGGGCGGTCAGGGCGCGCAGGGCGCGCTCGAGCTGGGGTTGGTCGAGGGCGTCGTCGGCGAGCCAGCGGGTCAGCGGGGCGGTGGTCAGGGTGAGGGCGCGGGCGGCCTCGGCGTTGACGTGGGCGCGGGCGCCGAGGCCGAGGTCGACGCTGACGCGGGCCAGGGCGAGGGTCGCGTCGAGGAGGCGGTCGCTGTCGCCGTCGAGGGCCGCGCGGGCGAGGGCGAGCTGGATCAGGGTGACGAAATGGCGAGGGTCGCGGCCCTCGGCCCAGGGCTCCTGGAGGCTCATGGGGCTGCGGCCGGTCTGCCTGAGCGAGCCCTCGATGAGGAGATCGAGGGCGGGGGCGCAGGCGGCGATCTTCTCGCAGAGGTCCTCGGAGAGCGTCGCGGCGATGGGGTGGTCGCTGCGGTCGGGGGCGCCGAGGGCGACGCAGGCCGCGGGGAGGGGGAGGGGGGAGGGCAGGGGCGCGTGCGGGCGGGTCAGGGCGCCCAGCGTGGAGAGGAGGGCGACCTGGGCGCCGATCTGGGGCTTGTCGAAGGCGGGGCAGCCTTCGTAGGCTCGCTGGTAGAGGGGCGCGGCGGGGCCTGGGGCGTGGTTCAGGTCGGAGGGAGGGCGCGCGTAGAGCTCGGCGCGCGCGGCGTCGGCGCGGGCGTTGTAGCGCTTGGCGATCGCGCCCTCGTCGAGGTTCGTGGCGTGCAGGGTGAGGCCGCCGCAGAGGGCGAGGGTGAGGCCAACGGCGGCCAGGGCGATCGCGACGAGGTGCCTTCGGGGCTTGGCCTGGGGTGCCGGGGCCATCTGCCCTCCAGCGCTCGCGTCAGCTCAGGAGCGGGCGCGGCGCAGGCCGCGAGGGCTCAGAAGCAGGTGGGGATGGTGGCCTGGTAGCCCTTCTTGCCGTCGATGTCGATGACCTCAAGCCACTCGGCGTCCTTGGCGCGGATGAGGTGCTTGCGCACGTCCTTCTCAGGCACGCCGATGGTCTTGGAGAGGATCTTGAGCTGGGTGGTGGCGCGGCCCTGGCTGTCAAAGAGGGTGCTGTACTGCATCAACAGCATCCGCGTGGTGGGGTCCATGTCATCAGACAGGCTCAACAGTTCGGTCCACTCGATCTTGTTGAAGCTCATGGTGCGTCCTCCTGATGTCATATTTTCGAATTTGAACGAATGTTCAGCGTGGGGGGTTGGGCCAGAACGGGACCCTGAGGCGCGCTTGTCTACCACTCAAGGGATCGGGATGCAAGAGCGTTGATGAGGCGGGGGTCGAAGGGGCGGCGTCGATCAGCGGCAGGCGGTGATGGCGGTGTCGTAGCGCCAGCGGCGCCCGCCGGAGGTGACCTCGACGCGGTAGGCCTGGCCGGCGCGGGCAGGGGTTGCCAGGGTGAAGGAGGCGGTGTTGAGGCCGAAGCCTTGCTGCGGGAAGCTCACCTGGAGGTCGACGGGCAGGTTGTCGGAGAGGTCGGTGACGGCGATCTGGGCGTCGGGGCCGAGCTGCTGGGCGGAGAAGGACCACGCGCCGTCGAGGGCGTCGGCGGGGTAGGGCCCCGGGGAGGGGTAGGCGACGAAGTCGGGCTGGGCGCGGTTGGTGCGGCCGAAGGAGTACATGGCGCCGCCGCGGCCGACGTGCCCGAAGGCGATCCCGTCGAGCGGCGGGAAGAGGCACCAGCGGCGGTGGCCGAGGCTGTCGACGCCGCGGTCGTGGATGTAGAGGTCGACGGTCTGGGCGGCGGTCTGGACGCCGAGGGCGAGGTTGCTCGATCCGGCGCCGTCGGCGCCGGCCTGGCTGAAGCAGGCCCAGTCGCTGGTGGGGTCGTGGCTCAGGCGGTTGTTGGCGTCCATGATCAGGGCCGCGGCCTGGACGCGCTCCATGACGCCCGCGTCGACCGTGGCCGGCTCAAGGCCAGCGAGCCAGCGGAAGAGGTTGAGCCGGCGCATGGCGTCCTGCTGGGCCGTCGGGTCGAGGGTCCCCGGCGCGCACATGGACACGTCGGCGCCCACCGCGCCGACCTGCGCGCGCTCGCCGTAGTCGGCCTTCCACCGCGCGCAGACCTCGCCCTCAGTCCGCTGGGCGGGATCGCCGGGGTCGATCTCGGCGCACTCCCCGGCGACCATGACGAAGCCCGCGTCGCAGGCGCACTGACCCTGGCGCCGGCAGGTGGCGTGGGCGCCGCACTGGACGCCCTGGCACGGGTCGCCCGGCGGGGGCTCGTCCGGCGTCGCGTCCTCGGCGGGGGGTTCGGCGTCCCGATCGGGCCGCGCGGCGTCCCGATCGGCCTGGGCGTCCTGATCGGCCTGGGCGTCCTGATCGGCCCTCCCGGCGTCCTGAGGATCGTCGGTGAAGCCGTCGGGGAGGTCGTCGGTGAAGCCGTCGGGCCTGATCCCCTCGTCCTCGGGCGCCAGGTCGCGGGCGCAGCCGGTCAGCGCCACGGCCCAGGACGCAAGCGCGAGCGCGAGCGACCATCGCCCTTTCCGTAGGGCGGCCGCAGGGGGAGGGCCGAGGTTGAAGGTCCGGGCAGCCACGGGCGAGGCTCCGAGGGATCGTGGAGGTGTCGCTTCAAAGTCGGGCGCCCTGCATTCTTGAGGGTTTCGTCGATGCAGGCTCTCTTCGTCTTGACCACAGCCTAGGGTTGAAGGGGGCGTCGGTCAACAGCGCCCGCGCCGCAGCGGCCGAGCGAGCGCGGCGCTTGCGTCGGACGTGACACTCAGGGATGCTCAAGCATCGGGATCGGCAGGGGGGGCATGGTCGATGGACGCGCGGCAAGGTCATCTCGGGGCGCTCGCGGCGGTGGGGCTGGCCCTGGTCGCGGGGTGTGGTGAGGAGGGGGCGCCGCCGGCCGAGGTCAGCTCGGCGGAGATCTTTCCGGATCCGGACTGGCGGGTCGAGTCGGCCGCCGAGCACGGCCTGGATCAGGGGGGCCTTGAGGCCGTGGCGCTCTATGTGGGCGAGCACCACAGCGACTGCCTGCTGGTCGTCCACGGCGGGGTGCTGGTGGGGGAGTGGTACTGGAGGGAGGGCGGCCCGGAGGTGCGCAAGGCGGACGTCTTCTCGGTGACCAAGTCGATTACGAGCGCGTTGGTGGGGATCGCGCAGGGGGAAGGTCGCCTGTCCGTTGACGATCCGGCCTCGAAGACGATCGAGGCCTGGCGAGGGACGCCGAGCGAGGGGGTGACGATCCGCCAGATCCTGGGTAATGAGTCGGGTCGGCGTTGGGACTTCGCGACGGACTACCTGGAGATGGCGGCGGAGGCGCCGGACAAGACGGCCTTCGCGATAGGGCTGGATCAGCAGCACGGGCCGGGTGAGGTCTGGGAGTACAACAACAGCGCCATCCAGGTGCTCGAGCGCGTGCTGGAGGTGTCGACGGGGGAGGATCCGGGGGATTACGCGCGGCGGAGGCTCTTCGAGCCGCTTGGGATGGGGGCCGATTACGGCCGGGATGAGGCCGGAAATGCGTTGATGTTCGCGGGGGTGGGCGCCTCGTGTCGGGATCTGGCGCGCTTCGGGCTCATGATCCTGCGCGAGGGTCGCTGGGTCGGGGGCCTGCAGGTCGTCCCGGCGCAGTGGGTTCGGGACTCGACGCAGCCGAGCACGGCGCTCAACGCCGCCTACGGCTGGATGTGGTGGCTCAACCAGGAGGGGCCGGCGGTGCTGCCTTCGACGCCGCTGCGGCGCGAGGGTGCGGGGCCGCTGGTGCCCTCGGCGCCGCTCGGGCTCGTCTCGGCCATCGGCATCCAGGGTCAGATCGTGGCGATCTCCCCGGCCGACGATCTGGTGGTGGTGCGGCTGGGCGATCTGCCCTTCAACGGCGATCTGGTCGGCGACAAGTTCCTCGGGGCGCTCTGGGAGCGGCTGGAGCCTGCCTTGCCGGGGCGCTGAATTTTCGAGGCTCCTCGTCGGTTGTTCGGGCGGCTGGGGCAGGCGCGCCTCATGTGGGAGGAGGATCTTCCACCCTGAGGCGCCGCCGAGGCCGCGCCGTCGGGGAGAAGGCGGCGAGAGGCAGGCCGGCATGCTTCATGCTTTGTCGCCCTGGGTTGGACGGCAGGCTTCAGGAGGAGGGCGATGGCCATCGTAGTCCCCACCGAGACAACCCGAAATGTCCTGGGTGGCGAGTCCGCGCTCCGCGTGTGCCTGAGCTGTGAGGTTCAGGTGCTCGACGAGGAGGCGCGGTTTTGCATGACGTGCGGCGACAGGCTCGTGCGCATGACGCCGCGCGGGATTTCGATGCTGGGGTGCAGGCTCTCGGGGCGCTACAGGATCTTCGATCTGCTGGCGGACAGCCGGATGAGCGAGCTCTTCCTGGCCTGGGACGAGCAGGAGGGCCGTCAGGTCGTCATCAAGGTGCTCCACCCCGAGCACCGCGCCGATCAGAGCCATAGAGAGCGCTTCTGGCGAGAGCTGCAGACCCAGTGGTCGCTCCAGCACCCCGGGATCGCCCAGGTCTACGATCTGGGCTACCTCGACGACGGCTCCCCCTACATGGCCCTGGAGCAGATCCGGGGCCTCTCCCTCCAGGAGATCGTCGAGGACCGCGGCGCGCTGCCCGAGGCCGAGGTGATCGAGATCGCGCTTCAGGTCTGCGACGCGCTGGCCTACGTCCACGACGAGGGCTTCGTGCACCGCGACTTGAAGCCCGACAACATCCTCGTGACCCGCGACGGCCAGGGCCGCTGGATCGCGCGGCTGATCGACTTCGGGGTCACGCTCGACACCGCCCGGCCGATGGAGCGGTTGACCCAGGACGGCTACGTCGTCGGGACGCCCGATTACATGGCGCCCGAGCAGATCCAGGGCATCGAGATCGACGCGCGCACCGACGTCTACGCCCTGGGCGCCGTCCTCGTCCTGGCGCTGACGGGCGTGGAGGCCTTCACCGGCGGCACCCCCTTCCAGATCGTGACCGCCCACCTCGTCGAGCCCGTCCCCAGCGTCAAGGCGCGGACGCCCTCGCTGTCCTCGCTCATCGACGCCGTCGTGCGCCGCGCGCTGGCCAAGGAGCCCAGGGACCGCTTTGAGAGCATGCACGCGCTGCGCGCCGCCCTGATCGAAGTGAAGGTGTGTCTAAACACTTGATCTTGCTGATGATCTTGTTCCTCTTGGGGTCGATGTCGCCGGCATCGGGCGCGCCCCTGCGGCGAGTGCGCGTGCCCGGCGGCCCCTTCCTGATGGGGTGCGGCTCTGAGGATCCCCATTGCCCCGTCGCGCAGGCCGCCCGAGGCCGGCGCTCGGCGTCGCCCTCGGCCTTCTGGATCGACCGAGAGGAGGTCCGGGCCGGGGAGTACGCCCGCTGCGTCGAGGCCGGCGCGTGCACCCCGGCGTCCACGGGGCACCCCTCCTACGGCTACAGCTACGGTGACCCTGCCCGCGCCCAGGTGGCGATCAACGGCGTGAGCTGGGATCAGAGCGCGGCCTACTGCGCGTGGGTCGGCGGGCGGCTGCCGACCGAGGTGGAGTGGGAGAAGGCCGCCCGCGGCACCGACGGCCGACCCTGGCCCGGCGGCCTCAAGGCGCCGAGCTGCGCCGAGGTCGTGATGCGGTGCGGGGAGCGCGCGCGCGGCGGCGCCCTGCCTCCGGGCTCACGCCGGGATCTGAGCCCCTACGGCGTGCGCGACATGACCGGCAACCTGCGCGAGTGGGTCGCGGACCGGTGGGTCGCCGACGGCCCCCTCGTCGAGGCCCAGACCGAGGCATCTGGTCTGCCGCAGGAGGGCGGCGCCGCGCTGGGGGACACGCGGGCCATCCGCGGCGGCGCCTACAACACCCTGGCGGCGTCGGCGGTCGTCTATTACCGCCAGGCCGGCGTCCGCAGCCGGGCCGCCTTCGACCTGGGCTTCCGCTGCGCCTACGACGACCCCTCGACCCGCTGAGGCGGCGCGCGGAAGGCGCCGCGGGTGGCCACCAGCGGCGCACCGAGCGCCAGGAGCGCCACGGTGTTGAAGGGCAGGTTCGGCCAGACCCCGAAGACGATCGAGGCGGCCGTGTCGATCGTGTACCACGCGCCGACGCTGAGGCCGACGCAGACCCAGGCCCAGCGCTGGCGGGTCGCGAAGGCGTTCACGACGACCATCCGCAGCGCCAGCGCCCAGGCCACGAAGAGCGCGCCGATGATCCCGTAGAGCCAGCGGTGGTAGGCGACGACCTCAGCGGGCATCTCGGGCGCCCCCCAGAAGACCTCGCAGACCATCTCCGGCAAGAAGGGCACGGCGCGGTGATCGAAGATCGCCAGCAACACCCCCGTCGTCGCCACGCTCACCAAGGCCGTCGACAGCCACCGCGTCCAGAAGTCGAAGCGTTCCAGTCCCACACCCTCCCCATGTCGTCGCCGACCCCCGGCCGCTCTGTCCCCGCGTCGGCGCTCAGGGGCCGAGCACCTGACGGCACATCGGCGCCATCTCCGATGGCTCCTCCCCCTTGAAGACCTGATCGCACCGGGCCGCCAGCAGCGCGCCCCGAACGCGATCCAGCGCGACCGTCGCGCGGGCCCTCCTCCCGTCCGGGAGCTCCGAGTCGAAGCGCCAGCACTCCGTCTGCACCCCCTCGATCGTGCAGGCCTCCTTGTGCTCCGTGAAGCTCAACCCGCTCTGCGACATCCGCGCCTTCATGTCCTCCACCATCAACACGCGCGACGCCTCCAGATCCTCGCCCTCCGGCAGCTCCGCGACCAGCAGGTGGCTGTTGGCGCACTGGATCGCGTTGTGGGAGCCCCGGCAACCCTCCGGGATCTCCAGCGCGCGCCCCACGGCGCTCGGGCCGCGCCGCTCGAAGCGCCGCGCCGCCGCCAGCGCCTCGTCCAGCCCCCAGGTCGACAGCGCCTGCAACACCGACGGGCAGACGTCGGTCCGCGACGTCCGGCCCGCGCACGTCAACGCCCGATAGCCGCCCTCCTCCGGCCACGCGACGTAATAGCCCGTAAAGCCCGTGTTCTCCTCGAAGCTCGCCACATACTTGACCCCCATGCACCCCTCGCCGCCGTAGTCGCAAGCCTGCTCGCTCGACCTCGCGCCGCCACCCCTGGCCTCGATAGAGGCCACAGCCTCCTGGACCAGCGCGTCAAACTCCCCCCGCGCCTCCTCCTCGGACCAGGGCGCCAGATCCAGGACCGCCGCCACGAAGACCGGGCACTGGATGGCCTTCGCGTTGGGCGCGTCGACCTCCTGGCAGTCGGCGAAGAGCTCCCCGAACTCCTCCGGGACCTCGGCCCTGGGCGCCTCCCCGGCCAGGGGCGCCCAACCCGGGCAAGCCTCCTTGACCCCCAGCTCGCACGCCCGCGCCGCCATCTCGTCCGCCCGCGCCTCATCGCGCGCCACGCCCTTGCCCGCCCGCAAGAACTCCGAGAGCTTGTGGCAGCGCGTCCCCTGCCCGGCCTGACAGGCGTCCTCGTAATAGGGCGCGATCTTCGCGCACCCCTCGACCTCTCCCCGATCGCAAGCCCGCTCCAGAGCGTCGGGGTCAAAGGTGACCGTCGAGCGCCGCAGCTCGTCGAGGCCGTCGCCCGCCGGGCACGCGGGCAAGAACGCGGACAGCGCGATCATCAAAAGGAGCAAGCATCGTGCGTACATGGTCGAACCTCCGAGCCTCTGAGCCATCGGCCGGCAAACCTAGCACGGACCGCCGCCCGGCGCATCCACCCTGACGCCCGCTGCCTCAAAGCGAGCCCGCGCCAACGGCGGGCGCCTCGACCGCGCCAACGGCGGGCGTCTCGACCGCGCCGCTGACCCTCGCGGCCGAGCGGCCCCAGGCAGTGCATTCCGGCGACGTTCTGGTTATAGTGGCGCCGAAGCCGATGACGTCACCGACCGCGGCGCGTGCAGCCGCCCTGAGCGAGAGTGATCCCATGAAGTCGCGTATTGTCTTGTTCTTCCTCATGATTTTTGCCGCAGCCGGCCTGTCCGCGTGCTGCTGCAGCACCGCCGATCTCGAGAAGGCCATCAACGAGAGCGGCGGCGACAAGAGCGCCGAGTCCGACGAGGCGGAGGGCGCCGAAGAGGCCGACAAGGACGAGGAGGCCAAGGACGAGGAGGACAAGGAGGACGACGAAGCGGCCGACGAGGCCGACAAGGACGAAGAGGCCGACAAGGACGAAGAGGCCGACAAGGGCGACGGGGCCGAAGAGGTTGATGAGGCCGCCGCCAAGGACGAGGAGGCTGCGGCCAAGGACGAGGAGGGCGCCGCCAAGGACGAGGAGGCCGCGGCCAAGGACGAAGCGGCCGCCAAGGAGGAGGAGGTCCCCAAGGAGGCCGCCGCCAAGGAGGCACCGGAGGAGGCCGCTGCCAAAAAGCCCGCCGTCGTCGTCGGGAAGAAGGGCGACAAGGGCTCCGTCTCGGCCAAGGGCGACAAGAACGGCGGCTCCGTCAGCGTCAAGGGCGACGGCAAGGAGGTCAAGGTCGAGAGCGGCGGCAAGGGCGCCTCGATCCTGGGCAAGGGCAAGAAGCTCAACATCAAGGTCGGGGGCGGCGGTGGCTGGTAGCCTCAACCCTGGGCGCGCTGGCTCGCGCCCGCGCGTCGAGCAGGCCCGCCACTCCCTCGTCGAGCGACGGCTCCGACGGGCGAGCCTCTCCGCCTGCGCCGCGCTGGCCTGCGCGCTCTCGCTGGCCTGCCCGCTCGCCCACGCCGGCCCACGGGCCGACGCGGGCGGCGACCAGGACGGCTCAAGCGGCCTCGTCGCGCCCTCTTCGGGCGAGCGGACCTGCGGCGATCCCCCCAAGGACGGGATCCTCGTCGTCAACGGGGTGGCGCTGCCCAGCGCCGCGGTCGAGGACATGCTCAAGGCGATGAGGCCGCCCGAGGGCGCTTCGGCGGCCGATCAGGAGCGGCAAAGGGAGGCGGCCATCGCCGCGCTCATCGAGCAGGAGGTGCTCCGGCAGGCCTGCGAGGCCGCCGGGATCGTGGTCGCCGACGCCGAGATCGACGCCGCGCTCGGCGCGGAGGTCCGGGCCGCCGGCGGCGAGCCACGCCTGCGCGCGCAGCTCGCCAGGCGCGGCCTCGACATGGCGCTCCACCGACGCCAGCTCGTCGAGCGCATCAGGCTCGAGCGCCACCTCGAAGCCGTCGGCGCGCTGAAGATCACCGAGGAGGCGCTTCAGGAGTTCTTCGAGCGCAACCAGGGCTCCTTCATCCGCGCCGAAGAGGCGCTGGCCGCCCACATCCTCATCGCCGTCCCCTCCACCGGGACCGCCCGGGACTGGGATCAGGCCTTCAAGAAGATCAAGAAGATCCATAAGATGGCGCAGGCCCACGGGACGGACTTCGCGGCGCTGGCCCAGGCGCACAGCGAAGATCCCAGCGCGGCCTCCGGCGGCGATCTGGGCTGGTTCCGCCGCGGCGTCATGGTCCAGCCCTTCGAAGAGGCCGCCTTCAACACCTCGCCTGGCGCCGTCAGCGCGCCGATCCAGACCCAGTTCGGCTGGCACATCGTCAAGGTCTACGGCCACAAGTCCCCCGTCGGCTCCTTCGAAGAGGCCCGCGACGAGGTCCGCAGGCGGCTTATCGAGGATCGGGTCCTGGCGCTGCGCGCCCAGACCCTCCAGAGCCTCGTCCAGAAGGCCCGGATCGAGCGACGCTGAAGCGGGCCGAGGGGCCCTCGGCGTCCTACAGAACCACGTTTGAACCACTTTCGTCTTGGGCATCCTGGTGGCCCAAAATGTTGGTGGATTGAGCGTGGTTCCGTATCATCGAGCCTCAAGTCCAGGGACAGATCGGGCGCCTCAAGGCGTCGGCTCGGCGCTGAGCGTCGCGTTGACTCCGAGCTCTGAGGCGTAGGTCGAGGCGAGCATGCCGCAGGCGGAGTTCTGCTCCTGTCCGACGGAGTAGCGCCGGACGATGGGGACGCCCAGGACCTGGAGGGCGTCGATGAAGGCATTGCGCTCGGCGTCGGTGGCGCGCCGGAAGCCGTCGGGGCGGGCGTCGTTGATGTCGATGAGGTTGAGCCGCAGGGGGATCCCGTGGAAGTGACGGGCGATGGCCTCGACCTCGTCCTGGCCGTGGTTGACGCCGCCCATGAGGACCCAGGCCAGCGTGACGCGGGTGCCGGAGGCCTCGGCGTGCAGGCGCAGCGCGTCGGCCAGCTCGGGGAGGGGCCAGCGGCTGGCGACGGGCAGGAGGCGGTCGCGTTTTTCGGGGATGGCGGAGGTGAGCGAGACGATGAGGCGGAAGCGGTGGCCCTCTTCGGTGAAGCGGCGGATCTTCGGCACGAGCCCGACGGTGGAGATCGTGATCGACTTCTGGGAGACGCGGCCGCCGCAGGGGTGCGCGATGACGTCGGCGGCCTGGATGACCGCGTCGTAATTGTGAAAAGGCTCGCCCTGGCCCATGAAGACGGCGCCTGAGAGCCGGCCTGGGGCCTCGCCGCGGACGGCCAGGAAGGCGCCGACCATCTCGGCGGCGTCGAGGCTGCGCTTGAGGCCGAGGCGGCCGGTGGCGCAGAAGGCGCACTGCATCGCGCAGCCGGCCTGGGACGAGAGGCAGACGGAGAAGTGCCCGGGCTTGTGCAGGGGGATGCGGACGGCCTCGAAGAGGTGCCCGTCGTGGGCCTTGAAGAGGTAGCGCAGGCTGCCGTCGTGGGGATCGGGGACGCGCTCGACGATCTCCGGGTGGGCCCAGGAGGTCAGGGCGCGGGCGGCCTCGCGGACGGCGCGGGGGACGGGGCGCGCCATGGCGTCGAGGTCGTCGCGGCCGTGGCTGATCACCCAGGCCAGGAGGCGCCGCGACTCCTCGTCGCGGACGTGGACGCCGTGGGCGCGCAGGTGCGCGGCGAGCTGCCCGGGGAGCATGGCGTGGATCGCGGGCGGGGCGGCGGTCGTGTCGATGAGGGGGGCAGTCAAGGTCAACCTCGGGGCGGCGTGGGGCTGGGGGTCAGGGGCTCTGGCGTCGGGCCAGGAGGCGGTCGAAGGCGTCGGCGAAGCGGCGACGGTCGGCCTTGTCCATGGGGCGAGGGCCGCCGGTCTCGATGCCGGACTCGCGCAGGCCGGCCATGAAGTCGCGCATGGAGAGGCGCTCGCGGACGTTGTCCTCGGTCCACAGCTCGCCCCGGTGGCTCAGGGCCAGGGCGCCTTTCTCGACGGCGCGGGCGGCCAGGGGGATGTCGGAGGTGATGACGAGATCGTGGGCCTTGATGCGGTCGACGATGAAGCTGTCGGCGACGTCCTGGCCGGAGGGGACCTGGGTGAAGGTGATCCAGGAGCGCGAGGGGGTCGCCACGGGGCTGTTGGCCACCACGTCCACGGGCACCCTGAGGCGTTCAGAGGCCTTGAACACGATCTCTCGAATGTCTCTCGGGCAGCCGTCGGCGTCGATCCAGATCTTCATCGGGTCTCCAGGGTCTCGGGCGGGGACAGGCTAGCCGCACCTGGGGCGGCGAGCAAGGGGTCGGGCGCGTCTGCGGGGCCTCTCGTCGGCGGCCCTGGAGTTTCTCTGGTTGCGCCCGGGCGAGCGGAGGGGGCGTGGTCATGCGCGCGCGGGTGTGCGAAGGTGGTCGGCGGAGGTGGGCGATGGGCGTGGGCTTGACGAGGCGGGGGTGGCTGTCGGCGGTCCTGGCGGGGGCTGCGGGGATGGCGTGCGGGCGGCGGTCGGAGGGCGTCGTCGCCGAGGTCGGGGGAGAGCCGCGCGGGGCGGCGGGCGCTGGGGAGCGGACAGGCGGCGCCGGTGAGCGGACGGGCGGCGCCGGTGAGCGGGCGAGCGGCGCGCTGGGCGATCCGTGGGGGCGGCGGTGGCGGCGGCTGTACTTCCCGGCGACGGCGTCGCGGGCCGAGGCGCAGCGGGCGGAGGTGCTGGGCGTGGGGGTGGGCGACGAGCCGGTGCTGATCGCCTTGCACGGGAGAGGGGAGACGCGGTCGCTGGAGGCGGGGGCGGGGTCATGGAGGGTGGACTACGAGATGGGCCGGGGGGACGCGCGGCTGAGGTCGCCGCCGCTGGTGGCCGAGGATCTGAAGGGCTTCGTGAGGCCAGCGCGGCTTGAGGCGATCAACGCGGCGCTTCGGGGGACGCCTTATCGGGGCGTGAGGGTGGTGAGCCCCTTCACGCCGGACTTGATCCGGGCGGGCGCCTCGGAGGCGGCCGGCTTTGCGAGCTTCTTGATCGAGGAGCTCCTGCCGGCGGCGCGGGGGGGCGGCGGCAGGCCGGAGCGGACGGGGATCGACGGGGTGAGCCTCGGCGGGCGGCTGTCGCTGCTGGTGGGGCTGTCGCACCCGGAGATCTTCGGGGCGGTCGGGGCGATGCAGCCTGCGGTGCGGCGCTCGGAGGTGCCGGCCTTTGTGGCGCTGGCGGTGGCGGCCTCGCGGGTCAGGGCGCAGGTGGTGCGGCTGGTGACGAGCCAGGAGGACCCCTTCAGGCCCGTGGTGCACCTGCTGGGGGAGGCGCTGGCGCAGGCCGGGGTGGCGCACGCGGTGCAGGAGACGCCAGGGCCGCACGATTACGCGTGGAACCAGGGGCCGGGGAGCGTCGAGACGCTCTTGTGGTACGATCGGGTGCTGCGGGGGGAGCCGGGGCTTTGAGGGCCCTGGCGAGGGCGCCGGGGTGAGCCAGCGGCGAAGGTCGGTGGCGGCGGCGGGCAGGGGGGGGCTCGACAAGCGGCGGTCGGCGTGGCAAACACTCGCCCGCCCGCGGGGGGCAGAGCTGGAGCTGGGACGATGAAGGACATACAGAGCAAGGCGGATCACCGCCAGATTGACATCGACCAGGTCGGGGTGTGCGATCTGCGCTACCCGATCGTGGTGTGGGACAGGGCCAACGCGAAGCAGGGCACGGTGGCCCAGCTGGAGATGTCGGTGAACCTGCCGCATCACTTCAAGGGGACCCACATGAGCCGCTTCGTGGAGCTGCTCAACCGGCACCGCGGGGAGGTGACGCTGCACACGGTGCCGACGATCCTGCGCGAGATGAAGGAGCGGCTGGACGCCGAGAGCGCGCGGCTGGAGGTGCGCTTCCCCTACTTCCTGGAGCGGGCCGCGCCTGCGACGGGGCAGAGCGGGCTGATGGATTACGAGTGCTGGTTCATCGGGGAGGCCAGCGCCCAGGGCGACGACTTCATCCTGGGGGTCAAGGTGCCGGTGACGAGCCTGTGCCCGTGCTCCAAGGCCATCAGCGATTACGGGGCGCACAACCAGCGCGGGTTGATCACGATCGAGGTTCGCACGCGGCCGGACGCCGAGGGGCGGCCGACCTTCATGTGGATCGAGGAGCTGGTGGAGGTGGCCGAGGCGTCCGCGTCCGCGCCGGTGTACCCGCTGCTCAAGCGGGCCGACGAGCGCTTCGTGACGATGCAGGCCTACGACAACCCCGTCTTCGTGGAGGACATGGTGCGCAATGTCGCGGCCAGGCTCCAGGAGGACGCGCGGGTGGGGTGGTTCCACGTCCACGCGGTCAACCACGAGAGCATCCACAACCACGGGGCCTTCGCGCGCATCCGGTGGCAGCGGCCCTGAGGGCGTCGATCCGGATCCAGCGCATCAGGCGATCCGCTCGCCCTTGAGCGCCGGGATCATGTCTCCCAGATCATGCGATATCCAGATCGTATGCCTGTCAGGTCATGTGCTGGACGGCCCTGCGCGAGCCATGACCTTGAGGTGATGGGTCTTGAACGGGCGTCAAGAACGGGCTCAAGGCTCCCTGACGAAGCTGTAGCGCTCAAGCAGCGCCGCGGCCTCCTGAGCCTGCGCCGCGTCCAGCGACCCGATCTCGCGGGCGGCCTCCAGGCACATCCAGCGGTGGTAGGGCGCTCTGCACGACGCTGAGACCTCCAGCGCGTCCTTGAGGTGCGATCTGGCGCGGGCCGGCTTGCCGTCGAAGTGAGCGAGCAGCGCCAGCGCCCTGGCCCCCATCGGCCTGAAGGCGACGATGGCGTTCTTGCGCAGCCGCCGGGCCAGCCGCCGCGCCTTGGCGGCCTGCGCCGCATCGAGCGACCCCTGGCGCCGCAAGCCCACCAGCGCCGAGAGGTAGGGCGACAGCCAGAAGGACATGTTGAAGTTGAGCAGGAAGACGCCCAACGCATCGACCGCGCGGTAGAGGCGATCCTGGCGCTCGATCACGGCCTCGAAGCGCCCCTGGTTGACGTCCAGCAGGCTGTGCGAGAGCGCCATCCAGAAGTGCTCCGCCGTGACCGACTCCGGCAACTTCGGCTCCCACAGCGCCACCAGCCGCTGGCCCTCGGCAAAGTCCCCCCGGCGCGCCAGCGACCTGATCCGCGGCGCAAAGGCGAAGGCGTTGGCCCAGGCGTTCTGGTAGGTCTCCATCGTCTGGCACAGATCCACGAGCGGCTCGTGCTCGCTCAAGAGCTCCTGCGCGATGATCATCCACCCCTGCGCCCAGACGCCGTCATCGGTCCGCAGCGCCCCCTGGCGCCCGTACCCCTCGATGCAAGGCGAGAGCGACTCCCGGGCCGCCCGAGCGTCGCTCTGCATGTACACCGCCCCTCGCCAGCGCTGGGCCAGCTCGACCCCGAGCGGGACGTCCCGCTCCCTCGACCACGCCTCGGCCGCGTCCAACTCCCTGTGCGACCAGGACAGCACCGCCGGCAAGGTGTTGAAGGTGAAGGCCATCGTCCCGGCCCGGATCAAGCGGGCCAGCACGCGCCCCGTGTCGTCGTTGAGCCGCCTGGCCAGCAAGCTCGACCGCGCGTTGAACTCCAGCGCCACCGTCAACCACATCCACCCGACCGAGTTGGTGATGTCGTTGTAGAGCGCCATCTGCTCCCCGTCCAGGGGCGTCGGCGCGCGGCGCAGCCACTTGTCCGGCAGCAAGGACAGGGAGATCAGCGCACACTGCAGCACGCCCGTGATCGCCAGCGCGCCGATGTACCCTCGCCGCAGCCGCAGCCCCTCGGGCGACAAGATCTCCTGAAAGAGCAGCTGGCTCTCGGCCATCTCCCGGATCCGGAAGAGCGCCGACGCCAGCCGCCTGCGCAGCCGCCGCTGGAGCAGATCCAGCTCCTCCCGCTGCGCCTTGTCCGCGCGCCCCCGCGCGATCTCCTGGATCGCCCCATTGCCCCGACGCCACGCCCCGATCGCCTCCTGCTCCTCTCCGGCGACCTCGTGGAGCGCGCCGATCCGCTCCCAGCCGATCACCCGATCCTTCCAGGGCATCGCGGCCTCGGCCGCCTCCAGCGCCATGCGGTAGAGCGACGCGGCGTGCCCGAAGGCCAGCTTGGCCTCAGCGCTCCGGGCGGCCTGCAGCGCGTAGCGCTGCGCCCGCTCGTCGTCCCCCGCCGCCCGCCAGTGCCTCAGCAGCGCCCCGGCGTGGTCGCCCTGCGGGTCGCCCTCCAGCACCTCGGCCAGCGCCCGGTGGTGCGCGGCCCGGCGCTCGGCCGGCAGGTTCGCGTAGGCGATCTCGCGGAACTTGTCGTGGTAGAGATCGAAGGTGGTCGTCTCGTCGGCGCCGTGCCCCGCGTCGGCCTCTTCGAGCGTCGGCCGCATCAGCCGCTCGCCGGTCAGCTCGTCGAGCGCGGCGGCGAAGCCCTCGGTCGTCAGGCCGCTGGCCTGACGCAGCAAGAGCGCAGGGGACGACCCCCCGGCGGTGGCGGCCAGCTCAAGGACGAGGCGCGCAGGCCCGGAGAGCTCTTCGAAGCGCAAGGTCACCAGCTCGGCGATCGAAGGCAGCCGCAGGGTGCGCGTGATCTGCTGCTGGATCTCCTGGCGCGAGAGCATCAGCGCGAGCTGCATGGCGAAGAAGGGGTTGCCGCCAGCCTGCTCGGCGATCGTCCCGATGTTGCGGCGCGGCGCCCCGGCGTCCGGGATCTCGCCGAGCACGCCCTCGATCAGCCGCGAGACGTCCGCGTGGCTCAAGGGCTTGAGCACCAGCGTCAAGAGCCTGTCCTTGTCCCCGTGGGCGTCGAGCAGCTGCCGCAGCGGGTGATCGCCGCTGACCCCCTCGGGCCGGAACATGCCCAGGATGAACACCCTGCCGAGGCGCTCCTCGATCAACCTCGACAAGAGCGCCATGCTCTCGGCGTCGGTCCACTGGAGGTCGTCGATGGCCAGCATCAGCGGCCCTTTCTCCTGAAAGCGCGCCATGATATGGCTCAAGCGCTCGAAGGCCACCTCGCGCAACTCGAACTGGTTCAGGCGCGCGATCGCCTTGGGCAGCTGGGCCGACGACCCCCCCGCGGCCTTGAAGCCGTAGGCGCTGCGGCGCCGCTCGCGCACCAGCGCCAGGGCCGGGAAGATGCAACTGGCCACCGCCAGATCCTCGCCCAGCGCCTCCGTCTCCTCCTTCGGCCACGTCGACAGCGCCAGCGCCACCGCGTCCATGATCTGATCAAAGGCCCGGAAGGGCAGCGCCTCGCGCTCGTAGCACCGCCCCCGGAAGATCGAGAAGCCCCGCTCCCGAGCCGCGTCGATCACCGCGTTGGTCAGGTAGGTCTTGCCCACGCCGCTCTCGCCCTGGAGCATCACCACGTTGAGCTGCCCCGACCCGGCCGAGCTGTCCAGGCGCTGGCGCAAGAGCGCCATCTCCTTGTCGCGGCCGACGAGCCGCTCCTGGGCGCCGCGCTGCATCTGCGGGGTGCGCGTCGAGAGCGTCGAGGCGGTCAACGACAACCACTGGCGCACCTGCGGGATCGTCGGCCGCTGCGACGGATCCTTGGACAGCAGCGCGTGGCAGGTCGCCGCCAGCGCCTCGGGCACCCCCATCACCTTGGCCTCGATGGGCGTCGGCGCCATCGACTGGTGCGCCATCATGAGCTGGAAGGCGTGCCCCTCGAAGGGCGGCGCCCCCGTCAAGAGGTGGTAGATGACGCACCCGAGCGCGTACATGTCCGCCGAGGGCTCGACCGCGCGCCGGCTCGTCGCCTGCTCCGGCGCCATGTACGCCAGCGTCCCGAGCACCTGCCCCTTTTGCCCCGCGGCCTGATCCTCGTTCTCGCTCTTGACGATGCCGAAGTCCATCAGCCGCACACGGCCCTGGACGTCGACCAGGATGTTGTCCGGCTTCAGATCGCAGTGCACGATCCCGCGCTCGTGCAAGAACTCCAGGCCGTCGAGCAGCTGCGAGAGCGTCGCGCCGAGCGCCAGCAGATCGCAGGCCGGCTTGTCGCGCGGCACCTCCCCGAGCTTCACCCCCTGCAGGAAGGTCGACGCGTCGATCGCGTCAAGCCGCAGCGTCGTCTGGTTCTCCGTCCGCGTGTCGCTGACCTGGCCGGTGAGCACCTCCAGGATCGACGCGCCGTCGACCAGCTCCATCGTGAAGAACCACTGATTGTCCTCGGCGTGCAGATCAAAGAGGCGCACCAGGTTCGGGTGCCGCAGCTCGGCCACGCTGCGGAACTCGCGCTTGAAGCGCATCATCGCCTCGGTGTCGCCCTTGCTCATCACCTTGAGCGCGCACCGGACCCCCTTCTCCAGATCCTCGACCTCGTAGACCGCGCCCATGCCGCCCTTGCCGATCTGACGGATGAGCTTGTAGCGCTGAGTGCCGAGGAACGCTTGCACGAAGAAGGCCTCCCTGTCCTTGAACTGCCCGGAGTGTGCGCGATCGCGCCTTCTCACACAAGAACGCCCGGCGCGCCACATCAAGGGCAGCGCTCGCGCGGCCCAGGGTGTAAGATCGCACAGAGGGGAGGCGTCGCGGAGGCGAGCGATGAGGCGAGCGATCATCCTGGTGTTGGCGGCGGCGGCGCCGTGGCTGGCGCTGGCGTCGGTCAACGCGGCGATGGGGACGCCCGAGCGGGCGTGGCGGGCGGATCGGTGCACCCGCGCGTGCCACGACCGGGGCTGTCGGCACCCGCCGCGGCTGCCGGAGGTGATCTCGGGCGACAGCGGGCTCTACGGGGCGACGATCAGGGGGCTCACCGTCGTCGGGGAGGCCTCGGGGCTGGGGCGCCGACGAGGGTACGCGGCGGCCAACCTGCTGCTCTTCTGCGTGGGGTGGCCGGGGCTGATGCTGGCGCTGCTGGCCCTCGTGCTCAGGCAGCGCGGCCGGCTCTCGGCGCTGCGGGCCGAGGCGCGCGAGGTGGACGATGGGGGCTGACTGGGAGGGCCGCCTGGAGGCGCTCTACTGGGCTTGCGTGGACTTCATGATCCACGGGGCGAACCTGCTGGGCGTGACCTATCGCGACGCCAACAGCTTGATCTTCTTCGTGATCTGGCCGCTGGTGACGGCGACTCTGGCGGGCGCGGCGCTGTGGCAGGGGATAGGGCTGCTGCGCCTGTCACGACGGCGAGGGTGATCCTCAGTGCACGCGATAGCCGCCGTAGCCGGCGGCGCTGCGGTTGAAGCGGCTCCACTCGCGCACGAGGCTCATCGAGCCCCGGATGCGCTTGAGGGTTTCGAAGCCGACGATGTCCATGGCGATCTCCAGCGCGCCGCTCAGGGCGGCGTGCTCATCGATGAGCTCCTCCTGGGCCATCAACTCAAGGAGGCGATCGAGGGCCCTGGCGATGATGATGCACTCCTCGGGGTGGACCAGCCACCGCTCGTTGGAGCAGAACTTGGCCGCCGGGACGAGGCCGGCGTTGCTCGCGCGGGCGGCGCGGACGGGCTCGTGCAGGGCGAAGACGGCCTCGGCCCAGGCCTCGTACTCGGGGCTGTCGGGATCGCCAGGGGCCAGCGACGAGGGCGCCGGCCACTGGGCCTCCCACTCCCAGTCCATGACGCCGGAGGCGGTCATTGCGTCGCGCAGCACCGGCATGGCGCTGATGTTGGCGCGGAAGCAGGAGGACTGGATGCGCCGCCCGTGGTAGTTGCCGCCGCAAGATCCCCCGCCGTGGGTGCGCTTGAGGCGCTGACGCTCGCGATCGGTCGTGCAGCGGGCCAGCATCGACTCGTAATCTGGATCGGGGGCGCTGGTGGGCCTCAAGCACACGGACCCCTCCAGGCCCTTCGCGCCGACCTCGCTCTCCTCGGCTTCTTCGGGGCCGATCTCGTGGTTGCAGAAGTCGCAGACGTAGTACACCCGCTCGGGTGGGCCGCCATTGCACATCCACATGTCGTATCCCATGGCACCATCTCTCAGATTGGAAGTCGTTCTGTCTCATCGCCTCGCCGACACTCTGTCCCTGACCTCGCTCGCAAAGCAAGGTCTGGCCCGGATCAATCGTCAAGGGCGGGCTCATTGAAGCCCCAAGGCCCCGCCGCGCTCGACGACCGCCCCACCCGACGAGCCCCCGCAGGGGCGCCCCTGGCCTGTAGCGCCGGGCGCGAGGGCAGCGGCCCTACGCCCGGGGCGGGCGGCGTCGCGTCAACCTCCTGGAGCCTTCGGAAGGCGGGCGAACAAGTCGTGCGGACGGCTCAACAAGTCGTGCAGACGGGTCTTCAAGTTGTGCAGACGGGTCCGGGATTGATGTGTGCGCCAGGAACATCGGTGCAGACGGGATCGAGATGAGTGTCGCGCGCCGTGGCTATTGGGGCGGTCGCTCTGGAGAACAATGACGCGCCTCGTCGAGCCCGTGGTGACGGGCCTCGAAATTTTCAAAGTGGCTTGCACGATTCAAAAAGCCGTCTGCACAACTTGCGGCGCCGCCTTCCGATGTTCTCGGGCCGCCTTCCGATGTTCGCAAGCGTCCTTCGTGTGTGATCCTGGCGAGGGTCACTGGGCCCAACGACGAGCGCCGGAGTCTTCGGGCCGCCTTCCGCGGTCAACAGCTCGCCTTCCGAGGTCCCACGCCGCCTTCGTGAGGGCGAGGGCCGCTTCAGGGCCGGGCGCCGTCGCCGTCGGTGTCGAAGTCGTCGCTGACGACCTCGTCCTTGCCGGTGGAGGCGTTGCGGCGCAGACGGGCCAGGCCGAGCTGGATGAGGATCCTGCGGCTGGTGATCGCTTCGGAGGCCAGGATGGACCACTTGCGGA
>SYOX01000165.1 GCA_005804885.1 Pseudomonadota bacterium
GAAGCGCCGCGACCAGCGCCGCCCCCCATCCGAGCCCCGGATCGACGCCACGAAGACGTCCGCGCCCCCCTCGCTGACGATCCGCCCGCCCGCCGCCGACGCCTCCCCCTCGAAGGCGCCGCCCCAGAAGATCCGCCCCCCCGCGCCCGCCGCCACCCGACCCTCTCGCTCGATCCCGGCGCCGCCGGCCCCGATCAACCACAGCGCCGCGCCATTGGCCCCCGCCAGCTTCGCCAGGTAGAGATCCCGCCCACCCTGCCCCTCAAGCCTGCGCCCGCCGACCTCCATCGCCCCCTCGAAGGCCCCCGCCACCAGCGCATTGCCGCTGCCGTCCAGCGCCAGCCCCGTCGCCGCCCCGCCGATCACATCCGCCCACCTCAGCCCGCAGCTCTGCCCCGAGAAGCGCGCCACGAAGCCCGCGCTACCCCCGGCCTCAAGCGCCACGCCGCCGATCTCGACCCTGTCCTCGAAGCTCCCCGCGATGACCACCTCGCCCCCCGGCGCCACGGCCACCTGCTCAACCACCGCGGCCCCGGCGCCGCCCAGGCGCAACCCCCACGGCTCTGGGCAGGCCTCCCCGAAGGTGGCCTTGAGCGACCCCGGCCCCTCGACCACCACCTCGCACGCTCCCTGGCCGCCGCAGCGCCCGGACCAGCCCAGAAAGCGCCCGCCCTCGTCCGGCCACGCCTCCAGCGCGATCCGCTCGCCCGCACCCACCTCGACCGCGCACCGCCCCGCGCACGACCCCCCGCCCGGCAGCGACACCCGCCCAGGCCCCTCGACCACCACATCGATGTTGAAAAAACGAGCGATTACAGCAGGATCGCCGCACCCAGCGCCCGCCAGCGCCCCCAGGACGGCCAGACCCGCCAGCCAGCGGCGCCTACTCCCCCTTGAGCGGGACGAGGGTGCCGCCGCGCACCAGGAGCGGCTGATCGACGTCCAGCCCCTCCGGGAGGCGCTGGAGGACGTCGGCGGGATCGCGGATGATGAAGTAGCCATTGGGGACCATCCGACCAGAGGCCATCCAGAAGCCAGTCCCGATCCGGGCCTCGTGGCCAAAGGCGCTCCCGAGCGTCCGCTGGCCGGTGGAGTGCAACTCTCCGTCGAGCGGCACCCGGATCTCCTGCTGGAAGTTCATGTCGATGGACCAGCACCCGCCCGTGGTCACCACCCGGCGTCCCAGCACGCACAGCTGCATGAGGCGCTGGTTGGCGATCGCCTCGGGGTACAGGACGCAGAAGTTCAGGCTGCACTCCTGGCCCACCCAGACCTTGTCGCCCAGCACGCTCCACTCCACCTGGGCGCCGGGCATCACGTTGACCCCGTCACCCAGCGTCGAAAAACGCACCCGAGCGTGCGGCCCGACAGTGACCCCCTCGCCCAGAGTACTCATCTCCACCACGGCCGTTGGGTGAATATCGCACTTCTTGCCGATGCGGTTCATCTTCGCCAGCACCCGCCACTTGTTGAGCGACATCGCCCGCGCGATCGCCCACGCGATGCGCGCCCTCCACCGCCAGCGCGGCACCCCCAGCGCCTCGACCGCCATCGCCGCCTGGTTGGCCCACAGGATGTGCACCCAGTGGTGCAGCGTCATGACCGGCTCGCGCGCCAGCCCCAACTCCATCTTGTCCACGCCCAGGTAGTAGGAGGGCAGCGGGATGGTGATCTGCTGCTCCTTCGGGTCGACCACCACGCGCCGGGCCGCCCCGCCCGCCCCGGATCTGAGCCTCACGGCCTCGAAGCACCAGCCCTCCTCGACCTCGACCACGCCGGGCTGGATCGGGGATGTGTAGCGCCCGAAGAAGGACTCCTTGAGCACCAGCACCGCCTCCTGGCCCCCGGCCCCGTCGATGAACTGACGCAGCGCCGCCGCCGTCGTGAAGAGCGTGTCGGGCACCTCCAGGTGCGGCCCCGGCGGCGCCTCCTCGACCACCTCCAGGCCCAGCGCGGCCCAGACCTCGGCCTGCCAGGCCTTCAGCGGCCGGTTGTGGATGAGGATCTCCCCGGGCGGATCGTCGAAGGGCATGATCCGACGCCCCGTCTTCACGACTCGGACCTGCGTGATCAAGTCAACTCCGTGGCGCGGCTGGCCTGGACGATGGACTGGAAGCGGAACTCCCGCTCCCGGACGTAGGAGCCCTCCAGAGCGCAGCAAAGCACGTCAAAGGGCAGCGTGAGCGTGTGGCGGAAGCCCGCCTCGACCAGCAAGGGCAGCGGATCGTTGATCCCCCAGGTCAGCGGCTCTCCCAGCCCCCCGAGCGTCTCGTTCGTCGCCCGCCCCTGCCCGGCCAGCGCCTCGGACTCGGCCATCTTCGCCCGCATGATGTCGAAGATCACCACCGAGGCCGGGGCCGTCCCCCCAGCGATCCGCTCCAGTGTCCCGCGCACGGCCTGCTCGCTCAGGTAGGGCGTGACCCCCTCCCAGATGAAGAAGGCCGGGCGCCCGGCCTCGAACCCGCAGGCCGAGAGCCGATCCAGGAAGTCCTCTCGCTCGAAGTCGCAGCTGGCGAAGGTCGCCGCGCCCTCCGGGTAGCCCTCCAGCGCCGCCAGCCGCTCGCGCTTGAGGGCCTGGCTGGCCGGCTGATCGACCTCGAAGAACCGCACCCCCTCGCTGGCCAGCCGCGCCGCCCGCGTGTCCAGCCCCGCGCCGAGGATCACCACCTGATCGAAGCCCGCCGCGACCATCGCCTTCAAGCGACGGTCGATGAAGGCCGTCCGCACCGCGATCCACAAGTCCATGTACGGAAAGGCTTTATCAAAGCGCGCCGCGACCTCGAAGCCGTCCGGCCCCGCCAGCGCCGCCGCCCACGGATCGTCGCACAGCCCCCCGTAGGCCGCGCCCGCTCTGGCCCGGTAGGCCGCCACCATCAACGCCGTCCTGCTCGCCCGCCTCGACTCCACCGCCGCCTCCTCCTCCCCGAACCGCCCCCGCGCCCTCTTGGCCACGCCCCACCGAAGATCCCGCGACGGTACTTGCCTTTCTCGATCAAGCCAAGCGCCGCCTTCACCTGTCGCGGTCGAACAGGAGGCCCAGAAAGCTCCGCACCGAAGCCCCCTCCGGCACGCCCGGCACCGGCATGTCGTAATCCAGGATCAGCACGCCGTCGATGATGACCTTCGCGGTCGAGGTCGGCCACCCGAAGAGGATCAGCCCCTCCGCGCGACGCTCCACCTCGATCTCCCCTTCGATCTCCCCCCGCGCCACGACCTCGAAGGTCGCCCCCGGCGGCACCCGGAAGGGCATCCCATACGGCTCGAAGAGGATGTCGATGGGCTCCTCCCCGGTGTTCGTCAGCGTGAACGTGGATTCGAACATGACCGCCCTCCCCTGCCGCGCACCGCTGCCCAGGCCCGAATATCTCGACGGCGCCAGCCCCTGCGTCAATGATACGGGGTCTGCTTGATCTGTGCAGTCAAACTCGACGGCGAAGGGCATATCGAGGAACCTTGACGTGTCCACCCAGTGAAGACGGCGGTCCCGGCGATTCAACGCCTGGGCCGCTCTGAACCCGAGGGGATTGATGGATCTGCCTTACTACCCCATCCACGACCACGGCCCGGTGATGAAGGGCATGATCATCGGCGGCCTGGGGATCTTCCACGTCTTCCTGGCGCAGTTCGCCATCGGGGGCGGCTTCGTGATGTGCTACCTGCAATGGCTGGCCGGACGAGGTCGCCTCGGGGAAGGGGGCCGGCAGTTCCTCGACGGCTACTTCAAGGCGCTCGTGCTGGTGAGCTTCGTCCTGGGGGCGCTGACCGGCGTCGGGATGTGGTTCACGACCATCCAGGTCAGCCCCCGGACCATCGGGCTGATGGTCGACACCTTCCACTGGGTCTGGGCCGTCGAGTGGTGCTTCTTCAGCCTGGAGATCGCCGCCGGCTACGCCTTCTACCGCTACGGCGCCCGCATGAGCGACCCCGTGCGGCTCAAGCTGCTCGGCCTCTACAGCGTCGCCGCCTGGTTCAGCCTCTTCTGGATCAACGGCATCCTCTCCTGGCAGCTGACCCCCGGCGACTGGATCGCCACCGGCTCGGTCTGGGCCGGCTTCTTCAACCCCAGCTTCTTCCCCTCGCTGATCTTCCGCACGCTGGTCTGCATGGCCCTCGGGGCGCTCGCGGCCACCGTCGTCGTCAACGCCATGGACATCGCCCCGGAGCCCCGGCGCGCGCTGATCGCCCGCGTCGCACACCTCCTGATCCCCATGGCCCTGATGCCCTTCGTCGGCGCCTGGTTCATGGCCGTCATCCCCGACGACAGCCGCCAGTGGGTGCTCGGCGGCAGCGCCGTGATGACCAACTTCCTCATCATCGCCGTCGGCGCCTCCGTCCTCATCGGCGCTTACGCCCTGCTCGGCATCCTCTGGCGACGCATGACGATCAACATCGCCACCGCCTCCCTCCTGTGCGCCCTGGCCTTCGGCGCCACCGCCGGCGGCGAGTTCGTCCGCGAGGGCGTCCGAAAACCCTTCACCGTCCGACAGGCCCTCTACTCCAACGCCATCACCCCCGACGAGCTCGACGCCCTGCGCGCCCGCGGCTCCGTCACCGACGACCCCTACCCCCTGCGCGACGCCGACCGCCTCCCCAACCCCCAGGTCGCCCTCGGCGCCCGCGTCTACCGCTTCCAGTGCGCCGTCTGCCACACCCACCAGGGCGCCAACGGCATCACCCACCTCGTCGGCACCTGGAGCACCGACCAGAAGCGCCTCAACATCGCCAACCTCCAGCACACCAAGGCCTTCATGCCACCCTTCGCCGGCAATGCCGCCGAGCTCGAAGCCCTCGTCCAGTTCACCGAGTGGCTCTCCGCCGACCAACCCCCCACATGGCCCACCTCCGACGACCCCGCCACCCTCGCCGAGCTCAACCACCTCCTGCGTCAGGCCGGCACCAGCCCCGGCGGGCACCCCCGCGCCGCGGAGGCCTCACCATGAACACCCCATTCCCCTTCGGCTTCGACGGCCCCATGGCCCTCTACCTCACCCTCTACACCCTCACCCTCGCCGTCCACGTCGCCTTCATGTCCTACGTCGTCGCCGGCACCGCACTGCTCGCCGCCCTCAACCTCGCCGGCCGCGCGCCCACCTCCCCCGCCGCCGCCATCCTCGCAGACTGGCTCACCGTCGCCCTGAGCGTCGCCATCACCGCCGGCGTCGCCCCCCTCCTCTTCATCCAGATCCTCTACCAGAAGTCCTTTTATACCGCCAACTTGCTCCTATCCCATCGATGGATGCTCATCCTCCCAGCTCTCATCATCGGCTTCTACCTCCTCTACCTCGTCAAACCCCACCCCGCACCCACGCGCCCCCGCTGGGTCGGACTCGCCGCGATCTTCGGCGCCCTGATCTGCTTCCTCTTCACCGGCGCCTCCTGGACCGAAAACCACCTCCTGAGCCAGCGACCCGACCTCTGGGCCTCCTTCTACGGCTCCGGCGCCTTCACCACCTTCCAGGTCATCCAAGCCCCGACGATCGCCCGGCTCGCCCTCTGGATGACCGGCACACTCCCCCTGGCCGCCTGCCTCCTCGGCTGGCAGCTCACCCTCCTCAACCGCGACAACCCCGGCGCCTTTGACCCCGACGCCTTCAAGCGCGACGCCCGCACCATCGCCCTCGCCGCGATCTCAGGGCTCGCCGCCGCCGCCGCCTCGCTCGCGTGGCTCGGCGCCGCCTCGCCTCCCGGCACGCTCGCGCCCCTGACCTCCCCCCTGGCAACCCCCTACACCGCCATCGCCGCCCTCGGCGCCGCCCTCCAGATCCTGGCCTGGGCCTCGACCCTGCGCGCAAGAAACCTCTCGGCCCGCGCCCTCGGCCTCGCCTCCATCGGCGCCGCAATGTCCCTGATCGGCTCCGTCGTCGGCCGCGAGGCCATCCGGCTCGCGAAGGCCGACCTCCAGGCCGTCGCCGCGGCCTGCGAGGCCGCCATCGATCAAGGCGGCTCCCTCCTCTTCGTCTTCTTCCTCGTCGTCAACGCCGCCCTCATCGGCTGGTGCGTCCGGGTCAGCCGCAAGGCCCTGCGCAACCCCGCACCACCCCATATCTGAGATGACCGACAGCTCGCCTGAGTCGGCGAGTCGACTTCGATGGCGCACACGTCGGGATCGACGAGTCGACTTCGTGGGTGGACACGTCGAGATCAGCGAGTCGACTTCGTTGACGGGCACGTTGAGATCGGCGAGTCGACTTCGTTGGTGGACACGTCGAGATCGGCGAGTCGACTTCGTGGGTGGACACGTCGGGATCGGCGAATCGACTTCGTTGATGGGCAAGGAGAGATCGTCGAGTCGACTTCGTTGATGGACAAGGGGGATCGGCGAGTCGACTTCGTTGATGGACAAGGAGAGATCGGCGAGTCGACTTCGGTGACGGGCAAGGGGAGATCATCGAGTCGACTTCGATGGCGGTCACGTCGGGATCGGCGGGTCGACTTCGTTGCTGTGATCCGCACGTTGACGGTCCACCCGGGCTTGCGCCCGGGCCTTGGGTTTTGTCCTGGGTCGCCCCGCCATACGGCGGGGCTGGCGACGGGTTGTCGGCGTTCGTGGGGCGTGTCACTCGTGTTGATCTCAGATGAGATGTTCAGGGGCTCGGAGGCAGACACCTCACGGTTCTGTGAGGGTCTGACCCTCGATTGTTGAAGGCCCCTCGCCAGCCCCGCAGGGGCGTCCCGGGACAAATTGTAGGCCCGGGCGCAAGCCCGGGTGGACCGTCAACGTGCAGATCACACCAACGAAGTCGACTCGCCGATCTCACCTTGTCCATCAACGAAGTCGACCCGCCGATCCCGACGTGACCGCCATCGAAGTCGACTCGCCGATCTCGACGTGTCCACCAACGAAGTCGACTCGCCGATCTCGCCGTGACCGTCATCGAAGTCGACTCGTTGATCTCGATTGTTCCCGACGGGGTCTTGTGCCCGTCAACGAAGTCGACTCGTCGATCCCCCTTGCTCGTAATACGAGCGTCCCTCCCCCTTGCGAAGCGAGGGGGAGGACAGGAGGGGGAGTGAAGCGAGGGGAATGACAGGGTGGAGTTTCCCCGTCAACGAAGTCGACGCGCCAGACCTCCTCACCCTGCCCCGTCGAGCACCACCAGCCTCACCAGATCCTCGCCGTGGATCTGGGCGCAAGGGACGATCCTGGACCACAGCGGCGCAAAGTCCTCAGGGCTGATCCAGGCGAAGTGCTCCTGCTTGAGCGCGATCCGCGCGCTCAAGCACCGCTGCGGCAGCCGCGTCTTGAAGCTCACCGCCGGCGCGTCCCGCTCGGCCCCGAGCGCTCGCAGCGAGACGTTGAGCTCGGCCTGATCGCCCCCCGTCAACCAGACCGACAGGTGGACGACGAAGGGCCTCTCCCAGAGGATCTCGACGAGGCCAGGGGCAGCGTCGAGACGCGCCGTCAGGCCCCGCTCCGTGACGGTGAGGTGGCCGACGCGAGCCTTGCGCGGCGACAGCGCCCTCACCACGGGGCCGTAGCGCACCGGATCGAGCGAGGCCCGCAGCGCGACGCTCCGAGCGGGATCGGCGGCCCTCACCAGCGCCAGCGGCTCCACGGTGGGCGCCGGGAGCTGCTCGGGGCGGCGATCCTCGGGATCAGGCTGCGCCTCGAAGTGGACCCCCAGCGCCGACGGGATGATCACCTCGCCAGGGCGCTCGGGATCGGTCAAGAGCGCGATCCTGGTCTGGGCTTGATGCGAGTCGATCTGTGCGTCATTGTTCAAGAAAATCGAGGCGCGATGGGATCGACCGGAGGGGTCGCTCCAGGCGTAGTGGATCTCGCGCGTCTCGGGGTTGGCGTCGGTGATGGCGCCAAAGACGACGACGCCGTGCCGCAGCAGGGCGCGGGCGCGGGCGACCTTGAGCGCCGCCTGCGCCCAGAAGCCCACGCCGAGCAGCGTCAAGGCCTGGAGCATCAGCATGACGAGGAAGCCCGCCGTGGGCAGGCGGACGAGCGCCATGACCGCCGGAAACATGCAGATCATCCCCGCGACGATGGGGCCGAAGCCGTGGACCGAGACGAGCTGGGTCATCGAGACGTGGGGCCGACGCGGCCGCTGCAAGGGGACGGTGAGGCGACCAGGGGCGAAGGTCAGGGAGGCCGCCTGGGGTGTGGAGGTCGCGGTGGGGGAGGGAGCGACGGTGGCCTCTGGGGGGTCGTTGTCGGTGAGGGTCGGGGCGGCATTGCTGCCTTGGAGGAGGATCGCGGCGACGCCGTTGGCGCGGGCGCTGTTGCGTTGGGCCAGGCCGACGGCGCGGTCGCGAAAGCAGAGGCCGGCCTTCTTGTTGTTGGTGCAGGTGTTGTCTTCGAGGGTCGGCGAGGCGTCGTCGCCGATCAGGACGCCATGCTCGGCGTTGTCCGCGAGGGTGTTGGCCAGGGCGCGGGGGGTGGCGCCTTCGAGGACGGCCAGCCCGCTGGCCTTGTTGTCGCGGCAGGTGTTGCGCGAGAGCATCGGGCGGGCGTGGCCGAGGATGAGGAGGCCGTGCTGGCCGTTGTGCTCGCAGGTGTTGCCTTCGGCGGTGCCAGAGGCGCGCTGCCACCACATCATGCCGTGGCCGACGTTGTAGCCGCACTCATTGCGATCGAGCGCGGCCTCGGCGTCGGCGCCGATGACGACGCCGTGCTCGCCGTTGTGCGAGCAGTTGTTGCGCATGGCCACGAGGCGCGCGGCGTCGAGGACGATGACGCCAGAGCGCTCGTTGAAGCGCAGGGCGTTGAAGTTGGCCGTGACGTGGGCGTCGCCAGCGACGTGGAGCCCGGCCCACTTGTTCTGGGCGCAGATGTTCTCGGTCGCCAGCACCTTGGCCCTGCGAAGGAAGGCCATGCCGCTGCGGCCGCTCTTGGTGAAGGTGTTGACCTCCACCTTCGCCCGGCCTTCGCCGCGGACCAGGATCCCGTCCTCGGCGCTGCGCAGGACGTGGTTGTCGCGGACCTCGACCGGGCGGGAGGTGTCCAGGAGGAGGCCGCAGCCGCCGCAGTCTTCGATCGTGTTGCGGATCGCGCCGCCCCAGGCGTCGTCGAGCAGCGCCAGGCCGTGCCTGCCGCACTTCGACAGAGTGTTGCCCTGCGCGCTCAGGTTGGCCCGGGCGCACCCGCGCAGCCCGTCGCCGACCTGACGATCCAGGGTGCAGGCCGAGATCTCGACGTGACCCTCCTGGGCCGCCAGCGCGCCGACGCCATTGCGCTCGAAGTGGCTCTCCTTGACCGTCAAGTGGGCCTTGCCCTCGGCGACGAGGCCCGCGTTCTCGTTGCCGATGAAGCGACAGCGCCGCAGCGTCGCCCGCCCGTTGGCGATCACTCGGAGGCCCACCCCGGCGCGGTCGAGGCCTCGGGCGCCCTCAAAGCCGCACCCCGTCGCGTCGAGGTGGCCGGGGCCGCAGACCAGCAGATCGCCGACCCCGTCCGCTCGCCGGAGCGTCAGATCTTCAAGGAGCAGGTCGCCGCGCTGGATCAGGGCGCTGTCGCCCGCCCCGATCTCGACGATCGTCGCGTCGATCCCGGAGCCGACGAAGGTCAGCGAGGGCGGCAGGAGCTGCGCTCTGTCCAGCCGGTAGACGCCGGGCTTGAGCAGGATCGCGCCGCCCTCGCTGACCGCGCCTATCGCGGCCGCCAGATCGGTGAACTGCGCCGACCCGTCCGCCGCGACGAGACATTGACCCTGCTTCTTCAAGGCGCCCGATCCCTCAAGGTGACAAGAACCGCGTCAACCTCGACAACGCCCCCTGGAGCGCGCCGTAGACCCCCGCGTAGACCTCGTCATAGAGGTCCGCGTAGCGCGCGGCATTCCCGCCCGGCGCGAAGACCTCGCCGTAGGAAATCATGGCGGCCACGGCGGCGTCGACGTCCGCGTGCATCCCGACGCCGACCGCGGCCAGCACCCCGGCGCCGAGGGCCGTGGCCTCGGCGTTGGCCGCCCGGACGACCCGGCGGCCCGTGGCGTCGGCCACGATCTGGCACCAGAGATCGCTGCGGGCGCCGCCGCCCATGACCACGAAGTCCTCCACCGAAAAATTCACGGCGCGCTCGACGCCGTCGGTGTGCAGGCGCTGCTCCATCGCGATCCCCTCCAGGATCGCGCGGTAGACGTGCGCCGGGCCGTGATGCCCCCGGAGCCCCAGCAGCGCCCCCGAGGCGTCGTCGTCCCAGTGCGGGTTCATCACCCCGCACCAGTAGGGCAGCGCGATGAGGCCGCTCGACCCAGGCGCCATCGCGCTCGCCGTGACTTCCAGGGCCGCCAGGGCCTCGTCGCGGCCGGCTGGCTCGACCCCCATGAAGTGGTCGAGCAGCCAGTTGAGCGTGAAGGTGCCGCCCTTGAGGTCGGTCTCGCAGAAGTAGCTCCCCGGCGCCGCGCCGAAGAGGGTCCGAAAGGCCGGATCGACCCGATAGGCAGGGGACCACACCCCGGAGACGACGGCCGTGCCGAGGTTGAGGTAGGCCCGCCCGGGTCCGCAGATCCCCGCGCCGAGCCCCGCCGCCTGACCGTCCCCCGCGCCGGCGATGACCGGCAGGCCCTCGCTCAACCCCATGGCGCGGGCGGCCTCGGGCGACAGGGCGCCGAGCAGCGCGCCCGGCGGCAACAGCTCCGGCAGGTGCCGCTCCGAGAGCCCCGCCAGCCCCAGCGCCTCCGCCGACCACCGGCCCGAGCGCATGTCCACCAGCCCGGTCGGATCGGCGCTGGCCGTCGAGGTCCGCCAAAGCCCCGTCAGCCGACGGGCCAGGAAGGCGTGGACGTCCGCGACGATGAAGTCGCCCTCGAAGGTCGAGCCCTCGACCTCTCGCAAGTACATGATCTTATAGAGAGAAGGCGTCAGGCAGGGGGGCTTGCCGGTGGTGTCGTGGAGCCGCGCGCAGAGCGCCGGATCGGCCTTGACGCGGGCCACCTGGGGCCTGCACCGCTCGTCCATCCAGACGACCCCAGGCCGCCGCGGGCGCCCGTCGGCGTCGGCCACCACGAAGGTCTCGCGCTGGTGGGCGACGCACAGGCCCTCGACGCGGGCGCGGCCGAGGGCGGCGGTGACCGAGGCGGTCGCCTCGACGACCGCCGACCACCACCGCTCCGCGTCCTGCTCGTAGCCCTCGGGCGGCAGGCTGACGAGGGGGATGGAGGAGCGCCCCTCGGCCACCGCGCGGCCCTGGGCGTCCCAGGCGACGCAACGGGCGCCCGTCGTGCTGCAATCGATCCCGAGGACGACAGGCCGCGCCATGACCTAGCCCTCCAGCTCGGTGAAGAAGCGCTCGAAGGGAACGTCGGCCGCCGCGCCGGCCGTGGCGATCGCGCACAGGTGGCGCAGCAAGGGCAGCTCCGCGGCGCCCAGATCGCCGCGCTCCTCCAGGACCGGGATCGCCTCATCGAGCACCTTGAGCACGTCGAGGCTCTCCAGCGTCGCGCCCTCCATCGCCTCGACGGCCTCCTTGATCGACAGCCCCAGGCCCAGCCAGCGCCCCAGGCGGCTCGTGCGGCCCCCCTGGCAGGTCACGAAGAGGTCGCCGACGCCGGCCAGCCCCCCCGCCACGCTGGGATCGCCGCCGAAGAGCTCCACCAGGCGAGCCATCTCCAGCGCGGCCTGGGCGAAGACGGCGGCCTCATGGTTGTGCATCGCGACGCTGCCGTGCTCTCGCCCGACGCGCTCGTTGATGCCCCGAGCGAAGCCGACCGCCATGGCGAAGGCGTTCTTGAGCGCCGCGCACACCTCCAGGCCGACGAGCTGGGTCGAGGGCCGGATGTGGTAGTAGTCCGTCCTGAAGAGATCGGCCAGCCGGCGCATCGCCGCCATGTCCCGGCCCGCGAACGACACGCAGGTCTGGACGCGGCGGGCCAGCTCCCCGGCGATGCAAGGCCCCACCACGGCGCCAGGGTGGATCGCGCCGCGATCCTCTGGCGCCCAGGCGGACGCGAGGACGTCCGGCAGCAGGTCGAAGCGCGATCCGGTCCAGCGCAGCCCCTTGGTCACCGAGATCACCGGCACACCCGGCCGGACGATCGCCCGCGTCGCCGCGCCGGCCCACTCGACCCCCGCCGAGCTGACCCCGAGGACGATGGCCTCGACGCCCTCGGCCTCGGCCTCCAGCGCCTCGATCTGGGAGGCGCTGACCTGCGGCGGGAGGGCCACGCCGAGCCCAGGGTGGACGCCGTCGGACTGAAGCCGCGCGATGATGTCGCGATCAAGGGGGGTCCCGACGAGGCGGACGTCGTGGCCCCGATCCGCGATCGGGGCGCAGATCGCGCTACCCATCATCCCTGCCCCCAGCACAAGAATCTTCGCCATATCCCCCCCTTTCGGCCCACATCCGGCGTCACCCGCCCAAGGCTGCGATCTGCGCGGCGGCGCACGATCCTTCCTACCTTGAGACGATCCTCAAGGCGAGCGGCATATCGCGCTCGGGGACGGTTGCCAAGGGCGACGCCTTCGCGCACCCTGTCGCTGTTGAACCCGAAGCGGGAGCGTGACCGTGATCGACTTGAAGAAAGCCCTCCTGGTGTCCCTGACCATCGCAGCCTTGGGGTGTCGCGGCGACATCCCCGACAGCGTCAAGGGCGCCGCCGACGCGGCGCAGCTCCAGCAGCGCGTCGCCGCTCATTGCCGCGCCAACCCCGAGCCGGGGTGTCAGGAGCAGGTCAACGCCCTCTGGTGTGTTCAGCAAGGAGGGCACTGGGCGCACTTCAGCGACAGCTGCCAGGATCTGTGCGGGCCGCAGCAGATCACGGCGGCGGGCGGCTCGGTGATCTGCACGGACGAAACGCCTCCGGGCTGCCATTGCCCCGGCGCGCTGTGCTGGGACGGGATCGCCTGCAGCCAGATGACCCCCATCGAGAGCGCCTTTGCCCATTCGGGGCCGCTGTGGCCGGTGGGCTGCGCCATCTCCGCCTCGACATCGGCCAAGGCCGACCCGGCGGCGCGGCGGGCGCTGCTGGCGGACAACGCCCAATGCCTCCAGGGCTGGATGGGTGACGCGATCAGGGACATCGAAGGGGCCGCGGCGGCCAACCTCGGGGCCTCCATCACGCTGGGCTGCCTCGATAAGCACAGGCGCCTCGTGCGCAGGCTGGAGGAGAAGTTCGACGAACCCGCCGCCAACGACGCCACAGAGGTGGCCCGGCTGGAGGCGCTGGAGCGCCGCGTCGAGGAGATCGGCCAGGGCGCCAACGCCTGCCTGAGCCCCACGACCGCCCCCAGCGATTGACCCTCCGCGCCGGCGATCTGGGGGCTCCACAGGCCCTCGGCGCGACATTGACAAACCGCCGCCTTTGGATAGGTTACAGGGCGCCTGCCGGACCTCGCCGGATCAAGGTGGGGTTTCACCTCGATTCTCGGCGCGCCCTCTAGAAAGGAGACAGATGTGAGCAATTACGACGTCGTCGTCATTGGAAGTGGCCCGGGTGGCTACGTCGCCGCGATCCACGCCGCTCAGTCGGGCCTCAAGACAGCCATCGTGGAGAAGGACCCGACGTTGGGGGGGACGTGCCTGAACGTCGGGTGCATCCCGACCAAGGCGCTGCTGGAGTCGGCCCACCTGTACGACAAGATGAAGGAGTCGTCGAAGTTCGGCCTCAAGGTCACGGGCCTGGAGGTGGACTGGTCGGGGGTGCAGGGCTACCGCGACAAGGTGGTGCGGCAAAACACCAACGGTGTCGCCTACTTGATGCGCAAGAACACGATCGCGGTCCACAAGGGGCACGGGCGGCTGCTCGGCGGCGGCAAGGTCTCGGTGACGGCCGAGGGCGGCGGCGTCGAGACGCTGACGGCCAAGAACATCATCCTGGCCACGGGCTCGGTGTGCGCCTCCTTCGGCTTCATCCCGATGGATCACGAGCGGATCGTCAACAGCGACGACATCCTCAAGCTGCCCTTCATCCCGAAGCGCATGGTGGTCATGGGCGCCGGCGCCGTCGGCACGGAGTTCGCCTCGGTCTACAACACCTTCGGCACGGAGGTGACGATCATCGAGGTGCTCGACCGGCTGGTGCCGCTGGAGGACGCGGACATCTCGGCGGAGCTGGACAAGGCCTTCAAGAAGCGCAAGATCGGCTGCCTGACGGGCCACAAGATCCAGAAGGTCGAGCGCAAGGGCGACGTCGTCAAGGTCGCGGTCCAGGGCCCGGCCGGGGAGAGCATCGAGATGGAGTGCGACATCTTCCTGATGGCGGCCGG
The DNA here is from genome assembly GCA_005804885.1 of Pseudomonadota bacterium. GTDB lineage: Bacteria > Myxococcota_A > Bradymonadia > Bradymonadales > SYOX01. The sequence continues at coordinate 14,152 of SYOX01000165.1, forward strand.
CCGGCGGCCCGTCACGGCGGATGTCGGCCTGGACAAGACGAAGATCGTGGCCACGAAGCGCGGCACCGTCGAGGTGGACGGCTTCATGCGGACGGCCGAGCCGGGCGTCTACGCCATCGGCGACATCGTCGACACGCCCTGGCTGGCCCACGTCGCCTCGCACGAGGGGATCCTGGCCGTCGACCACATCGCCGGCAAGGACTGCCACCCCATCGACTACAACCGCACGCCCAACTGCACCTACTGCCACCCGGAGATCGGCTCGATCGGCCTGACCGAGCAGAAGGCCAGGGACAAGGGCTATGAGGTGCGCGTCGGGACCTTCCCCTTCTCGGCCAACCCGCGCGCCCGGATCATGCAGGAGTCCGAGGGGATGATAAAGATCGTCGCCGACGCCAAGTACGACGAGGTGCTCGGGATCCACATCATCGGTCCCAAGGCCACGGAGCTGATCCTGGAGGGGGGCATGGCGCTGGCGCTTGAGTCCACCGTCGAGGACATCATCCACACCATGCACGCCCACCCGACCCTCGGCGAGGCGCTCGGCGAGGCGGCTCACGCGGTGCACGGCATGGCGCTCCACATCTAGCCAGGAAGGGGTCCGATGGCAGAGGTGACTTACATCGAGGCGATCCGGCTGGCCTTGCAGGAGGAGATGCGCCGCGACGAGCGGGTCTTCATGCTCGGCGAGGACATCGGCGCCTACGGGGGGGCCTTCAAGCTCACCGAGGGCTTCCAGGCGGAGTTCGGGACCGAGCGGGTGCTCGACACCCCGCTGTCGGAGTCGGCGATCGTGGGGGCCGCCATCGGGGCGGCCTACATGGGGATGCGCCCGGTGGCGGAGATGCAGTTCATCGACTTCATCACCTGCTGCTTCCAGATGATCACGAACTTCGCCGCCAAGAGCCACTGGCGCTGGGGTGCGGCGGTCCCGATCGTCATCCGCGGCCCGGCCGGCGGCGGCGTCGGCGCCGGCCCCTTCCACTCCCAGAACGTCGAGGCCTACTTCCTGCACACCCCCGGCCTCAAGATCGTCATGCCCTCGACCGCCGCCGACGCCCGCGGCCTCCTCAAGGCCGCCATCCGCGACGACAACCCCGTCCTCTTCCTGGAGCACAAGCTGCTCTACCGCCGCGTCAAGGAGGACCTCGACCTGAACGACGAGGGCCTCGTCCCCATCGGGCAGGCCGCCACCCGCCGCGCCGGCGACGACATGACCCTGATCACCTACGGCGCCATGGTCCACCGCGCCCTCGACGTCGCCGAGCGCCTCGCCGCCGAGCGCGGCGCCCAGATCGAGGTCATCGACCTGCGCACCCTCAAGCCCATCGACTGGCCGACGATCTACGCCTCGGTCAAGCGCACCAGCAAGGCCCTCGTCCTGCACGAAGACCAGCGCGAGGGCGGCATCGGCGGCGAGATCGCCGCCAACCTCGCCGAACACCTCTTCGAATGGCTCGACGGCCCCATCGTGCGCCTCGGCGCCCAGGACACCCCCGTCCCCTACGCCAAAGAGCTCGAACACGCCTTTCAGCCCAACGACGACGTCCTCCTGGCCGCCTGCCGCGGCCTGCTGGACTACTGAGGGGCCGGCCCTCACGACGAGACAGGAGAGTTATGCGCACCGAGATCATCATGCCTCAGATGGGCGAATCGATCGCCGAAGGCACCGTCGTCAAGTGGCTCAAGAAACCCGGCGATGCCGTCGAGCGCGATGAGGACCTCTTCGAAATCTCCACCGACAAGGTCGAGTCCGTCATCCCCTCGCCCGTCTCCGGCTTCCTGGCCGAGATCCGCGTCGCCGCCGGCACCAAGGTCGAGGTCGGCACCATCGTCGGCTTCGTCACCGACACCGTCGGCGACCTCGCCGCGAGCAGCCCCGCCGCGTCGGCCGCCGGGCCGGCCGCCGGCGTGGCCCCCGCCGCCGTCGAGCCCGCC
>SYOX01000166.1 GCA_005804885.1 Pseudomonadota bacterium
CGTTGACCATGCACCCGATGTTGCCGTCGAGCTTGATGAAGGACAGATCGTACTTGTGGGCCTCGGTCTCCGCGGCGTCCTCCTCGCTCAGATCCCGCAGCTCGGTCAGGGTCTTGTGGCGGTAGAGCGCGTGGGAGTCGTAGTTGAGCTTGGCGTCCAGCGCGATGATGTCCCCCGAGCCGGTCAACACCAGCGGGTTGATCTCGGCCAGCGCGCCATCGTACTGCGTAAACACCTTGTAGAGGCCGGCGGCGAAGCTCCCGAACTCGCGCACCTGACCGCCGCTCAGGCCCAGGGCGAAGCCGAGCTTCCGGCTCTGGTAGTCCATCAGCCCGACGGCAGGGTCGATGGCGACCTTGACGATCTTCTCCGGCGTCTCCTCGGCGACCTTCTCGATCTCCACGCCGCCCTCGGTCGAAGCCATGAAGGTGATCCGGCTCGTGGCCCGATCGACGACCACGCCCAGGTAGAACTCCTTGGCGATGTCCACCCCCTCCTCGATGTAGAGGCGGTTGACCACCTTGCCCTCCGGCCCGGTCTGGTGCGTCACCAGCGTCGCGCCCAGCAAGGCCTCGGCGTGCGCCCGCACCTCCGCGATCGATCGGGCCAGCTTCACCCCGCCGGCCTTGCCTCGCCCGCCGGCGTGGATCTGCGCCTTGACGACCCAGATCGACCCGCCGAGGGACTCGGCCGCCGCGACGGCCTCCTCGACCGAGAACGCGGCGACGCCCCGAGGCACCTTGACCCCGTTGGCCCGGAGGAGTTCCTTGGCCTGATACTCGTGGATGTTCATGAAGCCCCCATCTGGCTCTGGTGTGCGATCCACCCCGGGGAGGCTCTCCCCGAGGTGACGCTTGAAATTGGTGAAGCGAACTAGCAAATCGCGCCGCCCCGGTCAAGCAAGCCCCGCCGTTCATGCAGACGCTCTGCAACGTCGCGGTCTTGCCTCACGCCGTCCTGGGCCAGGACCGAGCCAGCCTCCCCCGACATTTTGGGCAACGCCAGCCCCGGATCCGTCGTCCTTGGCGCTTCGATCCTCGATCTGGAGGGACCTACCGGGCCTTGAGCCAGCCTTCGAGCGCGTCCTTGTCCATCTCGAAGGTCATCCTGCCCAGGTCCTCCAGGGCGTGGGCGGCGCCCTTGAGGTGCTCGCGCTCGGTCGGGCTCAAGCTCCGACCCAGCGAGCGCTCCCACATCAACAGGACAAGATGAACCCCCTCCGCCCGCCCTTGCTCAAGACCCCGCTCAAGACCCTGCTCAAGACCCTGCTCAAGACCCTTCTGGCGGGCCTCAGCTTCGAGGCCCGGGATGTGGTTGGCCTCATCGCGCAGCCTCTTGTCGATCATGAAGGTCAGATAGCGCAACGCGTCGTCCTGGCTCATGTGGGCCAGCTTCTGCTCGGCCTTGCCGATGGGGCCGCTGAGGTTCTGAGCCTGGTTGTGCGTCATGGTGTGTCCGTTCTTGATGAAGTACAGCCACTTGTCTTCGTCGCTCTCCAACTCTTCGAGGGCGAGGTTGAAGCTGGGCAACTCAAGGATGTGCAGGGAGAGGTGGTCCGTCAATCGACGGCCATGGAGGTCGTCGGTGATGTGGAAGCTGTGGTGAAAGCCGTCGCCTGAGCCGGTCGACAAGGTCCAGTCCAACAAGTGAATGCCGATGGTCGGCTTCAACTCGGTGTAGAGGTGGCCCTGCTTGAGCTGGGCGGCGAAGAGTCTGGCCCAATAATAGAGGATCCGCTCGGGGTAGCCGGCCTTGCGCGAGAGCTGAACCTCGACGTTGTACTGGCGGCCGCGCTCGTCGGTGGCGCAAAGATCCAGCACGGGCGTCTTGTTGTCGGCAAACTGGCCGGGCAGGCGAGTCGGCGCGATCTCCAGGGAGACCATCGGGAGCTGGTGGCTGGCCAGCAGGGCGTTGAGCAGGCTCAAGAGGAGATCCGGATCGTGCCTGTCGCCGAAGAGGCCCAGGAAGACGACGTCGTACTTGGGTTCAAGTTTGGATTTGAGGGTGATCGATGTCATGCTCTACCTGTACGTTTGTTGCGCGCGCCATTCCTTCTCCCTCGCCCTGAACGTCTTTGCAAGTGTTTTCTGGCGGGCACGAGCGCGAGCTTCTGGGCCGGTCGAGGACTTTTCAGGCACCGCCGCGTGATTAACCTGCACAGTCGCCCGAGGAGGGCAGCGGGATGCTGGCCCATCTTCGACAAGACCTTCACCGGCCGCGACAGGTCGCGGCCGTTGCCCCGAGATGGAGCCCATGAACAGGCGCCCGAGCCGGACCTCAGCCAAGATCATCCTTTCGAGCGGCCTCCAGGGCCATGACCTGGTCGCGGAGCGCGGCCAGCGCCACCCTTCGGGGATCATCCCCTCAAGGCGCCTCAAGCGGATCGGGGCCTTCGCGCTCGACGGCCTGATGCTGCCCTTCTTCCTGATCTTCACGCCCTTCGGGTGGTTCCTGGCCGCCTTCGTCTACTTGAGCCTCAACAACAACATCTTCGGTCGGGGCCGCTCGCTGGGTCGGGCCGCGCTGGGCCAGCGCTTGATGACCGAGGATGGCCAGGAGGCCCCCCACTGGATGATCGTGGCCCGCAATGCCGTCCGCTTCGGGCTCTGGATGGCCGTGATCCCCTTCTTCGTCGACCTGCTGCTGCTGCTCTTCGGCGACGGCCGCCTGCTGGCCGACAGAGCGCTGGGCACGCGCGTGGTCGAGGACCCCGAGCGCGTCGCGCGCGATCGCCAGTTGGGCGCCAGGCGCGAGCAGCTCGGCGTGCGCGCGGCCGAGCGTCCTCGGTGGGACGATCGCCACGATCAGGGCGAGCTGGAGACGATCGCCGGCGATCTGGCCTTCGGCCAGGGCGGTCGGGATCAAGGCGATGCCGAGCTGGCCGAGTTTGAGCGCCGCCTGCGCGGCGACGCCCGGCACGGGGAGGCCGATCCCTTCCTGGCCGAGCTGGCTCGCGGCCCAGAGCCCGCGCAGGCCGTCGTCGAGCGCCACCACGAGGTCGTCGAGGGTCGGCGCTGATCGCCGCACGCCGCCGAGCCTTGCCGCCGAGGCCCTGCTTGCCCTAGACTCCGCCCTCGTCAGGTGAACTTCATCCCAAGGGCGGCAGGCGGACCATGAGCGACAAAGCCGAGATCGTCTCGCGCATCATCCAGATCATCCAGGAGACGGAGGGGGATCTGGACAACGATCGCCTCGTCAACCTCGACCCCCTGATCTTCAAGATCGCCCGCAGCGCCTTCGGGAGCTGGGAGGACGCGCTGGTGGCGGCGCTGGTGCAGGCCTGCAAGGGCAGCCGGCGCCACAAGGTCACCGTCGACGCGGTCGTGGCCGAGGAGCGCCACGCCCGCGAGCGACAGGAGGGCTGGGACGCGCAGATCGTCGTCTGCGACGCCGATGGGGTGATCTTCACGCTCTCCGGCGCCGAGCTCAAGGTGGCCGAGTCTGGCCCGATCTCGCCGGCCATCTTCGCCCCGAGGGGGGTCGCCTCGGCGGTTCGCTGTCTGCTGGTCAACCCCGAGGAGGACGCTCTGGCGGTGCTCTCGGACAAGGGGGCGCTCTACCCGGTCGACAGCCGCGTGATCACGCCCTCGACAGGCCCGACCCGGCGCCCGGCCGACATGACGGCCATGGCCAGCGACGAGCGCGCCGCGGCGATCCTGTGCCAGAAGGCGCTGCGGCGAGGGTCCCGCTTCATCCACGTCACCACCCAGGGGCGTATCAAGGCCAGCGCGGTCAAGGACCTGGGCCGCGTCCTGCTGCGCGAGGGCGTCCAGGCGCTGTTGCTGGCCGAGGGCGACGCGGTGCTGGCCGCCTTCGCGCACACCGAGGCGCAGACGGCGATCTTCTGCGCCAACGCCGCCGGCAATGGCATCCACTTCGAGAGCAAGGAGGTCCGCTCGATGGGGCTGCGCGCCCAGGGCGTCAAGGCGATGGAGCTGGGCGACTTCGACGCCGTCGTCGGCGCCGTGCCCGTCCGTGGCCACGAGCAGCTCCTGGTGCTGGCCGCCAGCGGCGCCGGCAAGCGCGTGCCGCTGAGCCAGTTCCGCATCCAGGGTCGCGCCGGCCAGGGCATGATCTTGATGCGCCCCGAGGCCCGCGGCGACGAGATCGCCGCGCTCGTCTCCCTGGAGAGCCTCGACGACGACGTGCTGATCTGGACCGAGGGCGGGCGCCTGGCCCGCGTCGCCTCTGGCGCCTTCCCCCTGCTCGATCGCTCCTCCCGCGGACAGGCCGTGCTCACCCTGCCCGACGGAGACAGGATCTCTGGGGCCTGCCGGATGCCCGGCGCCGGCCCGGCCAGCGCGCCTTGACAGGGATCGGGGGTCGTTGTAAAGACCGGCATCAACAGGCCGATGAACCCATGAACCGACACGCATGACTTTACGAAAGGTGGGAACTGTGAAGCAGGTATTGACAATCTCCTTTTTCATGATGGTGGCCATGCTGCTGGCCTCGGGTTGCGCCACGTCGCGCGACTCGGCGCTCTCGCAGACCGACGAGCAGCTTCTGGCCGGCAAGGCCCAGGGTGATTTCCTGAACGCGATCGCCGAGGGCGACGCGCTGTGGGCCGAGCGCATCGATCAGGGCAAGCTGGAGGGGGCGATCGGCAAGTGGGAGGCGGCCGTGGAGATCTCGGCCGAGGGGATGTCGCAGGAGGATCGGCGCAAGGCCCTCTACGAGACCTTCGTCAAGCTCACGCGGGCCTATTACTTCCTGGCCGACGCGCACCAGCGCATGTCGGGAGACTCGGCCGAGGACGACGCGCTCAAGGAGAAGATGAAGGTGACCTTCAACAAGGGCGTCACCAACGCCGAGAAGGCCATGGCGATCTACTCGCCCGAGTTTGGCAAGGCGATCCGCCACGACACGCCCTGGCCCGAGGCCATCAAGCTGCTGGACAAGGGCGCCGTGCCGGCGCTCTACTGGTACGCGACCAACATGGGCAAGTGGGCGCTGCTCGAAGGCATCGCCACGATCCTGAGCCACAAGGACAACATCAAGGCGATCATGGATCAGGTCGAGGCCCAGGACCCGACCTTCTTCTACGGCGGCTCCTACCGCTACTTCGGGGCCTACTATGCCAAGCTGCCCTCCTTCGCCGGCCGCGACATGGACAAGAGCAAGCTCTACTTCGACAAGTCCATCGCCGACTCGCCCAATTATCTGGCCACCCACGTCCTCTACGCCGAGCTCTACGCCACCGGCGTCGAGGACAAGGCGGCCTTCAAGGCGACGCTCGAGGAGGTCGTGGCCTTTGACCTGAGCAAGGCCCCCGAGGTCGAGCCCGAGAACGCCTTTGAGCAGAAGAAGGCCCGCGAGCTGCTGTCCAAGATCGACGATCTCTTCTGAGGGTCTTGTTGTCCTGTCTTCGGACAGAGGCTGCCCTGTTGAAATATTAAGCCAGGCCGAGAGTCTCTTGTCTGATGGCGGCGCCAATGTTGATGAAGGTCGCCGCCCGAGAACCCCGACGCGGGCGCCTTGAGTCGACCGCGCAAAAGCCCAGGAGTGCTCCAATCATGCCTACCCCACGTCTCTCCCTCGCCGCCGCGCTCGTCGCCCTGGTGACGCTCGGCCTCCTGTCGCTCGGCCACCCCACCTCGGCCCAGGCCGAGGAGTACAGCCTGACCTTCCGCTCCGTGGCGCCCGAGGGGACGCCCTGGGCCGACCAGCTCAACCGCCTCAAGAAGCAATGGGAGAAGGAGTCCGGCGGCCGCCTCAAGGTCAAGGTCATCCTCGGCCGCGGCAACGAGACGGCGCTGGTGCGCCAGTGCAAGGCCGGCGAGATCCAGGCCGTCGGCGTGTCCACCTCGGCCATGCTCGACGACGCGCCCGAGATGGGCGTCTTTGAGCTGCCCTTCCTCTTCAAGGACTACGCCCAGGCCGACAACGTCATCGACAACGTCCTCTTCGCCTCGGTCGAGAAGCTCCTGCAGGACTACGGCTTCCAGCTCTTCATCTTCAGCGAGAACGGCTTCCGGAACTACGCCGCCAAGGGCAAGTTCGTCAAGACCCCCGCGGATCTGGCCACCCTCAAGATGCGCTCGCAGGAGAACTGGATTCACATGGAGACCTACCGCGCGCTCGGGGGCAACCCCGTGAGCGTCTCGGTGGCCGAGGTCCTCACCAGCCTGTCCACGGGTCAGACCGACGGCTTTGACAACACCGCGCTCTTCGCCTTCGCGGCCTCCTGGTACACCAAGATCGATCACTGGACGATCAGCGACCACATCTACCAGCCGGCCGCGATCGTCTTCAACAAGGCGTGGTTCGACGGCTTGCCCGACGACATCAAGAAGATGCTGCTGTCCGGGCGCAAGACCGAGACGGTCAACGGCCGGGCCGCGATCCGCAAGCTCGCCCCGGCGCTGCTCAAGAACCTCGAAGGCAAGGGCGTCAAGATGTACAAGCTGACCGACGCCGAGAAGGAGGCCTTCCGGACCAAGACCAAGAGCGTCCACGCCCAGTTCCGCACCAAGAAGGGCTGCGCCAAGTGCGGCAAGATCCTCGATCTCGTCGAGAAGAACATCAAGTGACCCCCGGGCGAGCTTCGGCCAGGGCGACCGCGCTGGCCGGAGGCTCCCCCCCGGCGCTCCCCGATCACGAGGCTGAACCATGGCAGAGGCCAACGGCGCGGTGGAGATCCGGTCCCCCGGCCCTCGCATCGACTATCAAGGCCCGCTGGGCACCTTCGGCTGGACGATGGCGTGGCTGGACTACGCCGTCTACAACGTCGAGAAGGCCCTGGCCGTCGCCGCGCTCGCGGTGATGATCGTCATCGAGTTCATCTACATCCTCTTTGAGAACGGCGTGAGCATGAAGATCAACTTCATGCGGTGGGTCGCAGGCGAGGGGCCGCTCCCCTACCGGCTGCTCGTCATCCTGGGCTTCGTGTCGGTCTTGATGGGGGCGGTCGTCAACCACTCCAGGCTCGGCCGAACGTCCGACGGCAGCCCCAGGCCGCTGGGCGTGCGCCTTGGGGCCACGGCGCTGGTCGTGGCGGCCGTCTTTGGCGTCGGGTCGCTGTCGGTGTTTCTCGAGAAGTCCTCGACCTTCTACCTGATCCTGACCTGCCTCATCATGGGGCCGGTGGTGGGCTACTTCTTCAAGCAGGGCAAGAAGATCACGGCCGGCTGTCTCGGGGCCCTTACCCTGGTGCTCCTTTGGTTGTCGGCCAACGTCCCCGATGGCTACTCGTGGGCCGACAAGCGCTCGCTCTTCTTGCTGGTGTGGATGGGCTTCCTGGGGGCGTCGATGACGACGAAGCAGAAGGCCCACATCAAGCTCGACATCGCCCGGAAGTTCTGCCCTCCCAAGGTTCTGCCCTGGTTCAACGCCTTGAGCGACCTGATCGTGGCCAGCTTCACGCTCCTGCTGCTCTACCTGAGCTACCTGTACATGTTCAAGGAGGGCAGCGGGCGGTGGTGGGCGAACACCCTGGAGGGCGAGATCCCGGACTGGCTCGGGGTCATGGCCATCCCGCTGGCGCTGTTGAGCATCTCGGCGCGCTTCCTGGCCAGCGCCGTCCTGTCCGTCATCTCGCCGGCCCCGGCTTCGGGTGAGGGCGACGCGCCCCAGGGCGAGGAGGTGAGCTCATGAGCATGGCGGTCCTGGGGCTCATCATCGTCATCATCCTGGCCATGGCGCTCGGCCAGCCCCTCTTCGTGCTCATCGGCGTGGTGGCGGTCTACTGCCTGTTGGCCTTCCACGTCCCCGAGCTGTCGGTGGAGAACCTCGACTCTCCGGTGCTGGAGGCCACGCGGCAGCTCTTTGACAACCCGGTGCTGCTGGCCATCCCCTTCTTCATCGTCGCCGGCACGATCATGACCGAGGGGGACATCGCCAGGCGGCTGATCGCCTTTGCGAGGGCGGTCTTCGGCTGGGTCCCCGGCGGCCTGGGGGTCGCGGCGGTCTGCGCGTGCGTCTTCTTCGCGGCGATCTCCGGGTCGAGCCCGGTGACGGTCATCGCCATCGGGTCGATCATGTACCCGGCGCTGCTGGCCGAGCGCTACCCGGACAACTTCGCCAACGGCCTGGTGACCTCCGCCGGGTCGCTGGGCATCCTGATCCCGCCCTCGGTGCCGATGATCGTCTACGCGATCGTCGATCCGACCAAGTTCAAGCCGACCTGCGGCTACGCGCTGGGCAAGGCCGGGGAGCTCGACGTCGGCGACCTCTTCCTGGCGGGCATCGGGCCGGGGATCCTGATCGGCATTGCCATGGCCGTCTACGCCGTCTACATCGGCGTCAAGCACAAGCTGCCGCGCACGGGCTTTGTCTGGGGCGACGTGTGGAGGACGCTGCGCGAGGGCATCTGGGCGCTCTTGATGCCGCTGATCGTGCTGGGCGGGATCTACTCGGCGCTCTTCTCGCCGACCCAGGCGGCAGCCGTCTCGGTGGTCTACGCCTTCGTCGTCGAGTTCTGGATCCACCGCAGCATCAAGCTCGAAGACGTGCCGCGGATCCTGTCCCAGTGCGCGGTCCTGATGGGCACGCTGCTCCTGATCATGACGATGGCGCTGGCCTTCAACGACTTCCTGGCCAACGCCCGGATCCCCGAGATGGCCGTCGAGGTCATCAAGGGCTGGGATCTGTCGCTGGTGGGTTTTTTGCTCATCGTCAACCTCCTGCTGCTGGTCGTGGGCTGTCTGATGGACATCATCAGCGCCATCCTGATCCTGGTGCCGCTGCTGTCGCTCATCGGCGCCGGCGTCGGGGTCCACCCGATCCACCTGGCCATCATCTTCATCGTCAACCTGGAGATCGGCTACCTGACGCCCCCCGTGGGCCTGAACCTCTTTGTCTCCTCGACGATCTTCAACAAGAAGCTCGGGGAGGTCGTGCGCGCCGTCGTGCCCTTCCTGTTCATCATGATGGCCTGCCTGGTGGTCGTCACCTACGTGCCGACCGTCTCGCTCGGCCTTGTCTCGCTCTTCCGAGAAGGCACCGTCGTCGTCTCCTTCCCGGACAAGGAGACCTGGGAGGCCTGCGAGGCCGCCATGGGCGGCGAGGCGCCCAAGTCCGAGCTTGAGCAGATCATGGAGGGGCTCGACCTCGGCGAGGAGACGCCCCCGCCGACCCCGGAGGGCGGCGCGGTGCCGGATCAGGGCGGCGGCGACCCCAACGCGCTGGACGACGATCCGGCGCCGGGCGACAAGAAGGCCGATCCCGTCCAGAACGAAGACGAGAACTTCGGCGGCGACGCCAACGCCCTCGACTGACCTGCGCCCTCAGCTCGCCGCAGATTTCTGAGGCGCCCCTGGCCTGTCGTTGGGCGCGAGGCCCCGCGTTGGCGGGCTTGCGGCGGCGCGGCGCCCCTGGCACCCTTGATGCACATCGTCTCGGAGCGCGGCGCGCTGTTCGCGCGGGCGAGGGAGGTCTTCATGGATCGCGGCTGGATCATGGTGTGGCTCGTGGCGCTGGCGGCCTGCCAGGGGTCGCCGCAGGATCCCGTCGGCGAGCCGGAGGGCGAGCCGGAATTCGGCGCTGATCACCCCGAGTGCCCGCCAGGGGTCAGGCCCAGGCCCGATCACCTCGGGCGCCTGGTCTGCTCGCGGGCCTTCATGTCGGTGGCCGTGCGCCCTCAGAGCGCGCTCTTCGCCAACACCTCGATCGTCAAGTTCGTCATCGACCTGCAGGACGACGACGCGACCTACTTCTTCGACTCCAGCAAGTACGGCCTCCACTTCGATTTCTGCGACGAGCACCTCAACAAGGAGGGCCTGGATCCGGTCGGGACGCACGCGGAGTTCAACGACAGGCAGTACCGCAGCCAGGATCGGCGCTTCTTGCTCGGGACGGTGGCCTTCTACGCCGATCAGGGGCTGGTGTTGCTGGAGTTCGCCACGGGCGACTTGATCGAGGCCGACCAGATTCTTTTTGCTTATCAACACCTTGTCGAGCGGCTCTACTTCGGCCCTCAGCTCGTCTACCGGCCCATCTCGCTCCACCATGAGGAGGAGGCGAGCGAGCACCTGGAGGGCAAGCTGCCCATCGTGACGACCCACGAGCTCTTCGAGGGGATCACCTTCCAGCCGCTCAACCCGGGGCGCGGCTACGGCTACCTGCGGTTGCTGGGCGAGCAGAGCGCGTCGTCGTCGAAGCCGACGGACATCGTGGTGTTGCGCGAGGCGCCCAACGACATCCCGCCGGTGGGGGGGATCATCACCGAGGTCTTCCAGACCCCGCTGTCGCACGTCAACATCTTGAGCAAGAACCGGGGGACGCCGAACATGGCGCTGCGCGGGGCCTTGACGGACGCGCGCGTGGCGGGGCTGGCCGATCAGCTCGTCTCGCTGGAGGTCACGCCCCAGGGTTTTAATCTTCGCCCCGCGCGGCTTGAGGAGGCCGAGCGTTACTGGGCGCAGATCCGGCCGCGCGAGACCTTCGTGCCGCCCCTGGATCTGGAGGTGGACGGCCTGCCGGCGCTCTCGACCCTGGATCACACGGCGGTGAGCGCCGTCGGGGCCAAGGCGGCCAACATGGCGGAGATGACCCACATCGAGGGCCTGCCGCTGCCCGAGGCCCCCTTCGCCGTCCCCTTCGTCCACTATTGGGAGCACATGCAGCGCCACGGCCTCGACGAGCAGGTCGAGGCCACGCTCGACGATCCGCGCTGGCGCGACGATCTGGGGTGGCGCGCGCAGGCGCTGGCCGGGCTGCGGGCCGCGATCCAGGCCGCGCCCCTGGACCTGGGCTTCCAGGCCGCGCTCTACGATCGGATCTTGACTCTGCACGGGACGGTCAAGGTGCGCCTGCGCTCATCGACCAACAGCGAGGATCTGCCGGGCTTCAATGGGGCTGGCCTCTACACCAGCGTCGCGGTGCAGATCGGCAACCGGGAGCTGCGCCCGGAGGACGGGGTCCGCCTCGTCTGGGCCTCGCTGTGGAGCGAGGAGGCGGTGGCCGAGCGCGAGTTCTACCGCATCGATCACCGCGCCGTGGCCATGGCGATCCTCGTCCACCCCTCGTTCCCCGACGAGGAGTCCAACGGGGTGGCGCTGACGACGAACATCTTCAACCCGAACCGCCCCGGCCAGTACGTCAACGTCCAGATCGGCAGCCGGAGCGTCGCCAACCCGGGCCCCGGTGAGCTCTCGGACCAGTTCATCCTCTACACCTGGTACTCGACCCCGGAGGCTGAGTATCTGTCGCGCTCGAACCAGACCGACGAGGCGGTCCTGACCTGGGAGGAGATCCTGACCTTGAGCGAGGCGCTGACGAAGATCCACAATCATTTCAAAGCGATACATCGGCCGCGTGTTCCCAGTCGCTGGGGCATGGACGTCGAGTTCAAGTTCACGGCACCCCACGGCCGCCTGCTCATCAAGCAGGCTCGCCCCATCCCTCAGCCCTGATCCCAAGCCACAGCCGAGAAACTCACTTTGTGGCCGGTCCAGGCGGCGCCCTGAGCCTTTGCCATCACTGGGCGGTGCGGTGCACCAGCCTCGCTCAGGCCCAGGCCATCCCCCTGTCCTGGCCCACAAAGCAAGCCCTTCGTCTTTGATTGGGTGTGAGGATCAGGGCAGGGGCGTGGCGGGTTGCCAGCCGGCGAGCGCGGCCTGGACTTGATCGAGGCGGTCCTGCCCCCAGAAGAGGGAGGTGCCGTTGACGAGGAAGGTGGGCGCGCCGCAGGCGCCGAGGTCGCGGGCGCGGTCGGTGTTGAGGCGCAGCTGGTTCTTGACCTCGGGCTGCTGGGCCTGTTCGAGCAGGAGCGCGCCGTCGAAGCCGGCGTCGTCGAGGACGGCCTTGAGGGTGGCGGGGTCGCCGATGTTGCGGTCATCGGCCCAGGCGGCTCTGTAGATGTGGTCGGTGGTGTCGGGCTTTGCGATGGCGACGCGGAGCGCGGCGACGGTGTGGAGGGGGAAGGTGGAGGGGAAGCGGTAGGGGACGCCGTAGAAGCGGGCGAAGTCGCGCATGTCCTTTTCGTACCAGCGGAGCTTGGGGGCGTTGAAGGTGTGCATGGGGATGCCCTCGGTGCCGATGGCGTGGAAGAGGGCGCCGAGGAGGAAGGGGGCGAGCTGGAGGTCGGCGCCGTGGCGTTGGGCGACGCGGCGGATCTGGGTGGAGGCGAGGTAGGAGTAGGGGCTTGAGAAGTCGTGGAAGAAGGTGAGGGAGGGGGGGGAGGCCAGGGGGTTGGGGGGGAGGTCCGGCCAGGAGGTGTGGCCGCCGAGGGCTTGTTCGACGAGGTGGAGGCGGTCGAGGCCCCAGAAGAGGTCGCCGCCGACGACGAAGGCGGGGACGCCGAAGACGCCGGCTGCGACGGCCTCGTCGGTGGCGTCGAAGAGGGCCTGCTTGACGGCGGGGTCCTGCGTGCAGCCGGGGTCGAGGTCGTGGGCGGCGGCGATCTCGCGGAGGAGGGAGGCGTCCGAGACGTCGCGGCCCTGGGCCCAGTAGGCGTCGAAGAGGGCGTGCGCGAGGGCAGGGCGTCGGTGTTCGGGGGCGGCGGTGATGAGGCGCATGGCCTCGACGGTGCGGCGCGGGTGTCCTTCGGGGCGGTTGAGGGTGAGGCCGTGGCGCTCGGCCTGTCGTTGGAGGTCGAGGTCGCCGACGCGGGCGCGCGCGGGGCTCTGCCCGGCCTGGGCGTCCTGGTCGCGGCCGATGGCGCGGTAGACGCCGCCGAGGAGGATGGGTCGCCAGATCAGGGTGGCGCCGGTGCGGGCGGCCAGGGCCTCGATCTGGAGGGAGGCCATGTAGGCGTAGGGGCAGACGACGTCGAAGTAGAAGCGCATGTCCATGGGGGGCTCCGGGTTCAGGGGCACTCTTTGAGGGTGTTCAGGAAGGCGTTGATCTCCTTCTCGATGTTGGCGGTCTCATGGAGCAGGAGGATGACGCCGTCCTTGTCGTTCTTGCGCGCCTTGAACTTGCAGGCGTGGCGGCGCACGACGCCGATGTTCTCGCGAGGCCCCCAGGAGGGCGGGCCGGCGTTCCAGAAGACGGGGGCGTTGAGCCCGGCGAAGTGGTAGGCCTTGCGGCTCTCGGCGCGCAGGGAGCCGAGGCCGCCGGGCATGCGGCCGTAGGTGATGGCGACGTCCTCGCCCAGGAGGGTCTTGATCACGAGGCGGAAGAGGTCGACGTCGTCCTTGAGCTGCTTGTCGCTCATCATGATGAGGTGTTCGCGGCGCTTCGTGACGTGGTTCATGCTGTGGTAGGCGATGTGGTGGCCCTTGTCGACGAGGTTCTGGAGGGCCTGCTTCATGAGGACGGGGTCGCGGTTGTCGTTGTAGAGGATGTTGACGCCGCACATGAAGAAGGAGGCCTTGACCTGGTGCGCGTCGAGGACCTGATGGAGCTTCTGGTGCAGGAGGGGTCGAGGGCCGTCGTCGATGGTGATCTTGATGTGCTCGGGGAACCAGTCGGGCTGCTTCAGGGGCGGGTTGAAGCGGTTGAAGGCGTCGGGGTAGAGGTTGGGCGGCTCGACGGTCTGGCGGGTCTGGGCGTTCTCGGGGACGGGGCCGGGGTCGATGATGGGGCCTTTGGGGAAGGCCAGGATGGACTCGGGCTGCCAGCCGAGCTGGACGGCGTCGTCGCGGCAGAGGGTCTGTTCGGCGAGCTGTGCGAAGGCGGGGGGCATGCCGCGGGCGCCCCAGAGGTTTGGGCGCAGGCCGAGGCCGGCGATCCAGGCGCGGGCGTCGGCGCAGGGGATGGGCGAGATGGGGTCGTGGGGCAGGTTGAGCTTGCCCTTCTTCGGGGGGTTGCGCTTCGGAGGGGCCGTGAGGCCGTGGGCGTCGAGGAGCTTGCGGCCCTGGTTGAAGCAGGCGGGCTTGACGTGGGCCAGGAGGTCGGCGGCGCGGGCTTGGTGATCGGGGTGGGCGTCGAGGTGGGCGCCGAGGCGCCCCCAGAGGTTCTGGCAGTCGCGCGTGCGGCTCAGCCCCCAGGCGGCGATCTGGGCCTGGAGGCGGCGCTGGCGGTCCCAGGCGGGCGCCGCCAGCGCCTCGTCGAGCCCCTTCTCGATGTCCTCGAGGATCGCCTTGGCGAGCTTGCGGTCGAACTTGCCGGGGATCTGGGCGAGCCGTGCGGCGGCGATGAGGCGAGCGGTCTTCGAGGGGGCGCGGCGCCACGCGAAGAGGACGTACTCCAGGCGCCAGGGTGCGCCATGGAGGGTCAGGACGGCCTCCATCAGCGCGGCGCCGCCGGCTTCGGCGCCCTTGCCCTCAAGCAGGCTCTTGTTGAAGAGGCTGTAGGAGAGGAGGTCGTTCCAGCGCAGCAGGGCCAGGGCCGCCGAGGCGGCCAGGGCCGGCGAGGGCTGCGCGCGCAGGGCGTCCTGGAGGGTGCTGGCGCTGTCGAGGTCGTCGAGGCGGGCCAGCGCCAGGGCGCAGCCGGGGGCCTCGGGGCCGGCGTCGGCGACGCACTGGCGCAGCACCGGCAGGGCGGCCTTGAAGTCGGCGTGGGCGTAGAGGCGCGCCATCAGCGCGCGATCCTGAGCCGGCAGCGCACCCCACAGGTCCAGAGTGGCCTCCAGCGCGTGGGGGCCCTCGCCGTCTGGGAGCGACTCGCCGTGGGCTCTTTCGCCGAGCGCGAGCAGCAGGACAGTCGCCAGCGCGCCCAGGAACAATGTGCGAGACACCATGGACAAACTCCAGACGCGAGCAGGGTGAGCCCGGCGAAGCCCACAAGCCTACGCAGAACACCATCGATTGCAACCTCAATCCCTGCGCCGCACACTCCACCCCCCACTCCACCCCCTGTCCCCCTCCTCGCTGCGCAAGGAGGGGGGACGCTTGAATTACGGGTGTCGGTGGATCGCATGATCAACCTGTTATCACCTTTCTCTCTGTGCAATGATAGTGAATTTTTGGGTTGCGGGCGCGATGGATCGGGGGTGGGCTCGTTGGGTGGGCACGATGACTTGGGGGGGTGGGCCGCAGGAGCCTGCGGCGGGATCACTGGCCGTGTGGGGCGGGTGGCGAGGTCGTCGTGGCGGATGGAGCGTGCCTCTCGTCAGAGGCGACGGGGCACCTTGGGCGTGCTAAGGTGGGTCGAGGGTGGGTTGGAGGAGCGAGCGCGGGAGGTGAGGGTGGGCGGCAGGGGGCGAGAGGGGCGGCGTGGGCCTGGGGTCGGTGGGTCTGGGGGGGAGTCGGGGCGTCGGGCGTGCGCGGCGCTGGCGTGCCTCGCGCTGGTCGCCTGGGGTGTCGCGCCGGGCGCGGCGTGGGCCGAGGCGCCGGCGAGCCAGCGGGTGACGCTGGAGTTTGACGAGGCGCCGCTGGAGCAGGTGGTGCGCTTCTTCGCGGAGCTGACGGGGGAGCGCTTCATCATCGCGGGGGCGCTGGAGGCGAAGCGGATCACGATCCTGGCGCCCGCGCCGGTGTCCGTGGGGGAGGCGTGGGGGGCCTTCATGGCGGCGCTGTCGATGAATGGGCTGACGACGGCGCGGCAGGGCAGCTTCATCAAGATCATCGACGCGGCCGAGGCGCCGGGCCACGCGCCGCTGAGGGTCGCGCCGCAGCTTGGGGCGCGGCCGGAGGGCGTCGGCGCCGGGGGGGCCGAGGTGCACATGGTGCGGCTGGCGCACGCCGACGCGGCGGCCGTCGAGGGGGTCTTGCGGCGGCTGTCTGGGGAGGAGGCGAGGATCGCGTCGGACGGGCGGACCAACAGCGTGATCGTCGTGGGCGCGCCGCCGGAGGTCGAGCGGCTGATGTCGGTGATCAAGGCGCTGGACGTGCCAGGCGGCGGGGCTCAGATCCGCGTCTATCGGCTCCAGCACGCCAAGGCCGCGGAGGCTGCGCGGCTGCTGGAGCAGCTCACGGCGCAATGACGGGCGGGGACGGGGAGCGAGAGGCGCTGCTGGCGGCGATCCGCGCGGCGCTGCCCGAGGCGACGCGGGGCGGGCGGCTGGATCTGGATCGGCTCGCGGCGCTGCTGGAGCCCTCGCAGGTGGCCCGCGCCGAGCCCTTCGGGTTGGCGTGGCCGGGGTCGCGCGGGGCGATGGAGGCCGCCGACCTGCCTGCGTCGGGGCTGCTGTCGCCCCCGCTGGATCTTGAGGTCGCGGGGCACGCGGTGATCGAGGGGGAGAACCTGGAGGTGATGCGGGGGTTGTCGGCGCGGCTCGTCGACGCGGTCAAGCTGATCTACATCGATCCTCCCTACAACACGGGCAAGGCCTTCACCTACGAGGACAACTGGCGCTTGAGCGCGCGGGACTATGCGGCGCTCGGCGGTCAGGGGGGCGAGCAGGGGGAGCCCGAGACGCAGGGGCGGCGGCACGCGCCGTGGCTGTCGATGATGGCGCCGAGGCTGAGGCTGGCGAGGCGGCTGCTGCGCAAGGACGGGTCGATCTTCATCTCGATCGACGAGCGGGAGGTGCACCACCTGCGGTTGCTGATGGACGCGATCTTTGGCGCCGAGCACTTCGTGGCCTGCATCACCTGGCAGCGCAAGAAGGAGACGGCCTCGGACGGCGGGGGCTTTGCCATCAAGGCCGAGTACATCCTGTGCTACCGGCGCTCGTCGAAGGCGCGCTTTGCCAACCTGCCGCTCTCGGCCCAGTACGTCGCCAGCGCCTATCGGCGCGCGGACGAGCGCCACCCGGAGGGGCCGTGGCGGCCGGTGCCGATCACGGCCTCCAAGGGTCACCAGGGCGGCGGCTACACCTACGCGGTGGTGACGCCCTCGGGGCGGGTGGTCGAGCGCAAGTGGCTGTGCCCGGAGTCGACCTACCGGCGCTATGAGGCCCAGGGGCGGCTCTACTTCGGCCTTGAGGGCGACGCGATCCCCCAGCGGGTCATGTACGCGGCGGAGTCGCGGGGGGTGGCGCCGGACAACCTCTGGGTCGATCTGGCGACGAACAAGGAGGGCAAGAAGGCGCTCGTGGAGCTGCTCGGCGAGTCGATCTACGACACGCCCAAGCCGGTGGGCCTGCTGCGGCGGATCCTGCAGATCGCCACCCGGCCTGAGGGCGGCGATCTGGTGCTGGACTTCTTCGCCGGCTCGGGCACGACCGGCCACGCGGTCATGGAGGCCAACGTCGAGGACGGCGGGGACAGGCGCTTCATCCTCATCCAGCGTCCCGAGCCGACCGGGCACGCGAGGCTGGCGACCATCAGCGACATCTGCCGCGAGCGCGTCCTGCGCGCCGCAGTTGCCCTCGGCGTCGACACCCCGATCGGCCTGCACCGGCTGGAGCCCGCGCCCGATCCGCCAGCAGGCCCGCCGGACAGCGACGCCCGTTGTCCCAAGGGGCCTTGAGGAGGGCTGCGGGCTTGCGTTCTGCCCGCGGCGCCTCAGGCTTTGACCTCGGGCGCCTCGCCTGAGCGCGGCGGCCCAGCGCTCATCTGGGGTCGCCGACTGCGGCGACGCACCCAAGGAGGACAGAGGTGAGGCTCACATCGGCTGCACAGTTCGAGGACTTCAAGGCGGCGCTGCTCAAGCTGGCCAAGGGCCGCTTCGAGCCCATCACCTCAGCCCAGATCCAGCTCCTGGCCCGTCAAG
Organism: Pseudomonadota bacterium; assembly: GCA_005804885.1. Taxonomy (GTDB): domain Bacteria; phylum Myxococcota_A; class Bradymonadia; order Bradymonadales; genus SYOX01. The sequence goes on from SYOX01000166.1 coordinate 17,425, forward strand.
CGGGGCTGGAGCCCGAGGGCGCCCTCGGGCTCCAGGACGAGGCCGCGCGGGCCGTCGCGCGCGGCAAGGGATACCTGTCGCGAGACCTGCTCGACGACGCGATCCACGATCTGACCTTCGGCGCCCTGCTCAAGCCCGACGATCTGGACGCGCTGCACCACCTGGCGCTGGCGCACCAGCGGCGCTGGTCGACCGATTCGAAGCGGCGCGAGGATCAGAAGGAGGCCGCTCGCCTGGCCCGACATTGCCTGAGCCTCGATCCGGCTCACGAGGCCTCCTTTGACCTGCTCAAGCGGCTGGAGGACGTGCACGCGCCGCAGCTGCCGGCCGCCACGGGCAACAAGTCCGCGGCGGTCGCGGTCGGGGTGCTCGTGCTCCTGCTGGTGGTGGGCGGCGGCTGCCTCGCGGGCTTGCTGGTCGCGCGCGTCCCGGCGTCTGGCGGCAAGGGAGCGCCGACAAGGGCGATCCCGGTCGCCCTGCCCGAGGTCGAGGCGCCGAAGAGCGACCTTGGCTCGATCGCGAAGCCGGCCGGGGGCGCGATCCCGATGGCGATCAAGGAGACGAAGGCGTCCGAGGGCCTTGAGTTCGACGTGCGCCAATCGGAGTTGAGCGTCTACGCGGATTCGGCCTTCTTCCGATGCGCCGGGCTGGTGCGCAACAGGCGGGCGGGGCTGATCCGCCAGTCGAGCTTGAAGCTGTCGCTGCTGGGCGAGGACGGCGAGGTGCTGGAGGTCCAGATCATCAAGGCGCCGGAGTCTCACGAGCCGGCCTTGAGGCCGGGGGATGTGTCCGCCTTTGACACGCTGATCAAGAGCTCGCCGGAGGTCAGGTCGGCGCAGATCGAGGTCCAGCACGTCGAGGAGGAGGCGGTCGAGGGGAGCTTCGCCCCGAGCCGCCCGATGGCGCTGGGCTGGGAGTCCAAGCGGCCCGAGGGGCTTGAGATCTCGCTGCGCGAGCGCTCGCTGGCCGACACGGTGGGGGCCTTCGACAAGGAGTCCTTCTACCACGACGCGGTCCTGGAGTTTGAGCACGTCGCGGGCCCTGCGGTGTCGCTGTTGAAGATCCAGGTGCGCTACCTGGACAAGTCCGGTGGGGTGCTGGGCACCAACGAGACCTACGTGCTGTCGACCAGCGGGCCGGAGATGGGCCAGGGTGAGGTGCGGCTCGCGCGGAGCATCAAGTCGGTGTCGGCGAAAACGGCCGCCTACGACGTGTCGGTCATCGAGGTGCGTTGAGGGCGGGCGGCGCTGCATTGACGGGGTGGTCGCGCAGAGCCTAAGATCAGCGGGAGTCGAGCGACCCAGGACTGCGGAGCCAGAAGCAGGGAGGGCTCGGGAGCCGCGGCCCGGATGAGCCCACCGATCGCCCAGGATCGAGATGCGAGCACACAGCCGGGATGGCGCGTTTGGGAGCGGACAGGGGGTGCCTCTGGCGTGCGCGGCGTTGAGCCTCGCGCTGCTGGTCGGGTGCGCCACGGGCCGAGGCCAGTTCGCCGGTGATCCAGGCGATCCGAAGGCGCAGGCGGCCTCGGCGAAGGAGTCTTGCGAGGGTGGGGATCTGGGCGCCTGCGTGCGGCGAGCGCGGATGTTGATGGCGGGCTACGGGGTCAAGCTCGACGAGGCCGCTGGCCGGGCGGCCTTTGATCGGGCCTGCGACGGCGGCAATGCCGAGGGTTGCACGGGCCTGGGCGCGGTGTTGGAGCAGGGTCGGGGCGAGGCGCGCAACCTGGCCGGCGCGGCGGTCTTCTACCGGCGCGGGTGCGACGGCGGCGACCTGGAGGGGTGCGCCGAGTTGGGGCTGCTCCACAAGGAGGGCGCGGGGGTCGAGCGGGATCTTGGCAAGGCGCTCAAGCTCTTTGAGGAGTCGTGCGACAAGAATGGCCGCGCGGGCTGCTTTCACCTGGCGCACATGCTCCTGGCGGGGATCGGGGTGGCCCAGGATCAGGGTCGGGCGACCCAGCTCTTCGAAAAGGCGCTCTTTTTGTCCGAGGAGGCCTGCGAGGCGGGCAACATCCGGGGCTGCTACAACATCGGCGTGCTGGCCTACGAGGGGCACGGCGTCGAGCGGGACGCGGTGCGGGCGGCGGAGCTCTTCGGTCTGAGCTGCCAGCGAGGGTACCCCGACGGCTGCACGGCGCTGGGGATCCTGCACCAGCTCGGCCAGGGGGTCGCGCAGGACGACAGGAGCTCGCTGGAGTTCTTCCAGCGGGCCTGCGAGGGCGGCGATCGGCTCGGGTGCACCAACCTCGGCGTCCATTACGAACTCGGCAAGGCCGTGGGGGTGGACATCGAAAAGGCCGGCGCGCTCTTTACGACGGGGTGCGAGGGCGGCGAGTCGCTCGGGTGCACGAACCTGGCGCAGCTGATCTTCAACCATGGCTTCAAGTCGGACTATGAGCCCAACGCGCTGCTGGCCAGGGCCTGCGACGCGGGCGAGCTTCGGGGGTGCTGGCACCTTGGGGGCTCGCACGAGCTGGGCCGCGGGGTGGCGCAGGACTTCGGCCAGGCGGCGGCCTTCTACAAGCGGGCCTGCGACGCGGGCGAGCTCAACGGCTGTAACGCGTTGGGATTCTTGACCTTTCAGGGGCGCGGGGTGGCGCAGGACACCGCCGCTGGCCTGGAGTTGATGAAGCGGGCCTGCGATGGCGGGGCGCTCAGCGGGTGCTACAACCTGGGGACAGCCTACGTCCAGGGGATAGGCGTGCCGGTCAACTACGCTCAGGGGGCCGTCTACCACAACATGTCCTGTGATGCCGGCTACATGCCAGGGTGCGTCTCGCTGGGGCTGATGTACGCCCAGGGCTTCGGGCTGGACAAGGACGAGGTGAGGGCCTCGAAGCTCTTCGGGCGGGCCTGCGAGGTGGAGGTCGGCGGCGGTTGCTACAACCTGGGGGTCTTCAAGGAGAAGCAGGGCGATCAGGCCGCCGCGATCCAGAACTACGAGCGGGCCTGTCGGATGGGCGAGTTCGACGGGTGCGCGCGCGTCGGCGTGATGATGATCGAGGGGACGATCCAGGGGGCCAACCCCGGCGACGCGCTCAACCTCTTTGATCAGGGCTGCCAGCGCGGCCACGGCCAGAGCTGCCTGCTGCTGGGGCTGGCCTTCGCCAACGGTCAGGCGGGGCTGGCGGTCAGCCCCACGAAGGCGGCGCCGATCTTCCAGCGCGCGTGCGAGGTGGGGGTGCCGGCGGCCTGCCACTTCCTGGCCAGCTACTTCCAGCAGGGCGTCGCCATGCCGACGAACCCGCCGGCGGCGGCCGAGTACTACAACCAGGGCTGCGTCGGCGGCCACGCCGAGAGCTGCTACGAGCTTGGCAAGATGCTCCTCAAAGGCCAGGGCGTCCCCCAGAACCTCGACGCGGCCCGGCAGCTGCTCGACATCGCGTGCAAGGCCGGGATCGTCTCGGCCTGCAATGCCGATCAGCTCTGAGGGTGCGGCGCCCTCATTCTGGCCTTGACGCCCGCTGGGCGAGCGCTGGTGAGGATTCCATGAGCGACGAGGTCAAGGCCGAGAACCCCGCGATGTCGTTGCTCGGCCGCCAGATCGGCAATGTCCGGCTGACCGCCAGGATCGGCAAGGGCGGCGTGGGGGTGGTCTACAAGGCCGAGCACGAGGTGCTCGGGACGCCCTACGCGGTCAAGGTGCTGCACAGGAAGTACTCCCAGAACGAGACGATCACCGAGCGCTTTCGCCGCGAGGCGATCGCCAGCGGGCGGCTGCACCACCCCAACGTGGTCTTCGTCACCGACTTCGGCTTCAAGGAGGGGATCGGGATCTACATCATCATGGAGTACCTGGAGGGCGACTCGCTGGAGGTGCTGCTGGCGCGTGAGGGTCGCCTTGAGGTGGCCCGCGCCGGTCGGATCGCGCTCCAGATCTGCGACGCGCTGGAGGCCGCCCACCGCCTCGACATCATCCACCGGGATCTGAAGCCGGCCAACATCCACGTGCGCCCCGTCGTCGGGCGGGTCGACATGGTCAAGGTGCTCGACTTCGGGATCGCCCGGCTCAAGGGCGAGGCGGGGCTGACGCAGCCGGGGATGGTGGTCGGCTCGCCGCACTACATGGCGCCCGAGCAGGTCCAGGGCTTCTCCGACCAGGTCGGCCCGGAGACGGACATCTACGCCCTGGGGGTGTTGATTTATCAAATGATCGCGGGGGTCTGGCCGATCTGGGACCTCGACATGTTCAAGCTGTGCATGAAGCACATCACGGAGATCCCGGCGTCGATCGGCGTCCACCGGCCCGAGCTCAAGGGCTCGGCGCTGGAGGCGCTGCTGGCCGCGATGCTGGCCAAGAAGGTCGGGGATCGGCCGAGGTCGATGGCGGAGGTGGCCGGCGCGCTCGACGCGGCGCTGGCGGCGCTGGGGCCGCGGATCGAGGGACCTCTTGCGTCGGCGGACGACGCGGACGACGCGGCGCTGGCGACGAGCACCGACCTGCTCGAAGGCGGCCAGATCCGGATGTTCCACCTCGTCCAGGCCCTGAGGGTGGACGCCCAGCGGTCGCCGGTCGTGGCGCTGCTCAACGGCAACACGGCGCTGATGAACCTGCCGGGCGAGGTCTTCCGGACGCTCATCTGGGGGGTGCTGGTCACGGAGCTGCTCGACGCCCCGGTCGAGTCCGGGCGCCTGACGATCGCCGCACAGCAGGCCGCTGCGCTGCTCGACAGCGCGCTCCATGAGGACGCCGCCGCCCTCGATCATGCCCTCGTCCGCAGCGTCGGGGCGCTTCTCAACAGGCTCGACACGATCCGGCAGGGGGTCCTCATCCGCGCCCTCCAGCCCCTGAGCGCCAACCCGCTCTTCCCGGTCGGGATGCTGCCGACCTGGGCCACCGTCCAGACCACCGGCACGTGGAAGCTGTCCAAGGTCGACGCGCACCTCGAGAACGTCCTTGACGACAAGGCGGCTTCGGTCGTCGTTTCCAACAGCGCCGAGCTGGGCAAGGTCAAGGAGGAGACGGCGGAGTCCAGGTCGCTGCTGGTCAAGCTCAGCCGCCCCGTGTCGATCGAGAGCGTCAAGAACGTCCTGACCCACCGCATCGGCGGACGCAAGGAGGGCGACTGAGCCCCTCGCCAGAGCCCGCCGCGCTCACTCAAGCCACGTCGCGGTCCCGTTGAGCGGCACGGCCTGCGCCTGGGCGCCGAGCAGGAAGAGCTCCTGGTCGACCAGCAGCGCGTCCCGCTGCGTCGACCACGACACCCGGCTCTCGCCGACGATCTCTCGATCCAGCGCCTTCAGATGGGCGCCCTCCTGAAGATCGACGATCATCAGACGCCGATAGATGTAGTCGCCCTCGCTGGTCGGGACGCTGAAGGCGGCGAAGCGCCCTGAGATCGAGGTCCCTTCGAAGCCCTCGGGGCACTCGGTCATCCCCATCGCCTCGAAGTCGATGACCGCGTCCGTCCCCTGGACCACGGCGCGGCAGCCCTCGACCTCCACCTCGATCAGAGCGCCCCCGGCGCTGCCCTGCCCCGGCTGCCGGGACTCGTCGACCGCGCAGATCGCCTCGACCTCCGCCGCGCCGCAATGGTCCGCGGCGAAGATCGTCGCCGAGGTGATCGCCCCGCCTTCGAAGGGCACCCTGACCGAGGCGCGCGTGTCGGCCATGTTGTCGTTGCGATCCTGGATGTTCAGGCACAGCCCGCCGCCGCCCTCGGCCAGCCCGACGTCGCCCTGGCGCTGGATGAGGCCCCCCATCGGGCTGCCGGCGAGGCACCCGTTGCCGCTCATCTCCCCGAGCTCGGCCACCCGCCGCGGCGGCGCGTCGAGGCCCAGGCTGATCTCGTCGATCGCGTCCGCGCCGATGACGAAGACGCTCCCTCGCGCCTGATCGACGACGCTGAAGCGCCCCTCGATGGACACCGGCATCCGCTTGAGCACCGCTCCGTCCCGCCCCATCAACCTCGCCTCGCCCTGCGCCACCACGAAGAGCAGCGGGGAGGCCGCCTCTGGAGGGCCGCCGACCTCCTCTCGGCCGTCGACCTCCTCTCCTGTGCGCTGGACCTGCGCCGGGCACCCTGTCAGCATCGCGGCAGCCGCAGCCGCAGCGATTATCGTGCGCTTCATCGTTCAGATCCTCGATCTTGGGGCGAACCCCTCGGCTTGACGATGGGCGCGCCACAGGCCACATTCCAGGCTCTCGTTGACCCCGCCCGGCGGGCGGCTGCGGAGCCCCATGATGCACTCGGATACTCTGACATTCTACGCGGACGACGGGCTGTCTATCCACGTCTTCAAGTGGCTGCCTGAACCAGGCGTCAAGGTCAAGGCTGTCGTTCAACTCCACCACGGCATGGCCGAGCACGCCGCGCGCTATGTGCCGCTGGCCGAGGCGCTCACGAAGGCTGGCCTGGCGGTCTACGCCAGCGATCACCGCGGCCACGGGCGCTCGGTGCGCTCGGAGGAGGATCTGGGCTTCTTCGCCCAGGAGGACGGCTGGAACAAGGCCGTGGCCGACATGCGCAAGCTCAACGGGATCATCAAGGAAGCCCACCCCGGCCTGCCCCACCTGCTCGTGGCGCACTCCATGGGATCGTTGATGGGCCAGCACTACATCATCGAGCACGGCGACACGATCGACGGGGCCGCCTTCTCCGGCTCCAACGGCAAGGTGGGCGCGCTGGCCGACGTCGGCCGCCTCGTCGCGCGGATCGAGCGCAAGCGGCTGGGTCGGCGCGGGCGCTCGAAGGTCCTCCAGATGATGTCCTTCGGGTCGTTCAACAAGCCCTTCGAGCCTGCGCGCACGAAGTTCGAGTGGCTCTCGCGCGATCCGGCCCAGGTCGACAAGTACATCGCCGACCCGCTGTGCGGCTTCATCTGCACCACCCAGCTCTGGGTCGACCTGCTGGCTGGCCTCAAGGTCATCGAGGACCCCGCCCAGCAGGCCCGCGTGCCCAGGAACCTGCCGATTTATATCTTCGCTGGCGATCGGGATCCGGTCAGCAACGGCGCCAAGAACCTGCGCCAGCTCATCGACGCCTACAAGGCCGCCGGCCTGACCCGCGTGACCCACAAGTTCTACCCCGACGCCCGCCACGAGGTCTTCAACGAGACCAACCGGTCCGAGGTCCAGGGCGACCTCATCGCCTGGATCGAGCGCCTCATCGCCTGAGCCCGGACTCGATCTCTCTTGAAGGGAGGGGCGTTGAGCCCGATCAAGCGTTTGCGAGGGCGGCCTGCCGCTTGCGCAGCACGGCCGCGGTCCAGCCCGTGCACAGCCGCACCATCCAGCGCGGCGCCAGCCGGGTGAAGTTCATCATCGCGGCGGCCACCCAGCCTGGGATGACCAGCGCGCGGCCCCGCTCAAAGCCCGCCAGCGACTCCCGCGCGCACTGCTCGGCGCCGATCTCGAGGATCTTCGGGACGGACTGCCCGGTCGGGTTGCCCGCCACCGATTCGAACTCGGTGGCCACGGGCCCCGGGCAGACCTGCGTGACGACCACCCCGTGTCCCTTGACCTCCAGGCGCAGCGACTCGGTGAAGGCCGTCACGTAGTGCTTGGTGCCGGCGTACACGGCCACCCCGGGCAGCCACGAGAAGCCAAAGCCCGAGCTGATGTTGAGCACCCCGCCTCGACCGCGCTCGATCATGTCCGGCAGCAGCCGATGGGTCAGCAGCGTCAAGGCCTGGCAGTTGACCCGGAGCATCAGGTCGAGCTTGTCGTAGGCGGTCATCTCGAAGAGCCCGATGTCTCCGAAGCCCGCGTTGTTTATCAGGATGTCCACCGCGCCGACCTGCTCTTTGATCGCGCCGAGCGCCACCTTGATGGCCTCCATGTCGCCGAGATCGCAAGGCATCACCACGACCTTGAGGCCAGGGTGGCGCCCGGTCAGCTCTTCGCTCAGCGCGTCGAGGCGATCCTTGCGGCGCGCGACCAGGATCAGGGTGGCGACCCTCGGGGCCAGCATCCGGGCCATCTCCAGCCCGATGCCCGCCGAGGCGCCGGTCAACAACACCACGCCGCCGTCGATGGGGGGTCTCATGTCTCTCTTCCTCCTTGAGTTGAACGCGCCGGGTGCGTCGCCGCGAGTCTGGACGCGTTGACGGATCGGGGGGCGAAGGGGTAGTGTCTCGATGGCAGGTTACCGGGGCTGTCGCCCTGAAGCAGGACCTTCTCGTGCGTCGGAGTTCACGCACAGGCCTTGAAGGGAGTCAACACCCATGATCCGGATTCGCACAGCTCTCTTGCTCGCGGCCCTCGCCTCTCTGGTGGCCTGTCAGCCCGCCGAGGAGGAACCCACGCCCTTTCTGGGCGGCGGCGGCGACAACCTGAACAACACGCCAGGGCCAAGGCCAGGCAACAACGAGACGCCGGAGGAGCCGGAGCCCTCGGTGGAGCCGGTCGGCCAGGGCGACCTGAGGGGCTACGTCGCCACGACCGACGGTCGGGCGATGCTGGGGTTGGAGATCCGGGTGACGAGCGCGGAGGGTTACGACGAGTCGACGGTCACGGTCGATGGCGGGCACTTCGAACTGCTGGACGTGCCCTTCGGCGAGATCCTGATTGAGATCGTGCCGGAGGACTTCGCGCCGGTGCGGCGGTTGCTCAAGCACAACGAGGACAGCAGCGCGACCTTCTTCGAGTTCCTCCTGCGGCGAGTGACGACGGGCTTCTTCGACTCCGAGGTGGGCGGGACGGTGACGGGCGACGGGGGAGCCTCGGTCACGGTGCCGGCCGGCGGCTACGTCCACCGGGATACCGGCGAGGCGCTCACCGGCGCGCTCGTGGTGCGGCTGGCCTACTTCGATCCGACGGAAGAGGAGCACATCCGCGCCGCGCCGCCGCTCTACCGCCTGTTGCCCGAGGTCGACGCCAGCCGCCTCGTCAGCCTTGGCATGGTCGACGTCGAGCTCTTCATCGGCGACCAGCCCGCCCAGCTCGGCGAGGACCGCACCGCGACGATCAACCTGGACCTGACCAAGGTCGACGGGCTGCTCGGCGGCGCCAACGCCGTGCCGGCGTGGTACTACGACACCGAGCGCGGCGCCTGGATCCAGGAGGGCCAGGGCGTCGTCACGCGCGACAAGCGCTGGATCGCCGAGGTCGCCCACTTCACGGCCTGGAACGCCGACTACACCAACAACGACAGCTGCGACGACGAGGAGGTGCTCAACATGCGCCAGTGCGGCTCGAACGTCGGCGCTTGCCGGCCGGGCCTCTACCGCTGCCTCACCAGCGGCAACCGCTTGACCCTCTTTGACGGCCAGGGCGGCGAGGCCTCGCTCTGCGACGGCTCCGTCGGTCCCGGCGCCGAGACCTGCAATGGCGTCGACGATGACTGCGACGGCTCCCGCGACGACTCCTTCCCCGGCAAGAACGACCCCTGCTACACCGGCCCGGAGGAGACCCGCGGCGTCGGCGCCTGCCGCGACGGCCAGACCGGCTGCCTCGGCGCCGGCCCGGCCCTGAGCGGCATGCTGACCTGCGAGGCCCAGACCCTCCCCGGCACCGAGGCCTGCGACGGCGTCGACTCCGACTGCGACGGCGTCCAGGACGAGGTCGACGCCAACGCCTGCGGCCCCAACGCCGACTGCTTCAACACCGACGGCGTCTACGGGTGCGTCGTCCGAGAGTGACAACGAGGCGCCCCCCGCCATGACCTCCTCGCCTCCACGCCCGCGCGCCGCCCCGGACGCCGCCGACATGCCCACGCCTTCAAGCGCGCGCGCCTCGCGCCCGATCTCGACATCCAGGCCGACCCCCTCTCACAACGCGGGCGCCCTCAGGCTCGCCCTCGGCGGGCTCGCGGCGGCCTGCCTCGCGCCGCTCTGGCCGGCCGTCGCCCTCGGTCAGGACGCGGGCCTCGACATGGACGTTGGCGACATGGACGCCGACGGCATGGACGTCGGCGAGATGGACGCCGCCGAGGCCGACGTGCCAGACACCCCTCCCTCGGGTGGCCTGACCGGGCGCTACTTCAACAACCCGGACTTCACGGTCTTCGTCGCCGAGCGGGTCGACCCCGAGCTCATGTTCGAATTCACCGGCCAGGGGCTCATCCCCGGCCAGGACGCCGACAACCTCTCCGTGCGCTGGACCGGGCAGATCGTCCCGCGCTACACCGAGACCTACACCCTCCACACCATCTCCGACGACGGCGTGCGCCTCTGGATCGACGGCCGGCTCGTGATCGACAACTTCACCAACCACGGCGCCACCGAGAACGTCGGCGTGATCGCGCTTCGCTCCGGCCAGCGCCACGACCTGCGCCTGGACTACTTCCAGGGCGGCGGCCCCGGCACCATCCAGCTCCTGTGGTCCAGCCCCTCCCAGGTCCGCGAGCACATCCCCGCCGATCGCCTGGAGCCCGACAGCCCCGTCAACGCCCAGCGACCCCTCGTCTTCCTCGTCGTCACCGATCCCGAGGCCTTCGAGGGCACCCCGGACACCGCCCGCGTCCTCCTGTACCGCTGGGGCTCCCTCGTCGAACCCCTGACCGTCAACCTCACCCTCGGCGGCGACGTCGAGAACGGCGTCGACTGCGACCCCATCCCGCTGGTCGTCGAGCTGCCTGCCGATCGCGCCGCCATCGCCATCGAACTCGTCCCCATCAACGACGACCGCCGCGAGGGCGACGAGACCCTGGAGATCGCCGTCGCCGAGGGCCAGGGCTACACCATCGCCCCCGACGCCTCGGCCACCCTCACCCTGCACGACGACGAGATCCCGCCGCCGACGCCGACCTTCACCATCACCGGGACCGTCGCCCGCACCTCGACCGACGGCGCACCCATCGTCGTCATCGGCGCCACCGACGCCGAGCTCACCGACGAGGTCCGCCGCCGCGTCCTGGTCGAGCCCGGCCTCTTTGCGCTCTCCAGCCTGCCCGCCGGCGACTACTTCGTCATGGCCTGGGCCGACCTCGACGGCGACGGCGACCTCGATCCCGACGAGCCCGTCGCCCGGCCTGAGGGAGACGCCGCCGCTCTGACCCTCCCCCCCGACGCCCTCAACGTCGACCTCATCTTCGCCTCCCCCGGAGCGCCACGCCCCAGGGACGAGGGCTGCGCCTGCCACCTGATCCCCCACGCCCCGACGCCTTCCCCCGCAGCCTGGCTCCTCGTCGGCGCCGCGCTCCTCGTCGGCGCCAGCCGCCGCCGACAGCGCCCCACGCTCCTCGCACCGCCCCCCAAGGGGGGACGGGCTCGTCGGGTGGGGCTAGAATTTCAGGGTGGGCTGCGCCCTGTCGGTCGCAGGCCCGCGCGCGGCCCAGGTCGACACCAGGGGGCGTGAAAACCCCAATCTGCAGGCCCACTTCGGTGTGGTGATCCGCCCCTGGGATCCTCCTTTACCCGCCCGATGGGCTGCGCCCAGCGGGCGCAGCCCACCCGCGCTTCTAGCCCCACCCGACGAGCCCGTCCCCGCAGGGGGCGGTGCGAGGAGCGTGGGGCGGTGCGAGGAGCGTGGGGCGATCGTCGCGCGTGGGGAGTTTGTGGGTCGTGGGGCGATCGTTGTGCGTGGGGCGTCCCGTTCGTGACTTCACCAATCGAACTTGCGCGCTCTCGCGCGTCGGGCGCTTGATCTGGAAGTCTGCGCGGGTTCTGGTATCATCGCCCGATGGACACTCGACGCTCCCTCATCCCGACGCTCCTGATCCTGGCGACTCTCTGGGCGCTGGCCGGTTGCAATGACGACGCCCCCGAGTACAGCGCCGCCGAAGACGAGGCCTCCTGCCTTGAGGGCTGCGCGCCCTGCGCGGCGCCGGACCTGTGCGGCTCCGACGGCGCGCTCCATTGCGACGCCTGCGCGCTGGGCTGCCTGGGGCTGGAGGCCCGCGGCGCCTCGGAGTGCGCCGGGGGCGAGCCGGAGCCGTTACCCGAGCCGACCCCCGACCCCGCTCCGGAACCTGAGCCAGAACCCGAAGGATCTCAAGGGCTTGGGCGACAATGTTCCGAGGCGCAGCGGTGCGCGAGGGGGATGGAGTGCCTGCCGGTGAGCCTGAGCGACGATGGCCAGTGCGTCGAGCAGGGCTCGGCCTGTACGGCGCTATGCGACGAGGACGCCGACTGCGCCGCGCTGAGCGACAACGTGCGCTGCTTCACGGACTGCGCGGGGGTGCCTCATTGCGTGCAGGTCGCGGTCGACGACCTGCCCGTCGGGGGCGTGTGCGAGCTCAGCGCGCAGTGCGCCGAGGGCCTGGAGTGCCTGCCGATCTTCGCCGAACAGGGGGGGCAGTGCTCCCAGATCGCGAGCATCTGCAGCGTGATCTGCGGCGAGGACGCCGACTGCGCCGCGCTGGGAGAGGGCTTGCGGTGTCTGGGGCAGTGTGAGGGTGAGCGGCTGTGCGGGGCGGTGCGCTGAGGGCGCGGCCAAGGGGGAGCGATGGAGGAGATCGAGGCTGTTGTCGTCCACGGGGTGGAGGTGCTCAAGCTCATCGTCGAGCTGATCGGGGTCGTCGTGATCGCGATCGGGGTCGTCATGGCGGCCTTCGAATCGGTCAAGTCGCTGGTCCTGCGTCGGGACGCGGGCTTCAACCAGGCCCGGCTGACCCTGGCGCGCTACCTGGCGCTGGCCCTGGAGTTCCAGCTCGGCGCCGACATCCTGGGGACGGCGATCGCGCCGAGTTGGGACGAGATCGGCAAGCTGGGCGCGATCGCCGTCATCCGGACGGGCCTGAACTTCTTCTTGATGCGAGAGATGAAGGAGCACGAGAGCGGCCATCACGAGGGCCGTCCTCACGGGGTCGGGGCCGAGTCGGCGGAGGTCGAGCGGCCTTGACAAGAGGAGCCCTCTGTCGCAGGGTGAGGGCGGCGATCCTCTTCCCGCGCGGCGGCGCGCTCACCCTCGTCGAGAGGCACCCCATGAAGACCCCGGACGGCAGGCGACGGCTCGCTGGTGTGGCGCTCCTGGCCTGGATCGGCGCCGCCTCGTGCGCGCCTGAGGCTCCCCCCGAGGCCCCCGCGCCTGAGCAGGCCGAGGGCTGCATCTCCGACACCCAGTTCTTCCTCAAGCATGTCTGGATCCCGGTGCTGGAGCGCGGCTGCTACAACTGCCACAACCCGCAGGGTCAGGCGCGCGACACCAACATGGTCTACGGGTCGCCCGGCCAGGTGGGCTTTCTGGAGGAGAACCTCAACATCTTCGCGGAGATGGCGACCTACGAGCGCAGCGGCGAGCGGCTCCTGCTGGCCAAGCCGCAGGGCAAGTTCGAGCACGGCGGCGGGGAGATCTTCGCGGCGGGCAGCCCGGAGCTTGGGGCCATCGAGGCGATGCTGGCGAGGCTGGACGATCCGGCCTCGTGCGGGCCGCAGCGGGACGCAGACGCGGACTTCTTCGAGGGGGTCACGCTGCTGTCGCCGGAGGCCTCGCTGCGCAAGATCAGCCTCAACCTCGTCGGGCGGCTGCCGACGGCCGAGGAGCAGGCGCTGGTGCAGGATGAGGGCGAGGTGGCGCTGGAGCCTATCCTGGACCGGATGATGCGCGAGGAGGCCTTCTTGAGCCGGATGGAGGCCATCTGGGGGGATCTGCTCCTGACCGATCGCTACCTGGGGGGCAACAGCGCCGTCGATCTGCTCAACCTGGACTACTACCCGGAGGCGCGCTGGCACCTCGAGGAGGGTGCCGGGGAGGGCGAGGATCCGGAGTTCTTCCAAGCGGCGCGGCAGTTTACGAACAACTCTCTGGCGCGCGAGCCGCTGGCGCTGATCAGCTTCGTGGTGCGCAATGAGCGGCCCTTCACCGAGATCCTCACGGCGGATTATGTGGCCGTCAACCCCTTTACGGCGCGGCTGTATGGGATCGAGGGGGTGGACTTTGACGACCCGACGGATCCTGGCGAGTGGCGCGAGGGGCGGGTCGCGGGGCTGCCGCACGCGGGGGTGTTGACCTCCCCGATGTTCTTGAACCGCTTCCCGACGACGGACACGAACCGCAACCGGCACCGAGCGCGGATCGTGTACGACTACTTCATCGCCACGGACGTGCTCAAGCTGGCCGAGCGGCCCATCGATCCGACGAGCGCGGCCCACAACCCGACCTTGAACGACCCGCAGTGCGCGGCGTGCCACGCGGTGGTCGATCCGGTCGCCGGCGCCTTCCAGAACTGGGACGCGCGGGGCAACTACGCGCCGCCGGCCGAGGGCTGGTACGCGGACATGAGGCCGCCGGGCTACGGCAAGCAGAGCGTGCCCGAGGGGGATGAGACCGAGAGCCTGACGTGGCTGGCCGAGCGGATCACCGAGGATCGGCGCTTTGACGTCTCGGTCGTCCACGTGATGTTCGAGGCGATCACGGGGCAGGCGCCGATGGGGCTGCCGCGCACCGAGGACAGCGAGAACTACGACGTGGAGCTGGAGGCCTATGAGGCCCAGCGGCGCTTCCTGGACACCCTGGGTCGGACGCTTCGGGCCAACAAGCACGACATCAAGATCGTGGTCAAGGCCATCGCGCGCAGCCCGTGGTTCCTGGCGGCGGGCTTCGACGGGGATCTGACCGACGCGCGCCGGATCCAGCTGGCGCAGCTCGGCACCGGGCGGCTGCTGACCCCCGAGATGCTCAACAGCAAGCTCCGGGCGGTGCTCGGCGAGCCCTGGCGGCCCCGCGCCGACCGGGCCGACTACCTCCTGGACCGCGACCAGTACCGCCTGCTCTACGGCGGCATCGACTTCAACGACGTCACCGAGCGCATCACCGACCCGAACGGGATCATGGCCAGCGTGCAGCTCCGCATGGCCAACGAGCTGGCCTGCCAGGTCACCGCGCGCGACTTCACCCGCGAGGTCGCCGAGCGCCGCTTCTTCAAGGGCATCGAGCTGACCTACATCCCCGAGGACGAGCACGGCTTCGCCATCGGCCAGGCCGTCACGGCGATCAAGAAGGCCATCGTCGAGCTGCACTGGAGTCTCCTCGGCGAGCGGGTCGCGCTCGGCAGCCCCGAGGTCGAGGCCACCTACGCGCTCTTCTTCGACACCTGGAAGGAGGGCATGGCGGCCATCAAGGCCGGCGAGCTGGGCAACGCGCTCGACAACGCCTGCAGAGCCCGCGTCGACCTCGTCACGGGCCGCGACCTGCCCCCCGAGCGCCGGATCGAGAACGACCCGCGCTACACCGTCCGGGCCTGGATGGCCGTGATGACCTACCTGCTGAGCGACTACCGCTTCCTCTACGAGTGAGCCGGAGGGACCCTTCATGGAACGACGCGACTTCCTCAAGCTCGCCGGCTTGACCGGGCTGGCCGCCGTGGGCCCCTCGGGGCTCCTCTTCGCCCAGGACTCGCTGGACCCGGGCGGCCCGCTCTACCTCATCGTCCACGCCAGCGGCGGCTGGGACCCCACGAGCCTGTGCGACCCCAAGGGGACCGACGACCCGATGGCCCCCGATCGGATGAACACCTACCTCAAGGACGACATCGGCTCGCCCTCGGAGTCGAGCCCGATCCGCTGGGCGCCCTTCGGGGCCAACGGCGAATTCTTCGAGCGCCATTACAAAAAACTGTTGGTGATCAACGGCCTGGACACCGCCACCAACAGCCACGACGCCGGCCCTCGCCATATCCACAGCGGCCAGCTCACCGAGGGGCACCCCGCCTTTGCGGCCCTCGTGGCGGCCACCTACGCCCGCGACAAGCCCATGGGCTTCATCACCAACGGCGGCTACGACCTGACCCAGGGCATCGTGGCGCGCACCCGCGTCGGCAACATCGAGGCCATCGAGCGCATCGCGCGCCCTAACGCGCTCGGCGAGGGGAGCTTCCACACGGAGGCCACCTACGGGCGGATCGAGGCGGCGCGGGCGGCGCGCCTGGAGCGCCTCAAGGCCGCCCAGACGCTGCCGAAGCTCGACCGCTCCGTCGACGCCCTCGTGCGCGCCCGCACCAGCGACAGCGAGCTCAAGGCGCTGACCGAGTTCCTGCCCGACCTCAACGGCTTTGCCACCCCGATTGGCCGGCAGGCGGCGCTGGCGATGGCGGCCTGGAGGGCCGGGCTGTGCGTCAGCGCCAACCTCACCACGGGGGGCTTTGACACCCACGGCAACCACGACGCGACCCACGCCACGGCGCTCGCTCGCCTGACCAACGGCCTCAACGAGATCTGGGCCGAGGCCGAGCGACTCCAGATCGACGATCGCATCGTCGTCGTCGTCGGCTCGGACTTCGGCCGCACGCCCGGCTACAACGAGGGCATGGGCAAGGACCACTGGTCCATCACCTCGATGCTCCTGATGGGCGCCGGGATCCGGGGCAACCGCGTCATCGGCGCCACCACCGACCGACACCGGGCGCTGACCCTCGACCCCGCCACCCTCCAGCCCCGCGAGGGCGGCGTCACCCTGAGCCCCGCCCACGTCCAGCTCGCCCTGCGCAAGCTCGCCGGCGTCGGCCAGGGCGAGTTCGCCGCGCGCTTCCCCGTCCCCGGCCCCGCCCTCGACCTCCTCGGCTGACCCCGCCTGGGCGAAGCGCCGGGGCCAGCGGCCCCTCAAGGTTCAGGGGGCTCACTGCCCTCCTTGTCGGCGGCGAGGTCGAGGCTGTCGACTCCGGAGACGGCGGCCCGCAAGGCTCAGGGGGCACATTGCATGTCGACCCGCGTGAGCCCTGGGATACCTTCGACCTCGATCACGACCGGAAAGACCCCCTCGGCCTGACAGGTCCCGATGACCTGGACGGAGCCCTCGTCGCTCCCGGTCGTCGCCGCAATGCGGCCGCAGCTCTCCTCCAGCCCCTGACCTTCGAAGCGCAGCCCGCTGGTCTGCATGGCCGCCAGGCAGGCCGTCTCCGTCAGGACCACGCGGGTCCCCACGGGAACCGCCACGCGGCCCGGCGCGGCCGTGACGCAGAAGCCAAAAGGCGCCCCGATCCGCCCCGGCAGGGGCCGGACGCTGACGACGACGCTGACGCCCTCGGCCAGCTCCCCCGCGCTCAGACACAGGCCGTCAAAGAGCCGCTCGGTCGGGTCGCCCAGCGCCGCCTCGTCCACACACAGCCCCTCCTCGCACAGGAGCTCGGCGCGGCAGTCCTCGTCCGCGGCGCACACCTCCCCCTCGGCCCCAAGCCGGGTCTGGAGATCCGCGCTGCACCCGCTCAAGAAACAGCCGCTCAACAGGACACAACCCGCCCCCAAGAAGACAACCACCGACTTCATCGACCTGATCCTCGCTGCGGCGGGCGCCGCGCCCGCGTCAGAGCCCCGATCGCCCGCGCCGGGGTGCCCTGCCGCGAATCCTGGGCCACTTTGGCCCCCTTGCCAAGCCCTGGAGGGCTGATGGGTTTGAGGGACCGACGGGAGTCAAACCCATCAGCCCTCCAGCCCGACGCCCGCCCCCGTGCAGCCCGAGTGTTGTTGTAAGTGTTTGTTATTGTTTTATTTTGTTGGGTTTCTTGAACATGTGGCGCCGCTCGATCGCGTCGATCTCGGAGGCCATGGCGTCGTCGAGGCGGCCGAGATCCTCGGCGGCGCGCAGCACGAGCCAGCGGTGTCGGGGCGGCGTGGACGGATCGGCGCTGATCCGAAGCGCCTCGACGAGGGCCTCCTGGGCGGGCCGGGCGCGCCCCGCGGCGGCGTCGAGCAGGGCGACGCCGCGCAGGCCCACGCAGCGCATGAAGTCCGGGCACTGGCGGGCCATGCTCTGGGCGGCCTTGCGGGCGCGGGCGCCGGACGCAGGGGGCAGCGCGCCGCCGCGCCCGGCGCCGATGGCGGCCTCGACGCAAGGGTGATCCCAGGAGGCCGCGCTCAGCGCCAGCCAGCGGAAGCCGGACCGGCTGATCTCCCCTTCGAGCGCGACCATCGCGTCGAGGACTTCGGCGAAGCGGCCCTCGGCGACCGCCAGGTGGTGGCCGCCGATCAAGTGCTGGTGGCGCATGTAGGTCGTCGGCCGCTCGGGCACGAGCCGGCCCCAGGCGCCGAGCACCTCCCGCGCCTCGCCGAGCCGCCCCTGATCCACGAGCAGCCGCGACAGCACCGCCGCCGCGTGGCTGTAGCGCCAGATCACGAAGTCCTCGTCGAACATCATCCGCCGCGCCAACAACTCCGTCCTCTGGACCTCGCCGGCATAATCTACTGCCAGCAGCAGCGAGACCTGGATGTTCATGCACTCGGGCCGGCGGTGCGCGCCCTGATCGCGGTAGGCCGCCAGCGCGGCCTCGAAGGCCACGGCAGCCTCGGGCCAGCGCGCAGCGTTGAGGTGGATCGTCCCCCGCAGCGCCATCGCGTCGGCCCTGTGCAGCGGATCGTCGGACATCCCCAGGGCCTGCTCGGCCATCGCGTCGGCCCTGGCCATCGCGGCGGCCGAGCGCGCGCGCGTGTAGGCCGTCACCGTCCCGGACATCAGGAGCCCGCGCCGACGCGCGTCGCCGCCCTCCAGCCGCCTGACGAGGAGCTGAAGCCGGGTGTTGTACTCGGCGCCGTGCACATTGCGGGTCGACGCGACGCTGAGCATCAGCAGGTGGAAGACCGACCCCCTGAGGCGATCCTCGTCCCGCTGCGGGCGCCGCCCCCAGCTCTCGGGCAGCGACGACCAGAAGAGCAGCAAGAGCTGCAACCCCGCGATAACCCTCAAGCTTTGCCCGTAGGATCGCGCCAGCGACAAGCCCATCGGCGCCAGCACGCGCTCGAAGGCCTCCTCGCCGCGCGCGACCTCGCCGGACCAGACGAGGTTGGCGCCCAGGTGCGCGCCGACGCGGACGAGCGCCTCGGCGCGCGCCGGCGCGTCGGGCTCGGCCTCAAGGGCCTCGCGGGCGTGCGCGAGCGCCTCGGCCGC